>JBCCTK010000007.1:0-41029 GCA_039198685.1 Pseudomonadota bacterium | reverse complement strand
TTGAGACGATGTATGCCGCACCGGGGATCGGGCTGGCGGCGATCCAGGTTGGTGTTCCCCTGCGCGTGATCGTGATGGACCTTTCGGCTGAGAATGAAGATCGAAAGCCAAGATATTTCGTGAATCCGGAAATACTCGAAACGGTCGATGATGTCGCTCCTTATGAGGAGGGCTGCTTGTCTGTACCCGATGTCTTCGATGACGTTGACCGGCCTGTCCGCTGCCGCCTGCGATACCTCGACTATGACGGGAACCCAGTAGAAGAATGGGCTGAGGGGCTCTACGCTGTTTGTATCCAGCACGAGATGGACCATTTGGAGGGCACGCTTTTCATCGATTATTTGTCGCGGCTTAAGCGACAAAGGGCTGTCGAGAAAGTGCGTAAAGGCCGGCGCCAAAAGTCGCGCACAGATGCTGCGTAAGCGCACCGGGCCGCTGGATTATGACACCATTGGAGCCAAGTTTCCCGTTGGGTGTATCCTGACAGCTGCAAGGTGGCTGGACTCTCTACGTGCCGACCATCTGCCAAGCTGCTGGATTAAGCGCAGCTGCGCGCGGCGCGCGGTCTCGCTTCAATATGAGTTTGCCGAATGACGCCTTCCCTCCGCATCGCTTTCATGGGCAGTCCCGGCTTCTCCGTCCCGACGTTGGATGCGGTTCTGGCTGCAGGCCATGAGATCGTCTGTGTCTACACACAGCCGCCAAAGCCCGCCGGGCGTGGCAAGACGCTGCGGCCAACACCGGTCCACGCCCATGCCGAAGCGCTTGGCCTGCCTGTTCGCACGCCGAAATCGCTGAAGTCTCCCGCAGCCCAGGCCGATTTTGCAGCACTTATGGCCGATGCCACCGTGGTGATCGCCTATGGACTGATCCTGCCCCAGGCCATTCTTGACGCATCGCGCATCGGCGCCATGAACCTGCATGCCTCCACCCTGCCGCGATGGCGCGGCGCTGCGCCAATACAACGCGCCATCATGGCGGGTGACACCCTGACCGGTGTCGATGCCATGGTGATGGAAGCCGGGCTCGATACGGGGCCGGTCCTGGCCTCGGAATACTGCCGCATCTTTCCTTTCGACACTGCGGAGGACTTACATCACCGCCTGGCCGGCCTTGCCGCCGACCTCGCTCCACCCGTCCTTGCCGGTTGGGCCGATGGTTCGCTGGTGCCAATGGCCCAGCCTGAAGACGGCGTCACCTACGCCTCGAAGATCACCGCAGCTGACCAGCGCATCGACTGGTCCCGCCCCGCCGCCGAGATTGACTGCCAAATCCGCGGGTTGTCGCCCTTTCCGGGGGCCTGGTTCGAATGGACCCCGTCCCGAGAGGCAGAGCCGCTGCGTATCAAGGCGTTGATGAGCGCCGTCGCGCCCCTTGAAGCCAACACGCCGCAGGGCGAACCGGGCCATGTCCTTGACGATGCGCTCACTGTTGCTTGCGGTGAAGGAGCGGTCCAGATTCTCCGCCTCCAACGTCCGGGCCGCGGAACCATGGCAGCGGCGGACTTCCTGCGCGGCTCACCCATCGCCGCCGGCACGCGCCTGACATGACACGATACCGCCTGGACATTGAGTATGATGGTCGACCGTTTTTCGGCTGGCAGCGCCAGGTCGGCCGGCCCTCGGTGCAGGAGACGATCGAGCGGGCTGCAGCCGCGCTCGATGGCGCGCCCGTCACGGTCTATGGCGCGGGACGCACCGATGCCGGCGTGCACGCAACCGGGCAAGTTGCCCATGTTGACCTCGTCACGCCCAGGGATGGCGACACCGTCGCCGATGCGCTGAACTACCATATGCGCCCGGACCCGGTGGCCATAGTGCGCGCCTGCGAGGTTGGTAATGACTTCCACGCCCGTTTCAGCGCCACGGCCCGCCATTATCGCTACACCATAGCCAATCGCCGCGCCGATCTCACCTTTGAGGCTGGGCTCGTTTGGCGCGTGGCCCCGCCGCTCGACGCAGGGGCCATGGACGACGGAGCGCAGTACCTGCTCGGTCGCCACGACTTCACGACGTTCCGCGATGCCCAGTGCCAGGCGGAAAGTCCCATGCGGACGTTGGATGCCATTTCCGTGTCACGCCGCGATGACCGAGTTGAGATCACGTGCCGAGCGCGAGCATTCCTGCATCGCCAAGTGCGCTCGATGGTGGGGTCCCTGGGCGAAGTGGGCCGTGGCAAGCGCCCGCCAGGCTGGATCGCGGAGATCCTTGCTGCCGCTGACCGGAGCGCCTGCGGCCCGGTCGCGCCGCCAGATGGCCTTTATCTTACCGGTGTCGATTATGCACCGGCGGGCGGTCCACAGGTCTAGCCCCGATCCTCGATTGCAGGATCATCCATCGGATCGACTTCTTTACCCGGATTGTAGGGTTTGCCCGAGTGCCGGCGGATTTTGATATCGGCGCCATTTCGGGCTCTGTAGAAAAGGTCAAGGCCCACATAGATGGCGGTGTCCTCAGTCGGGCGCGTGCCAGATTCCAGAATGCGCGCCGGCTCATCTGACCGGTTTTCAATCGTATGACCGATCTTAGCACCAGCTTTCCATCCAACTGCATCGCCTGCGACCAGAACGGTGTCAGGTTGGCCTTCCTCGATCAGCGTAACTTCGCCTTCTAGCACGTACACGAGTTCGTCTGCGCCATGGTGATAGTGCAGAAGGCCTGTTGCGCTCCCAGGTTCCAGCGTCACTTCGCCTACCCCCATTTGCGTCAAACCCAACGGATCACCGAGTTGCGTCTTCCAGCAGCCTTTCGTTCTGTCCACGAGCTTGCCGGGGTAGGCCGCTCGTTCGTAGCACGCTGCAGTTGCGCGATCGACCTTTGGCATAGGCGCGTCCTCCTCGATTCAGAATGCCCGGGAACACGAAATCGCTTTACTGTGACAGTGGTTTGGGTCGGTCGGCCATCCGTAAACGGATTAGATATCGAGATCGTCGGCAAATTTGGCATTATCCTGGATGAACTGGTAGCGCAGCTCTGCCTTGCGGCCCATCAAAGTCTCGATGATTTCGGCAGGTCGCGTTTCAATCAACTCGTCCATGGAATCTGGGAGTGTGACACGGGCCAATACCCGGCTGGCCGGGTCCATTGTGGTCTCTTTCAGCTGGCCAGGATTCATCTCGCCCAAGCCCTTGAACCGGCCGATTTCGACTTTTTCCCCCGCTTTGAACTCGGACGCCATCAAGGCGTCTTTTTGTGCGTCGTCCATCGCGTAAACTGATTTGCCTTTTTTGTTGTAAAGGCGATAGAGCGGCGGCATGGCGAGATAGAGCCGTCCGTCTTCGATCAGGCCCGGAGTCATCTTGTAGAAGAAGGTGATCAGCAGGGCCGCGATGTGGGCCCCGTCCACATCGGCATCCGTCATGATAATAATCTTCTCATAGCGCAGGTCGTCGAGGCTGAACCTGCGCCCGAGTGGCGAACCAAGCGCCAGGGATAAGTCGCCAAGTTCGGCGTTTTTCATAAGCTTGTCGTCGCTGGCAGACGCCACGTTCAGGATCTTGCCGCGCAGGGGCAAGATGGCCTGGGTCTTGCGGTCGCGCGCCTGCTTGGCGCTGCCGCCAGCCGAGTCGCCCTCAACCAGGAACAGCTCGGTGTCTTCCGGGCCTCGATTGGCACAGTCGGCCAACTTGCCAGGCAGGCGGAGCTTCTTGGTTGCTGATTTGCGCTGGATCTCCTTGGCCTTGCGCCGCTTGGCGCGCTCATCGGCCCGGTCCATCGCCCATTCCAGGAGGTTGTTGGATTCCTTCGGGCTGGCCGCCAGCCAATGGTCGAACCGATCACGCACCGCATTTTCCACCAAACGGAAGGCCGCAGTGGTCGACAGCTTGTCTTTGGTCTGGCCGACAAATTCCGGCCCGCGAATAAACACGGATAAGAGAATGCCAGCATGGCTCATGACGTCATCGGCAGTGACCGCATTGGCCTTTTTTTGGCCCGTCAACTCGCCATAGTTGCGCAAGCCTTTGGTGATGGCGCTGCGCAAGCCGGCTTCATGGGTGCCGCCATCGGGTGTGGGCACTGTGTTACAATAACTGCGCGAGAAGCCATCGGCCTCCCCGAAACCGGCGGCCGTCCAGCTGATGGCCCATTCCACCTTGCCTTCGCCTGTTTCGACCAGGCCCGTAAAAGCATGTTCTGTAAGCGTGGCCTTGCCCGCGAACACTTCGGCAAGCTGGTCGGCCAGGCCGTTGGGGTAAGTCAGCACCGCTTCTGCTGGGATTTTTGCACCTTCGGGTAACAGGGACGGGTCACAGGACCAGCGCACTTCCACGCCGCGATAGAGATACGCCTTGGAGCGGGCCATCTGATAAAGGCGGGAAGGCTTGAATCTGAGTTTGGGCCCGAAAATCTCAATATCTGGCTTGAAACGCACCGATGTGCCGCGCCGATTGGGCGCCGCACCAATCAATTCCAACCCGCCTTCGGGAAGGCCACGCACAAAGGCTTGACGATAAAGCTTCCGGTCGCGGGCCACATCCACTTCCACGCGCTCCGACAGCGCATTTACGACGGAGATACCCACACCATGAAGCCCGCCTGCGGTTTCATACGCCTTGCTTGAGAACTTTCCGCCTGCATGGAGCGTGGTCATGATCACCTCCAGCGCCGATTTGTTGGGATACTTTGGGTGCGGGTCGACGGGAATACCCCGTCCATTGTCGATCACGGTAAGGAAACCGTCTGCGTCCAGTTTAACCTCGATCCAGGACGCATGGCCCGCCACGGCTTCGTCCATCGAGTTGTCGAGCACTTCTGCGAAGAGGTGGTGGTAGGCCCGCTCGTCGGTCCCGCCGATATACATTCCAGGCCGTTTTCTGACCGGCTCCAGTCCTTCGAGAACTTCGATGTCTTTGGCGCTATAGCCTTCGGGCGTCTGGGGCGTTGCGGTCATGTCTTGGAACAGTTTGGCTTGATTGGTGGCAGGCAAGGCTGACTCCCTAGCAGACGAATGCGCGGCGGGCGAATAATTGACGCTGATATTCCCGCCGGGAGTCTTTCGGTGCGGTTAATGAAACACCGCTCAACGTTAACCCGTCTGCGCATTTGCCTTCGAAATCCACCCATCGACTTCATCCAGGGTGGGCTTGTCTGCATCATGGATAATGCGCTCTGCGGCCGGCGTACGGGCAAATACGGTCGCGGCTTTAAACAGTGACGCGGCTGATGCTGCTCTTAGCGCGTCAACACTTCGGATGCCTGCGCCGACGAGGATCTGCACATCGTGCACGCGCAGCGAGGGGAGGGCCATCTTGAGGCGGGTCTGGTCTTGCCAGTCCGAGATGGCAGCGGCTGTGATATGGCGAAGGTTGATTTCAGCAGCCAGGGAAGTCGGGTCCGCCATTAACAGGTCTGCGATGGTGACGACATGGACCCGGCGGAGATGGCGTGCCGTTCGCTTGCCGATGGATGGAGCATCGACCACGTCGCTTTTTTCGTTAAGACCCGTGGTACGGGTCGGCGGTTTAAAGGAAGCGTTTGTATCCGGCGTCTCTGTGGAAGGCGCTGGCGCCGCCGTTTCGGCGTCTGTCGATGCAGGACCGGCTTGCTCAGGCGGTTGGGCCGCTTCGCGCGCAATCAAGGGCATTGGGTCGGCCAATTTGGGAGCAGGTGCAGACGCCCCTGCCGGCTCGGTTATCTCTATGGCTGCCGGCCTGGGAGTTGTCCTTTCATGCTTTCTACCAATGGGTGCCGGGATCTCTGCGTCCAGAGCCTCCAGTGTGACCTTGCGCACTTCTCGGGCATGCAGAGCGCGAATGGCTGCGTCATCATCTGAAAGTTGGTCTATCACTTTTCCGGTGGCCTGGTACTCCGCATAGGCTGCTTCCACAGCCTTGCGTGTGCTGGTGTCCTGGATTTTGGAAAGGATTTTGCGCAGCGGTTTCCCGATTTCGGCGACTGCAACATCCAAGCTCAGCATGATCGGTTTTGGCGTGACCTTGGCGTCTGCAAAAGCGCGTTCGAAGAGGTGTGCCACGCCACCAATCGCATGTGCGAGCAGGCGCGCCGTTGCATCGAGCAACGCTTCGTCCAGTCCGTCTTCGGGCGTTTTGGTGCCTGCATCCAGATCATAATGATCGATAAACGTTTCGTAGTGGGCATGGGACACTCTGGCGCCTGCGCCGACCATGTCAGAGACGAAATTGGTGTCGTCCCCGCCAATGATTCTGACTGGATCCAGCGCATCGATCCGGTCTCGAAGTGCGGGACGAGATTTGAAAATGCTCCATTCAAGGGCCCGATGGACTGCGCCCTCGGCCTCTGTCTGGCCCGTGTGAAAGGGTTGAATCGGGTCGGCATAATAGTGGCTCAACACGCCGAGTGCATAGGATGCTGCACTCCAGCGTTCTGCCGCGAGAAAGTCGACCGCTCGATTGTACCAGTCTGTTGCCGCCCCACGCGCACCGCCCCACTCTACCGCGCCGCCCACATGCAAGACATGGTTCTTGAAATCCTTGAATTCGGAATCTGGCGCCTTAGCACCTTTCAGCAATTGCTTGTATTCGTGAAGCAGGAGCCGCCGCCAGCCGTCGGCATGGGGTCCCGTCAGACGCTTAAGGGCATCCATGACGATGTAGTGGTGGGTCGACCGACAGTAGTGAGCGGTGATTAGGGTGTGCAGGTGCGTATCCATGATTGCCTCCCTTGGTTCTCCCAAATCGCCGCGATTGCGGTTAAGGGATGGTAAAGGCCGGCTGCAACGCAGCACGCTGGATTTCAAAATGGGAAGCTGACTGTGACCGATATTTCCTCGCCTCTAACGTTGCCGTCAGGCCTGTTTTTGCCAAACCGATTGGTCAAGGCGGCCATGACAGAAGGCTTGGCCAATGCGCAGAACCGGGCCACCGGGCATCTGGCAACGCTCTATCAAAAGTGGGCCGAGGGCGGCATAGGTCTTCAGATCACTGGCAATGTTCAGGTGGACCGGCATCATTTGGAGAAGGCTGGAAACGTCGTCATTGAAGGGGCGCCATCCAATGAAGAGATGGGGGCGCTGGCAGCTTTCGCGGCAGCCGCAAAGGCTGGCGGCGCACCGGTGATCATGCAGATTTCCCATGCGGGTCGGCAAACGCCGATCGCCATTAATGAGCGACCTGCAGCGCCAAGTGCTGTGGCGCTGGACTTGCCTGGCAAGTTCTTCGGGCAGCCGCGCGCCATGGAGGTCAAAGACATCGCCCGGGTGATCGCGAATATGGGGAATGCCACAAAGGTCGCCCGAGACGCTGGATTTGACGGGGTCCAAATCCACGCCGCCCACGGCTATCTCATCAGTCAGTTTCTTAACCCGCTTGCCAATCGCCGTGAGGACGATTGGGGTGGTCCTTTGGAAAACCGGGCCAGGCTCCTGCGCGAGTGTGTGTCTGCGGCCAAGCGTGAGGGCGGTGATGGGTTCACCTTGGCGGTAAAGCTCAATTCAGCCGACTTCCAGAAGGGAGGGTTCAGCCATGAAGACTGTCTCGCTGTCGTCGATATGCTCAACGATTTGGGTGTCGACCTGCTAGAGATTTCCGGTGGGTCCTATGAACAGCCGAAGATGATGAACCAGGAGGGTCTGAAACCCGCTGAGGCCCCCAAGGTGCGCGACAGTACGCGGTTGCGGGAGGCGTACTTCCTTGAATATGCCCGAAGCGTGAAAACCCGTGCCAAGATGCCGGTCATGGTGACGGGCGGCTTTCGCTCGCGCGCCGCAATGGATGATGCGCTTGCCTTGGGAGAGGCAGACCTCATCGGAATTGGAAGGCCGCTTTGTGTCGAGACCGATTTGCCCAGCCGGCTCCTTTCCGGAGAGATCGACGCGCTGCCGCGCTTTGAAGACCAGCTTCGTCTCGGCCCAACCGCGCTACTCGGCCCGAATTCGCCCATCGGTCTGATCAAGGCGCTGAACGCCTTTGGCAGCATGGCTTGGTATTACCAGCATCTGATCGCGCTCGGCGAGGGACGGGCCCCTGACGCGAAGCTTGGCGTGTTTACGGCGTTTCGCCGGGACCAAGCCGAACAGGCCTCCCGCACCAAGCATTGGAAAGCGGCTCTGGGCGCGTCCAGGGCTTGAACGCCGCGGCCTAGGGCCCTTTCCGCCAGGCTCGTCGTCGCGTACCGACCAACGATGCGCGCATCGCCGAACGCCAAGCGCCCGGCCCTGACGAAAAATCAAACGACCAAACGGTGCAAATTGATCGGAAAGGGCCCTAGAAAAAAGGGAGCCAGCCGCGTTTCAGCCGCCCTTCGCACTCTTCCAATTGGCGATCGTATCGGTCGGCCACCGCGCCAACCCGGCTTGCTTTGCTCACCAGCCACCCCTTGCTGCGATAGCTACCACGCCGATATCCCGCCCACCCTTCGTGATAAGCGAGATAATGCGCGCTGGCATTGCTGAAGGAGAGGCCTGCTTGTTTGCGCGACTCGCTGGTGTACCAGGCTATGAAGTCGACGGCGTCGTCAAAATCGTCTCGTTCAGCGCCATTGTTTCTACTGGCCCGTTTGTAGGTCTCCCAGGTCCCATCCAGAGCTTGAGCGTAGCCATAGGCAGAACTGGGTCGTCCGCCGGGCAGCAATCCAAAAAACCTGCGCTCTCGGGGTGGCCGTGCATCGGCTTCAAAACTGCTCTCGGCCTGCATGATGGCCATTTGCAGGGCGATAGGGGCGCCCCAGGCGCGCTCGGCCTCCGCCGCGGCGCGGTACCAATTTTTGCGATCGTCGAAGATATCGCAGAGATCGGCCTGTTCACGGGCGGTCGGCGGGCTCGATTGGCACGAGGTAAGAAGCAGCGCGGAGCTGGCCAGGGTCATGGCAAGGGAAAAGACGAAGCGTTTCATTGCACCGATGAGGCCTCTGGAAGATGGAGGGTGAGTATATCAATCCTGGGAGGCTGGAGGAACCGAAAGGGCAAGCCGACCATACCGGTCCCGCTGGTCACCCACACCTGCCGGTCTATACCGCCTGCATCGCGCCAAGTGTGAAGATCCTTGTCCCAATCGCCCTCGCAAGGGATGGCGGCCCTGTAGAAAAAGGGCAGGCGGATCTGCCCACCATGGGTATGGCCGGAAAGCATGAGGTCGTATTCAAAATCCTGCGACAGATACATTGCCGTATCAGGATTATGAGCTAGCGTAATGTGTGGAACATCTGGAGGAATATCCGCTGCAAAAGCCGTATTGAGCGCTCGGTCGTCCCACAAGTCACGCAGGCCAGAGACGGCAAGCGTGCGCCCGTTCAAGCGAATGAGCTTAGCCTCATCCTCGAGCAGGGGAATGTTCACCGCAGTAAAAGCAGATCGGACGGCCTCACGGTTGTCTCGCCCCGGCTTGCCGACATCATGGTTGCCCAGAATTGCCAGCACCGGAGCCTGCAGCCCCTCCAAGGCAGAAATCTCTGTGGTGATTTGAGTCTGTTTCGGGTGATATACTAGGTCACCTGCCAAAAGAACGAGATCCACGTCCTGGCGATTTACGGTTTCGACGATGCGTGCCATCGGGAGGGCGTTGCCAAATTTCCCGAAATGGGTATCGGCAAACAACGCAACCCGGATCGCCGATGTTTCCTTCGTGGCGCCAGGCAAGAGAATGTCGGCGCGTTTCACATTCAGGATGGCCGGTTCAACAAAGCGGGCCCAAGCCAGGATACAAGCGGGTATCAGAGCCAAAATCGCCAACCCGCGAATGATGCGGTCGCCACGGGCCACAGCGAGAGCGGCCAATGCAAGAAATGGGAAGAAGATATAAGCCCCAAAATAGATGACGACACTCAGCATATTGAAGTGTTGTCGTGCTGCGGGGGCGAAAACAAGGCGAATTAGCGTCTAAACGGCTCCAATGACCGAAATTTGAAAACCTGATTTAACGCGGCACAAATCCTATCTGCCGATTGTCTAAAGTATGAGGATCAGTTCGAAATATTCCGGGATGGCGGCTCTGGTGGGCCTTGCTTTGGTCTATCAGGTTCAGAGCCAAGAGACCGTTCAACAGGGCTCGAATGCGTTGGCGGTAGATTCAAGGTCCATTGATGAAGCGGCAGATTTGATAATCCGTGTCTCAATTGCCCAATATTCCGGGCGCTGTCCATGTCCGTATAGCGTAATGCGAAATGGCGCTCCGTGTGGTGGAAGAAGTGCCTATTCGAGACCGGGTGGAGCCAGCCCATATTGTTACCGCCATGACCTTTCCGACCATCAAATCAGAACATTCCTTGCCAGTTCAAGAACGTCTTGATTGGCCGAAAAATGTTTTCGACCCAGCCTATTGGCTGGGTCGAATCGTGATTTTCCAAGGCTCTGGCTAGACCTTGTAATACATGTCGAATTCCACCGGGTGGGGGTGGAGATCAAGCGCCATCACGTCTTCCATTTTCAAATCGATGTAGGCATCGATTTGGTCGTCATCCATGACGTTGCCTTTTTTCAGGAAATCCCTGTCGGCATCTAGCGCTGACAAGGCCTCTCGAAGGGATCCACAGACCTGCGGAATGGAACTGGCTTCTTCAGGGGGCAGGTCGTAAAGGTCTTTGTCCATCGCGTCGCCGGGATGGATCCGGTTTTCGATACCGTCGAGCCCGGCCATAAGGAGGGCTGCGAAGGCAAGATAGGGGTTTGCTGTTGGATCCGGGAACCGGGTCTCGAGGCGCTTTCCCTTCGGGCTCGGGCTGTATGGGATACGGATCGAGGCAGACCGGTTGCGGGCCGAGTAGGCGAGCATCACGGGCGCTTCGAAGCCGGGAACCAGCCGCTTGTAGCTGTTGGTTGAGGCATTGGTCAGTGCATTGAGGGCGCGCGCATGTTTGATAATGCCGCCAATGTAGAACAGGCACGATTCGCTCAGGTCTGCATATTGGTCACCGGCGAAAAGCGGCGTGCTGCCATTCCAGATTGACTGGTGAACGTGCATACCCGAGCCGTTGTCATTGAAATATGGCTTCGGCATGAACGTGGCGGTCTTGCCATAAGACGCGGCGACATTGTGGATCACGTATTTATACAATTGAAGGCGATCGGCCATAGTCGTGAGGGTCGAGAACCGCATCCCGAGTTCATGTTGGGCTGGTGCCACTTCGTGGTGATGTTTTTCCGGCTCAAGGCCGATTTCATCCATCACGGTGAGCATTTCCGATCGCATATCCTGTTCTGAGTCTACTGGCGGGACAGGAAAATAACCGCCTTTTGGCCCGGGCCGGTGGCCCATATTGCCGATGCCTTCGTAGACTTTGCCTGTGTTCGCTGGCAGCTCAGTCGAGTCGAATGCATAGCCTGTATTGTGTGGCTCTGTGTTCCATCGCACGTCGTCAAAAACGAAGAACTCGGCTTCCGGACCGAAATAAGCGGTCGTGCCGACACCGGTCGATTGAAGGTAGGCTTCTGCTTTTTTTGCCGTTGTCCGTGGATCTCGACCATAGGCCTGGCCTGTCATCGGATCAAGGATGTCGCAAAAGATCGCCATCGTCTTTTGCTGATAGAAGGGATCAATGATCGCCGTCGCCGTATCCGGCATCAGCGTCATGTCGGACTCATTGATGGCCTTCCATCCTGAGATGGAGGATCCATCAAACATTTGCCCATCGGTGAAGAAGTCGGCATCGACCAACGATTTGTCGAAGGTGACGTGCTGCATCTTTCCCTTTGGATCCGTGAAACGGAGGTCGACAAACTCAACTTGGTCGTCGGTAATCTGCTTTAAGAGGTCTTCAGACATGCTCAGCCCTTTTGATTTCTTGTCTGGGTTTGTGAGGCGTATTTCGATTCAGAAACAAACGCGTCAGGCGACTTTACGTCAATGGTTTGCGGGGCGGAAAGCGCGCAGTCCGCTCCGCCAGGCTTTCATAAGGCGAGGTCGCCGCGCTCGCCTGTCCTGATCCGAACGGCGTCTGCCACATCGGAAACAAATATCTTCCCGTCTCCAATCTTTCCTGTCTTGGCAGCCGCGGATATCGCCTCGACTGCCTTATCGACATCGGCGTCGGGAATGATGAGTTCGATCTTGAGCTTTGGAAGAAAGTCCACGACGTATTCCGCGCCACGATACAATTCCGTGTGTCCCCGTTGGCGACCGAAGCCCTTGGCTTCGACCACAGTCATGCCCTGTAAGCCGATCCCGTGGAGCGCCTCTTTTACGTCATCTAATTTGAACGGTTTGACGATCGCTTCTATTTTTTTCACCCGGCCTCTCCCGATTTGGCGTTGTCGGTGGCCTTGGATTAGCATCGGGCTGAGAGCTGACCATAGGGGGAACCCCGCAGGTGTCGATCTCAGGTTTGTGTGATCAACAAATGTGCGCCGTTGGTTAACTGTTGTGCATACGAAGTTGACGCCAGCGTCATTGTTTTTTTGGTCGCTTATGCTAAGAAATGGGCACGGAGGATATCATGGTCGAACACGCCTTTCTGCATCCTGATCGAAAGCGCTCACGGATGAAGCCACTCAAGGCAATATCCCGCATGCGCCGTCTGATCGCAGACAAAGAAGACACAGAGCAGGTGTTTCATATCATCGAGGCGTTGAATGGCGGCAATCTTCTGAGGCTTCTGGAACGCTTTGCTGCCTCCGAAAAGGGCGCGGCGCGTTTGGCTGAGCGCCGCGAGCTTCCGCCTCTTCTTGATGACCATACCTGGATTGAGCAACTACCAGAAGATAGCGTCGGACAAGCCTATCTGCGTTTCATGCGGCGTGAGGGACTCTCCGCCCAGGGGCTCGTGGACGAGTCCGAAAAATTTTACAAGGTGCGCTTTGGCGATACAATCGAGTGGTTTGGTGATCGGCTTAGGGACACCCACGATTTGTTTCATGTGCTGAGCGGTTATGGCCGCGATGCCCTTGGCGAGGCGTCTCTGCTGAGTTTCACCTGGGGCCAGCATGGGGGAAATGGTGTTATCTTCATTGCCTATATGGGCGCGCGCCAGATCCGGAAGGCGTTGCCGCGGGAGATTGACGTCATGGCGTGCTATCGGGAAGGCAAGCGCAATGGTCAGGCAGCTCAAATGCTAATCGAGGAGGACATCATTGCGCTGATGCATGAACCTTTGCCCGATGCCCGCAAACGTCTGAATATTGCTAAACCAGACGCTTACCACCATGCGTTGAAACAAGTTGCTGAGCTGGGTAACGCAAAGGAATTGCTCGCTGCTGCCTGATTGATTGCAATCGAGCAAACCTATAGGGCGGTGAGTATGGAACGCCCCGTCATCACCCCCGCTGCAATGCGCACAGCAGAAGCCAAGGTCATCGCAGATGGCACACAGGGCTATTTGTTGATGCGGCGCGCTGGCGAGGCCGTTGCAGCCCATCTCCAGTCCTGGTTCCCCGATGGTCCTGTCCGCATATTGTGCGGCCCGGGCGGGAACGGTGGAGACGGCTTTGTTGCGGCAAGAGCGCTCTCGGTCCTTGGCAGGGATGTGCGCGTCTTTTGCTCCGTGGACCGGGCTGCGCTCAAAGGCGATGCGGCTTTGGCTGCCGCCGACTGGAACGACGAGATTGCCAGTCTGGAAGACGCTGTGTCGGCTGAGGGCGATGTGACGCTGGATGCGCTCTTTGGTTCAGGATTAGCGCGGCGTTTGTCCGGCGCGGCCGCGGAACTGGCGAGTCAATCCGGCCCCGTGGTGAGTGTGGATGTGCCGTCGGGGGTTGATGGTCTCACAGGCAGGGCCCGCGGACCCGCTTTCCAAGCCAATTTCACCGTTACGTTTGCCGCCTTGAGACCCGCTCATGTCCTTGTGCCGGGCCGCTCGCGCTGCGGTCAGGTCGCAATTGCAGATATTGACGTACCCATAATTGATATGACGGGCGAAAATGTTCCGGCAGATTGGATGGATGATCTACCTTGGCCGGTCGATGAAACCCATAAACATGCACGTGGCCGCTTGGTCGTCGTTGCAGGCGGGCTCGCCCAAACAGGCGCTGCGCGGCTGGCCGCGCGCGCAGGTTTACGAGCCGGTGCTGGTTTGGTCACTTTGTTATGTCCACCATCGGCAACCCTGGCGGTTGCGAGCCAGGTCACGGCAGAAATGGTTCAGGCTTTTTCTGCACCAGAAGAGCTGCGCATGGACGCTGAGGATGCTGATACGATTGTCATTGGGCCCGCGGCCGGTGTGTCGATTGAGACCCGGGAAAATGTTCTAGCTGCTCTGGCGTCTCCGGCTCGGTGTGTTTTGGACGCGGACGCCTTATCTGTCTTTCAGGATGAACCTGGCGAATTGTTCGCCGAACTTCGCGCGTTTGATGTGTTAACGCCGCATCCCGGGGAGTTTCGCCGTCTCTTCGGCACGTTGGAAGCCGACAGTGAAAACCGAATCGAAGCTGCAAGAACGGCGGCGGCGCGCGCTGGGTGCGTGGTTCTTTTGAAGGGGGCCGATACAGTGATTGCTTGTCCGGATGGGCGCGCCCGGATCAATACCCATGCAACGCCATGGCTCGCAACGGCCGGTAGTGGGGATGTGCTGTCGGGAGTTATTGGCGGCTTGCTTGCCCAGGGCATGGACAGTTTCGATGCAGCCTGCGCGGCGGCCTGGATGCACGGAGATGCGGCCCGGCGCTTCGGTCCGGGCCTGATTGCCACCGATCTTGAGTCCCAATTGCCTCGGGTCCTAGGCGATCTCATGGCGTTGGAGCCTTGATCTGAATCGCTAGGGGACGTAACAGCCCGCTTCTACCGGAGTGCGGGTATGGCGGAATTGGTAGACGCACTGGTTTTAGGTACCAGCGCCGCGAGGCGTGGGGGTTCGAGTCCCTCTACCCGCACCATCTCTTTTTCAGAGGTAAAAATACCGTCAAGAGCCTTGAACGGCAGGGACATTTCGAGTGTTTCGACGCGTTTTTCATGGGCCTGAGCAACCGTTCCATTGCTCGTAGCCATCAACTTCTCCAGAATCTGCTCGATTTGTCGGTCATGCTTTTTCAGCTCAGCCCTGAGACCATGACGGATCGTTTCAACCATTTTTGAGGCGATTATCCCAAAGCGCTCTAAAAATCGCTGAGGCAGCATCGCGGTCTTAGCATGCCTTCGCTTGGGATTGTAGAACAGTTCGTTGCAATTCGAACACCGATCCGGTTATTGCTCTTCTAAGTGACTATTTGCCGTGACTAGAGGAATGGTACGGTGCCTTGGTCGAAATTGCCAAGATTTGGCAGGGCCGTGGACAATTCAGCGTCTGTCATGCCAAACCATCGCCCCAGTTGCGCAGCATATTGTTCGACAGAAACCGACGGAATCAGGCGCCCGCCACCGCTGTCTGCGTCATGGTCAAAAGCGGGTGGGGGAAGGGTGCCGTAAAGGTCTCCGCCATTAACGGCCCCGCCGACTACAAAGTAGTGTCCGCCCCAGCCATGGTCTGTGCCATCGCCATTCACGGCAAGGGTCCGCCCGAAGTCTGACGCAGTGAACAGCGTGACGTCATTGGTCAATCCCATTTGCGCCATGGCCGCATTGAAGGCCCCTATACCGGCATCGATTTCCGCAAGCAGTCTTGGAAGGGATCCGACCTGTCCGGAATGGGTGTCGAACCCACCAATGCCGACGAAGAAGATTTGCCGGGTGGCAAACAGTCGATCGCGCACATTGATGGTCTCGGCGACGGCTTTCAGCTGTTGGGACAGTGCAGTTGCGGGAAAAGCGGTTGTGATCGGCACTCCGCTGGCGCGCGCGTCATCGTACGCCTCATTGGTGTCGAGTCCACTGGAGAACGCACTGGCGATATCGCGCTCCAGGATGTGATCGCCGCGATAGCTCGTTGCCGCCAATTGGTTGCGCACCCGGGTAAGGTACTCGGTTCGCTCTCCTGCGACCCCCTCATAATAATCTTCGAGAAGGTCAATCTGGGCTGCGCCGCTGGTGCTGACCCGGTAGGGGACTGCATTTCGGCCCGTCAGAAAGGGGCCGACTTCAGTTGTCGCGATGGTGGTAAACTGGGGTTGGGACGTGTTTGCGCCGGATGCCAACATGGCATCCGCGAACAGTCCGCCCCAACCGAACTGTGCGCCTTCTGGCGCGCTCGATTGCCATGTGGCTTGCTGGTCATTGTGTGAGAAGAGTCGTGGTGGAAGCTTGGCGGCCCCGCTTAAAAAACGCGTGCGGCTTACTGGCTCAATGAGTGGGCCAACATTACCGACAATCGCCGCGTCACCCTTATCGAAGAGGGCTTTCAGCTGCGGCATTTCAGGCGGAAGCGCCATTTGCCGACCCTGCAGCACCGTGTCTGAAGCCGGTGTGAGAGGAAGAAGTGACTCCCTTGCCCGGTTGGTGCCCTGTTGCGATATGAGGGAGGACCGCAGAGTCGCAAAATTGCCGTAACTGGATGGGTCGTATGGAATAATCACATCGTGATTGTCGAGCCCGCCAAACAGGAAGACGCACACCAATGCTTTATATCCAGAGGTGTCGGCAGCGTGGGCTGTAAACATGCCCGGCGTTCCCGCCATCGCTGTTGTTGCAAGGGCGCCGGCGCCGATGCTCTTTAAGACGTGTCTGCGTGATATGCGCATTTTGGCCCCCTTAACGCTGAACGAGATAATCAGGTGAACTCATCACGAGCAGGACGGCTGTGCCGACGCGCACATTCAACCCCTCTGTGTCTGCCGGTCCATCTATGGGAGCGCGCTCCAGAGTGGCCGTGATGGCCGATTTGGTGTCATCGGAAAGACTGCTATAGGTCAGTAGCGTGTCGAGGTGATCGACCAAAGCGCCTGCATTGTTGGCTAGGGCCAGTTCATCTGTGTAGTCAGGAACAAAGGCGCTTTCGAGACGGTCTCGTTGCACTGAAAGGCCGATGTCCTCAAGTTCTGCGGCGAGCTCTTCATAGGGAATTTGGCTTTGGCCGCCGAACGCCCAAAAGCTGATAAAGTTCATGTAACCCGGAGTGGAGCTGGCATTGACCAGTTGAAGCTCAGGGACCGTCATGCCGATGGCGCCCGACCCAGTGCCGGGCGCGATGTGGCCCGGGCGATAAAAGTTGAACACGGAACGTGCCCGGTATGGGTGCTGGGAAAGGCTGGAAGGATCGCTGAGGTCGTAGAGTTCGAGGCCATATTCCGGAAAAGAGGCATCGGCATCGAAGGCACGCGCCCAGTGCGTAAACCGCAAGATCGGCTCACGGATCTTGCCAAATTGCGGGTCACTCAGCGCAGTCTCACCCCGTGCATCTTCGTCAAACAGAACGGCAGCAAGTGTCGCTTTCAAGTCCCCTTTGCGGCCGTCTCCGAGCGATGTACCATCCGGCAAGGAGAACCGCCCCGAATCGAAGGTCGCCGCAACGCGTTGGACGTAATCTGGATCTGGATCACTCGTGGTGAACCTTTGAATGAGTTGGCGGGAAATGAACGGTGCCACATTGGGATGGGCCATGATGCAGTCCAGGGCTTCATCGAGGCTTTGAGCCGCCGGCGTTCCAGCCGCAATCGAGCAGTTCAGGAAGTGTTTCGGCTCGCCGGAGTGTTGTTCCTCGACAATGACCATGGGAACGAGCCAGTTTTGTGGAAAGTCCTGGGGTTCTTCGAAAGCTCCATTGATGTTTAGTCCGGTAAACACCTTGGCCAGGCCCGTAATGTCCATATTGTCGTAAAGCTCAATGGGCTGCCCGTCCGCACCGAGCACGTGCTCTCCATTGGGGCTGAGCTCAACAACACCAATTGTAAAAAGCTGCAGGATCTCACGGGCGTAGTTTTCATCTGGCATCCGGCCGGTTGCGGGGTCGGCCTTCTGGTTACCCATATAGGTCAGGAAATGCCCCATGGCTGGGGAATAGGTGACCTCCTCCAAAAGGTCGCGATAATTTCCAAAGGCGTTTCGCGTGAGTACATCCTGATAGTAGGCGACCGCTTCTGGCACATCGGTTAGGACTTCCCCGCCAAAGTTCGAAACGACCAGGAGCTGGGACAGAGCGAATGCCATGCGTTGGCGAAGTTGATCATCACCTTCGATCGCGTTGCGCCAAAATGAAAACGTCGTCGACTGACCGGCCAGAAACCCACCCGATTCTTCTGATTGCTGGGACCGAATGGCTTGCAATAGGGGGACATTCAGGCTTGGCGTCTTCTGGGTTTCGGCCAGAAACCAGGCTGACGCACTTGTTCCCGTCAGCGCGGCAACATCTTCGGCGGTCGGACCAAAAGTGGCCTGGGTGAGAAACCTTGAGGTGCCTGCAGCGTCTTTGAAGGCGCCGGTTCCAGTTGGTGGAGGAGGCAGGGGAGGAGGGGGCGAGGGCGGAGGCGCTGCGACGGCGCCATTTGAAGGTTCACTGCCTCCGCTGCCGGAGCATGCCGACAGAGCCAGGACTGATGCTACGGACAATATGGTAAGGTAGAAAAGAGATCGGGGCGTTGGTTGCTGCACACTGACACTCCCTGAAATAGCGCTTGATCTTTATCGGGAAGCATACCGCAGTGTGAGCGGTGTGCGATTTACAAACCAACTGTGAAAGCCATACAAATTTTTATAGAATCAGGGTTTTGGCGCCAGTGGCAGGGTCACTTCGAAAACAGCGCCGGGCTCAAATGCAATGAGGGCCGCGGTTCCGTCATGCAGCTGTGCAATTGAGCGCACCAGGCTGAGTCCCAAACCGTTGCCTGCCGTTGTTCGGCTTGGGTCCAAACGAAAAAACCGTTCGAATATGTCTTCACCCTTCAGGGCCGGTAGGCCTGGCCCGTCATCGCCAATTTCCAAATGGGCCAAATTGTCTGAAGCGCGCAATCTGATTTTGGCATGGGCGCCATCCCGGGCGTGTTCTATGATGTTTTCGAGCAGGTTGCTGACCATCTGGGTCAAGAGATCACTATCGCCCTGGATGAGAATGCGTGGGGATGTGCGCACTTCGAGCGTTTTATCGGCCTCCTCGAAAACCGGTTGAAAACTATCCGCCAAGTCCTCGACAAGCTCCGATACGTTAAGGGTGCGGAAGGCCGCTTTGCGCTTGCCGGCTTCGATTTCTCCCAAGCGGAAGAGGGCATCGAGCGTGCGCAGGAGCGAGTCGATATGCTTTTGGGCGACATCAATATGCGCTTTAGTGGCCGATGGGTCGTCCATGTCGCGTTCGATCAGTTGGAGGCGACCGGCCAGGTTTGAAACCGGTGTCTTCAGGTCGTGGGCTGCACCCACGGAAACACCTTCGAGATTGCGCGCAAGCGTACCAATCTGGTCGAGCATATCATTGACGGCGCTTGAGAGGCGGTCGAACTCATCGCCATTGCCTTTCAGCGGCACTCTCGCCTGGAGGCTACCTTTTCCGACCCGCTCTGCGGTTTCCGAAAGGGTATTCAATCGGGCGAAAACGGAGCGGCTGGTAAACCAACCTGTGGCAAGCGCAATGGGAAACACGGCGATTGCCAGGAGCCAGGTCCCCATGACCAACAATTCCCGCATATAGATGAGCCTGTCCGGCAGAAATTTAGCGATAATCAGGTTCGCATCCCCACCTTCCAGGCCCAGGCCCAGGCCCAGGCGAAGGGCGATGACGGGGTGGCCATCCAGATCCTCATGGTCCAGAAAAGTTTGGGACCAGCCGCCCGGTGGATCAATGTGTTCATACCCCGCTAGGGTTTCACCCTCGGCATTGACCAGCCGAACTATGGTCTCGTTTTCTTCCAGGATAGCGAACATCCATTCAGGATCCCAGATCGTGCGGTCATCAAAAGACAAACGGTGCACAAGGTCCTCAAGTCCCTCTTCCTCATAGGCAGTCACGAGTTCGAACTCGCTCTCAAGAATGGACGCTTTAACCTCTTGGTGAATCTGCCAGTGATTCAGGGCATAAGCCCCCCAAACGATCGCAAGGACGCCAATGAGTCCAGCCAGAATCGCCCATACAGTACGCCGGAAGACAGTTGATCCAACGAAAGATCTAGGGGGCGGCAATGACATAGCCTGCTCCCCTTATTGTAGAGATCAGGTCGGTCTTAAATGGTCGATCAACCTTGGCGCGTAGACGACTGAGGTGGGTCTGGACCAAACTGGTCTTTGGGTCGAAGCGATACCCCCAGATCGTCTCTAGCAACATGGTCCGTGTCACCAGCTGTCCTTCATTCTGCATCAGGAACTCCAGGATGCGATACTCACGCGGCAAAAGGTCAAGCATTTGGCCGGCTCGCATCACTTTCTGTGTCGTCCGCTCCAACACCAGGTCAGCGACTTCCAAGCGTGTCGGCTCTTCGTTCAAAGGTTGTCGACGTGCGAGAGCGCGCACGCGTGCATACAGTTCAGCAAACGCAAAGGGTTTGACGAGGTAGTCGTCAGCACCCGCCTCAAGGCCTTTTACCCGGTCATCAATGCCCGACAACGCCGTTAAAAGGAGTATAGGGGTTGTCAATCCCGATTGGCGAAGGACCCGAACCGCATCCAGGCCATCCATGCCCGGTAAAAGGCGATCGAAGACGATGACATCATAGGGATTGGCTGCGGCCGCTATGAGCCCTTTGTTCGCGGACGTTTCATGGTCCACGCCATGGCCTGCTTCCAACAATCCCCGGGTGATAAACGCGGCGGTTTCCTCATTGTCCTCAACCAACAGGATCTTCACGGTGGGCCACCTTCGTTTACGCCAAGGGCGCCATTAAACACCGGAAACGTGTTCTGTCTGCGATACAGATTTGTATGGAAGGGCCCATTTCCGCGACCAAGGCTAGTGCGCGCTTGAAAGTGTCTCGGCAACCGATACGCACGCTTTCGCCCTTTCTGTGAGAGCGTCACGTGCGATTCCCGGTTTGAAAAGGGCGGAGCCGAGCCCAAAGCCCTGTACCCCTGCGGCCCAATACTCTGACATGTTGAGTGGGCCGACGCCGCCCACAGCCAGCATCAGTGTGTCTTCAGGGAAAGTGGCTGACATGGCCTTGATCCCTGCAGCGCCAATGACACTGGCAGGAAAGAGCTTCAGGCCATGGGCACCGGCCCCAAGCGCGGCAAAGGCTTCGGTTGGGGTAAAGCAGCCTGGGCAGGCGATCATTCCACGCCGCACAGTCTCTGCGATGACGGCGCAATCTGTGTTTGGCGACACCACCAACTGACCCCCGCAATCAGCAAGTCGGGCCACATCAGCTATATGCGTCACCGTACCGGCTCCAACAATCGCGATGTCGCCAAATCTCTTGCAAAGAATATCAATCGACGAAAAGGGATTTGGAGAGTTGAGCGGAACTTCCAGTGTTGTGATTCCGGCGTCGACGAGAACATCGCCCACCCAATGGGCATCTCTGGGCTCTAGACCCCGGAGTATCGCAAGAAGCGGAAGTGCATCCAATTTTGACCGAATCATCGATTTTGGATCACTCATTGGGGAAGCTCTACTGCAATGTTGTGTAACATTTTTTCCGCAACCTCCGAAGAATTCCAGATGCCAAACCGTCACTGTGCGATGCGATCGACGCTGAACATCACACTGGCACAATAACACCACCGAAGCCCTGTTCATAAACGTTATTCCACGAACATCCTGTTGCAATTGGGTCGCGGTAACTGCAATAATTCACCCGGATTTTTAGGTTTCTTTAGCCAAGGGCTCGAAAGTTGAAGAGAAACTGGTTAGGGGAATTTCTCGTGCGGTATATCCGTATGTTCCTGCGGCCGAAGGGTAATCCTGCCTAATCGGCACACAAAGGGGATTTGAATGAAAAAAACTCTCATGTGCGCGACCGCCGCAGCCGCCGTCGTGTCGGCTGGCCAAAGCGCTCAGGCTGAAGAAGGATGGTACGTCCGCGGCGATCTGCAATACGCTGTTGACGGCACCGTTGATTACGACTCGGAAGACCCAACGGTCCTCGGAAACTTGGCCGGTAACGGTGAAGTTGAAGAAGTGTTTGGTGCACAGCTGGGCCTCGGCTTTGGCTTTGACAATGGGTTTCGCCTCGAAGGCGTACTCGGCGGCAAGTACGGAGACATTAATCCGGACGCCGAATTCAACGGGATGCCAATTGGTACGGTTTCCGGCACGAACGAGCAGTTGTTCCAGACCACCGGCGATCAAGGCGTTGTCCAGATCCAGGATCTGATGATTAACGGTCTTTATGATTTTAACCGCACGAGCCGGTTCCAGCCTTATCTCGGTGTCGGTATCGGTGTCGCGAAGGTGAAGGCAAAAGCCAGCAACCTGAATTCGGTCGTTGTCGATACGGCTACGGCAACACTCGTCAGTGGACCAATAGCCGCAAATGGGTTCAGCGACTCTGAGACAGCCTTTGCATGGCAGGGTCTAGCCGGCCTCGGCATCGCCATGACCGATCGTCTGACTCTCGATCTCGGCTACAAGTATTTTAACGTAAATGATCTGGATTATGCGGGTCGCGACGCGAACGGTGCAACCGCAATTTACAACACGGATTATTCCGATCATACGGCTACCGTGGGTGTGAGGTATGCGTTTGGTGTTCCAACACCGCCGCCACCTCCACCGCCCCCGCCGCCGCCACCTCCACCACCGCCACCCCCACCTCCGCCTCCACCACCCCCACCGCCTCCACCGCCACCACCTCCGCCAACAACGTTGACGGGCCCAGCGGTTGCGGCATGCTCGACTGTGAACCAGTCATTCGTGGTGTACTTCGAGTGGGATCGTGCGGACCTCACGACGGCGGCTTCAGCCGTTGTCGATCAGGCTGTGGCAAACATTCGTGAGCGTGACGACTGTTCACCAAGCTCAGTCTCTATTGTGGGTCACACCGATACGTCCGGTGCCTCGGCTTATAACCAACGTTTGTCCAACCGTCGTTCCAGTGTCGTGTCGAATGCGCTCTCTTCGCGCGGTATATCGGCAACCATCATTGACACGGAAGGCCGTGGCGAGAATGCCCTGGCCAAGGAAACCCGTGATGGTGTCCGCGAGCCACTCAACCGGCGCGCAGAAGTCTCGATCATTGTCCGCTAGGGTCAACTGATCCAGACGGATTAACTTTATAGACGGCCCAGCCTTGTGCTGGGCCGTTTTGTTTGGAAACCCGCTCGAAAGGCGATAGCTATTCCTCTCCGGTCCTGTTACGCGCTAGTTTCGCGAGCGATCATTTTGGGACCCCAGAGCCATGGCTAAGCCTGATAAGTCATACCGTAAAACCACCATTGGCGAGCACCGCCTGAGCGCGGAAAGCCTCGTCATTGGGTATGGCTATGATCCCCATATGTCTGAAGGGTCAATCAAACCGCCGATCTTCATGACGTCTACATTCGCGTTTAAATCTGCTGCTGATGGCGAGGCACTTTTTGCAGCGATGGCGGGCAAACAACCTGCTGGCGAGGCACCCCGGGAAGATCTGATCTACACGCGATTCAATAACCCTAATATGGAAGTATTGGAGGACCGTCTCACTCTTTTCGATGGTGGCGAGGCTGCGCTTGCTTTCTCCTCTGGCATGGGCGCGATCACGACGTCTTTACTCGCAGCGACCTCTCGCGGTGGTGCTGTGCTACACACTAGTCCGCTCTATGGTGCGTCCGAAGTGTTCATTCGGACCATGCTTCCAGAGTACGGGATTCACGTTGAGGAAGTCTCCAGTGTGGCCGATGAAGACACATTGCTGGCGGCGGCCCGCAGGGCAGCTGGCAATGGACCGTTGCAGGTGATCTATACGGAAAGCCCGGCAAATCCCACAAATGCGCTCGTTGATGTCGCTGCATGCGCGCGCGTGGCCGAGACGATCGGAGAGGAAACCGGGACGCGTCCGATCTTGATGTGCGACAACACGATGATGGGACCAATCGGCCATGCCCCAATCGAACATGGCGCAGACCTGGCGCTTTATTCTCTCACCAAATATGTCGGCGGTCATTCTGACTTGATTGCTGGCGCCGCGATCGGTCGCCAGGATGTGGTGGACAGAATTCGCCGAATGCGAAATTTCCTCGGCACAACGCTGGACAGTCACACCTGCTGGTTGCTCACCAGAAGTCTTGAGACCGTTGGCCTGCGTATGACGCGAGCTTTTGAGAACGCAAAGGTCTGTGCTGAATATCTTGCAGCCCATCCAAAGGTTGGCAACGTGATGTATCCGGGGCTTCTTGAGCCAGGGACAGACCAGCACCGGATCTTCACTGAGCAGTGCAAGGCCGCAGGTTCGACCTTTTCGTTCGATGTGATCGGCGGAAAATCTGCCGCGTTTCGGCTTTTGGATAATCTCCAATTGATCAAGCTGGCTGTAAGCCTTGGTGGCACCGAAAGCCTCATGTGCCATCCAGGCTCTACGACGCATTCCGGTGTGCCAGAGGAAGTGCGCCAGCGGATCGGGTTTACCGATGGCCTTGTCCGTTTCTCCGTTGGAATCGAACACCCCGATGATCTGGTGGCAGATCTCGCCCAAGCCCTCGCTGCAGTGTGATCTTTACAGCGAGGCGGTTGTACTCAGGAAACGCGTTGCACGTGCAGCCAGCAGATCCTGTATCCAGACTTCAAGACCTATGGGTTGACCCAATCCAGCGCGATCCATGCCGCCTTTAGCAGTCAACCCAAGGTCTATTCGATAACAAATTCATGGGCGAATTCATCGCCATTGGTAACAACCAGCCGTTCAATGCCCCAGATCTTTAGCATGTCGAAAACCGATGCATAATTTTCCACACCGTATTCGACGAAGAGTGGGTTATTTCGCATGAGCGACGATAGAATCGATGCGAAAGCGCGGGCTTTATAGGGCGTATCGATGTTCATCACGCCAACACTCATGATGACGAGGACTTCATTGCGATCACCCTCGATGACCGGGAAGAATGTCGGCGGATGGGGGCGTTGCGCTTCCATTGCCATCATCACCGAAGTGATTTGAACGCGAAGTTCGGGTGGACCCGGTTGCACTTGGCCGACGATTGTCGAGACGGTTTCTGTGAAAGCGGGCGCTGGATAGGTGTAACCGCCATCGGAAAAATCTACCGCGGAAATAGCGCTTTGATCAGACTGGGCCGCAGTCGGCGTTGCGCACGCACCCAAAACGAACCCAAGCGAAATAGCGATCGCAGACGATCTCATTATACAACCTCTCAAATACAACAAACCGGCTTTTGTGTTGGCCTCGAATACTAAGAGGACGCGCGGTCGGGTCAACGTGGAAATCGAGACGTGGCACGCGCGTTTTTGGAGCCAGCCAGATTGTCAACAGTTGCACAATTTATCTGGCTTTCTGTTTGATCATGCCTTTTGGAAAAGCCAGAAAAAATCAGTCATCGTTGTCAGCCCCAAATCCATTCGGGGCTGATGCTCCAAGACTTTGGAAACAGTCTCGCCAGCTTAACCACCGATGGCATAGACGAGGGCAATCCGCGTTGCTGTATCGGTTGCATCAAAGCCGATGGGCGGATCGGTGTCGTGGCGCACATCGAGGGAGATGCGCGCAGAGAAGGCATCTGTCAGTTTTGCGGTCAGAGCCGCGATATTTATAATTTGCGTGGTTTCTTCAGCAAACAGAATGTCAGTGTCATTCGTGAATGAGACATTCTCATTGAAAGCATGGGAGAAATTCGACGCTGCGAATACGGAGAAGCTCTCAACGGTTTCGCCGGGTGTGGTGATCCCGTCGACGGTGGAAGCGCGCACTTCATCAATCCGTAGGCCCGGCCCGCCTTCAAGTGACCAACTTGTCGTATCGCTTTCTAGGACTTGGTAACCGAGACCGCCGCCGAAGAATGCCCGGTTCTCAAACCCGGAAAATTCATCGATCTCGTAGGAGACACGACCATAGCCGTAGAGTTTGTTGTTGATTTGGCGGTCGAGTTGGCCAGCAAGATAAACACGGTTCTTCGTTTCCTCGCCGTCTGTTTCACCGAAATCGGCCTGGGCTTCCAGGGCAACCTTCCAAACCTGGGTTTCACGGGCCAGGTCCAGGCCAAGGCCAATATCGGTTGTATCTGTGTTGCCAGATGTGACGCCCGCATTGAACGCGCCCTCTCCGGTCCAGGTTGCAACTTGGGCCAGTGCTGGACCGCTGGCCGCAATCAGTGCTGAAATGAGGATCGTGATGCTTTTCAGGCAGAGTTTCATCGCTGTGTCCTTTCTGGAATAAGCGCTGCTTGGCCCGCTGTGCCTGCACGAACCGCGCCTGAGCACCCCACAAACTGCGCGATTACAATGCCTGTTATGACTTCGCAACGTTGGTGAGGGCTTGAAAGCGCGGCGGTGGCGTGAAACGAAAGCAACCATGGATGATTTATCGACACGATCTTATGACGACGAAGCGGTCTGCGAGCGTTTGTCGTCTGCCGCTGAGGATATGATCCAGCGAACGGTTGGCTGGTCAAAGGTCAATACCGGCAGCTGGAACTCGGACGGGTTGAAGGGCTTTGCGCCGACTTTGGCTGATGCGTTCAGCGCATTGGATGCCGAAGTTGCGCTTGAGACGGCGGAACCCTTTGATACGGTAACCGACAAGGGCAAGACCTTGACCATAGAAACCGGGCCTGTGCTGCGTGTAAAGGCACGGCCGAGCGCGCCGGTTCAAGTGGTGATGAGCGGGCACTACGATACGGTTTTCCCAGAGGGCACCTTCACCGAAGTCACTGATTTGGGGGGCGGAAAGCTCAACGGACCGGGTTTGGCCGACATGAAGGGTGGCCTTGTGGTCATGCTAGAGGCTTTGAAGGCCTTCGAAAATGGACCATTGAAAAAGCAAATAGGATATCAGATCGTTGTTACGCCTGATGAGGAGATCGGTAATTTCGCCAGTGCCGAAGCGCTGACACAAGCGGCCCAGTCCGGGGCTCTCATCGGCATGACCTATGAGCCTGCCATGGAGACCGGCGCTATGAGTGGGGGACGCAAAGGCTCGGCCGTTTATGATGTTGTGCTTCATGGCCGCGCCGCCCATGCAGGCCGGGCTAAGGAAGATGGTCGCAGCGCCATTGAAGCCGCCGCAGCCCTCGTCATCGCGCTGGAAAGGCTGAATGACAACGCCCATGGCGTTACATTCAATGTTGGCGCCATTGATGGTGGTAGTGCGGTGAACATTGTCCCGGATATGGCTGTTGTTCGCTTTGGCGCCCGTGCTCCGGATGCCGAAGCGGCAGGCTGGGCCCAGAAACAAGTCGAACACTGGCTTTCCAGGGTTGTTTCTCGCGACGGAATTTCCGGCCACCTCCATGGTGGATTTTATCGCCCGCCAAAGCCGCGCAATGCCGCTCAGCAAGCCTTGTTCGATGCCGTGAGCGGGACAGGACGCGCGCTTGGCCTGGATATCACGTTTGAGGACACAGGCGGTGTCTGTGAGGGCAACAACATATTTGCAGCGGGCGTACCCAATGTGGACACACTGGGCGTTCGTGGCGGTCGGATCCACTCGGCAGAGGAATTTGTCGTCACTGACAGTTTCGTCGAACGCGCCAGTCTGTCGGCGCTGATCCTTAACCGCCTGGCCGATGGTCGGATTGATGGTGCCAAGATCAAGGCGCTTATGGGGTGAGCCGGCCGCGTTTTGTCATGCGTCCGTCCCGCCTCGACGACATTGGCGCATTGATGGACCTGGCAGAGCTATCGGGTCCAGGCTTTACCTCCCTGCCGGTCAATGAAGCGCTGCTGCACTCGCGCTTGAAAGCCTCTGAAAAGGCATTTCATCGCAGAAGCGAACGGCCGCAATCGGGCAAGTTTCTCATGATGCTTGAAGACCGTGAAGATGGTTCGGTCGGAGGCTGCTGCGCGGTCAAGGCGGGTGTTGGTATCGACACGCCGTTCTTCAACTACCGGATTATAACGCTTGCCCAGGCGAGCCAGGCTGCAGAGCGTCGTTTTGACATGGACTCCTTGATCCTGACCAACGAGTTCGTCGGTTTTACCGAAGTGGGCACTTTGTTTTTGCGCCCTGAAATGCGCGGCAAGGGCGTTGGGCGGCTGGTGGCGCAATCGCGTTATCTCTTGATGGCCGCCGCGCCCGATGCGTTTAGCGACCAAGTATTGGCAGAGCTCAGGGGCGTTGTGGACGAAGAGGGGGGCACACCGTTTTGGGAGTGCCTGGGGCGGCATTTTTTTAGAATGAGTTTCCCAGAGGCGGATTTTCTGTCAGCCACCAGTGATAATCAGTTCATCCTGGATCTCATGCCGAAATACCCGATTTACGTGGATCTCTTGCCGCCGGAGGCCCGAGAAGTCATCGGGCGCTGCCACGCCCAGGGGGTTGGCGCCATGAAGTTGCTTGAGTGGGAAGGGTTTCGGTTTGAGCGGGTTGTCGATATTTTCGATGGTGGCCCGTTGGTGAAATGTGAACGCCAGAATATTCGAACCATCCGGGAAAGCCAGGTTCTCACCCTTCAGCCCGGCGCTTTGGACAAGGACGCACCGCACGCCCTGATTTCGAGCGATTGCCTTCCAAACTATCGGGTTGTGACTGCACCGGTGAAAGTCAATGCGCCAACACTTATTGCTGATCCAGGTGTTCTTGAGGCACTGGAGCTCAAGCCGGGTGATCCGGTGCGGGCTTGGACAAGGAGCGCGGAATGAGCGGACGAGACGTCTTTGTGAACGGTGTCTGGGAGGCCGGACAAGGTGACGCCTTTAGCAGTATCTGCCCCGCCCGAGGAGAGACGGTCTGGAAAGGCCGCGCCGCTGTGGCAGAACAGGTCAGCCGAGCCATCGCCTCAGCGCGTGACGCCTTCGTCACTTGGTCAAGAACACCGCAATCAGAGCGAACACGCATCATCGTGGCGTATGGTGAAGCGCTTCGTGGACGCAAGACCGAGATCGCCGAAACGATTTCCAGAGATATGGGCAAGGCGCTTTGGGATTCGCTCAGCGAGGCGGGTGCGATGGTCGGCAAGATTGCACTTTCCGTTGCAGCCCAGGCAGAGCGGGCCGGTAGGGTGATGAAAGACACGCCATTTGGCGGCCTGCACCTCACCCATCGTCCCCACGGCGTCATGGCCGTCTTCGGGCCGTTCAATTTTCCGGGGCACCTGCCGAATGGGCATATTGTTCCGGCCTTGTTGGCCGGGAACACGTGTGTCTTCAAGCCCTCTGAGCTGGCGCCAGCAGTGGCGACCATCATGATTGAGTGTTTCGAGGAAGCGGGCCTTCCAAAGGGGTGCCTAAATCTTGTCCAGGGTGGACAGGAGACCGGTAGCGCTCTGCTAGGGGCGGAGATTGATGGGCTGTTGTTCACGGGGTCAGCCAAGACAGGAACGCTCTTCCACAAGCATTTTGGCGGTCGTCCCGAAGTCCTCTTGGCGCTTGAGATGGGCGGGAACAACCCCCTTATAATCTGGCAACCCGTTGAGGTAGCGTCAGCAGCAGATATTGCTGCACAGGGCGCTTTTTTAACCACTGGACAACGATGTTCCTGTTCGCGACGCATCATCCTGCCCGAGGGTGCGTGGGGAGATGACGTCGTCGATGCAGTCATTGCGAGGGCTGAGGGATTGAAGATTGGGTCATGGAATGAGCCCGGCATCTTCATGGGACCGTTGGTGTCGCCGAACGCAGCCACTGCCGCGGTGGCGTTTCAGAGGATGCTAGAGGCCAAGGGTGGTAAGGTGCTGAAGTCCCTGGTCGAGACCCAGCCCGAGACAGGGTTTGTCACGGCGGGCGTGGTCGATGTGACGGGCGCCTCTGACATTCCCGATGAGGAATTGTTTGGGCCCCTGATTCAAATTATTCGTGTGCCCACATTCGAAAGCGCCATCGATGTCGCCAACAACACGCGCTATGGCCTCGCTGGTGGGCTTGTATGCGATGATGATATGGCCTGGATTACCGCCAGCGAGCAAATGCGCGCGGGCATTCTGAACCGGAACCGCCCAACTGCAGGCGCTAGCGGTGCCATGCCCTTTGGTGGTCCTGGACTGTCGGGCAACCACCGACCGAGCGCCTGGTATGCGGCGGATTACTGCGCCTGGCCCCAAGCCAGCCAGGTGGCAGACAAAGCTGTGAGGATCGCTGTACAAGGCTTTCCAGAATGAGCGCCTTCGAGGTCAATTTCGATGGGCTGATTGGTCCAACGCATAATTATGGCGGGCTCAGCGACGGCAATTTGGCCAGTGCGAACAATTCAGGCGAGGTTTCCAATCCCCGCGAAGCGGCGCTGCAAGGCCTGGAAAAGATGCGGATGATGGTACGCTTTGGCCTAGTACAGGGCGTGTTTCCGCCCCAGCCCCGGCCCGATGACTGGACCTATATCGACACGCGGATGACGGGAGAGCACACCGCGTTCGATGCCGCCAGGGACATTCCCCGGGCTGCCCGCACGGATCCGCGTCTTTTGAAGGTGGCCTATAGTGCCAGTGCGATGTGGGCGGCGAATGCGGCAACTGTTTCTCCGTCCGCAGATACGTTGGATGGGGAGTTGAAGCTAACTGCTGCCAATCTCGCCAGCATGTTGCATCGCAGCTTTGAGCACCCGACAACGACGGAAGTCCTGCGTCAGATCTTCAAGGCGACCACCACTGTGTCGGCTGCTCGCGTGTTTCCGGCCCTTCATTCTCATCCCGACTTTGGGGATGAGGGGGCAGCCAACCATGTGCGATTGTGTGCAGACCATGGCGGAGAAGGCGTGGAACTGTTCGTATACGGGCGAACGGCCGGAGAAAGCACAGCGGGCTTTCCTGCGCGCCAGACCCTGGAGGCCAGCCAGGCGATTGCACGGGCCCACGGTCTGCGCCCTGAACGTACCGTCTTTGCCCGTCAGTCGCGCAAGGCGATTGATGCCGGGGCCTTTCACAACGACGTCGTCTGTGTTGGCACGCTCGATACGCTTTTCTTTCATGAATTTGCATTCGAAGACACGCCCGGAACGCTCGATGCGCTCCGCCGCGCTGGTAATGGCTTGTTCGCGTTGAAGTCCATCATGGTCCCTGCAGCCGACGTGCCCTTGGCTGACGCGGTGTCCAGCTACCTCTTCAATTCGCAGCTTCTTCAGATGCCCGGTGAAGACCGGCTTGTTCTCTTTGCGCCTACCGAAACCCGAGACACGGCGAGCACCGCGCGCTATTGCGAGGCTCTGGTGGCTGGCAATGGGCCGATTGGGCGTGTCGAGTTTGTCGATGTGCGCCAGTCCATGCGCAATGGGGGTGGGCCTGCATGCCTCCGCCTTCGGGTGGTTCTGACCGATGCCGAACTGGCGAGTGTCCACCAGGGCGTTATTTTGGACGAATTGAAGATTGATCGCCTGCAGGACGTCGTGCGCCTGACGTATCGCGATACGCTTACGCCTGCGGATTTTGCCGATCCTGATTTCGCAGTGGAGGCACTAGAGGCCTACGAGGCGATTGTGGCCGCGTTGGACCTTCCAAGCCTGGCGTGATCTGCAACCAAGATGTCGCCTAATTCGACATCCCGCCCTTGAGCACATAATGGCCTGCGTTCATGTCGAACATATCACCGATATCTGGGTGGCTGACGGGTGTTTCGCTGTCATCAGGCAGGAGGTTTTGTTCACTGACATAGGCCACGTAATGGGTGCGCTCATTCTCAGCAAAAAGGTGGTAGTAAGGTTGGTCTTTGTGGGGCCGAACCTCTTCGGGGATCGATTCGTACCATTCGTCTGAGTTGGCAAACTCCGGATCGACATCGAAAATAACGCCTCGGAATGGGAATACCCGATGCTTTACGACTTGGCCAATCTGATATTTGGCTTGGCGAGAGCGCGACAGGAAATTCGGGCGGGCCTCACCATAGGCCGTCGTCGCGTCCTCTTGCGGGCGCCTTTCCGCTTCGCGGCGGAACTTGCCAGCGAGCATCTGCAAAAATCGTGATGGACTACTCATTACCCGCCCTTGTGCTACAGCTTTCATCAACGAACAAGATTTGGGCCACACCATGGCAAGTGAAAATGCCGGCCAAGGGCGCAGACGCGCACAACCTGGCCGGCCAGGAAAGGCGCCACCGCTCTACGCGGCCGTCGACCTTGGAACAAACAATTGCCGGCTGCTGATTGCAAAGCCGGGTCGCAATGGCTTTCGCATCGTTGACAGCCACAGCCAGATTGCGCGTCTCGGTGAGGATCTGGCCCATACCGGACGGATTTCGGATGCCGCGATTGAGCGGGCAATGGATGCCCTTGGCAAGATTCGAGATAAGCTTCGAACAAAGAAAGTCGCCCATGTTCGATGCATCGCGACAGAAGCCTGCCGCCGCGCGCAAAATGGTGCTGAATTCATTTCTCGTGTGCGCGATGAGTTAGGGCTTACCTTCAAAATTATCGGACCGGGCGAAGAGGCGCGTTTAGCCATGGTGGGGTGCCACGACCTGTTCGGGGGTGAAAGCCGACATGTTATTGTCCTGGATATTGGCGGTGGCTCGACTGAACTGTCTTTGGTCAATGCCGACAAGGTGCGCAAGGCAGGCGGTGTGAAAGCGCTCGTCTCGGCCAATGTCATCGAGCTCTGGGGTTCTCTCCCGCTCGGCGTTGTCACGCTTTGGGACGGGTTTAAGCACCTGCCGGAATCTGAGGCCTACCCGGCGATGCTGGGCTACGCGAAGGAAGTGATCTCTGGGTGGAAGCATACCGAACGCGCCGCCAAGGCCATTTCCGAAGGCGGCCATATCATTGGCACGTCCGGTACGGTGACCTGCCTGGCGGGAGTGCATTTGAGGTTGGAAAAATACCGTCGCAGCGATGTGGATGGCGTCTGGATGCAGCGAGACGAGGCCGAGGCGGTGATTGAGCAGCTTGTAACCCTTGGTCCCAAGGGGCGGGCCAGGTTGCCCACAATCGGGGCCGACCGGGCCGACCTCATGCTTTCAGGCTGCGCTATCCTGGATGCTATCTGGCAGTCTTTTCCCGCAGATCAGATGCGCATCGCAGACCGTGGCTTGCGGGAGGGGCTTTTGCTGACCATGATCCATGGCTCCAAGCGCAAAGACCGACGCAAGCGCGGTGGCAAACGGCGCAACAATGGGGCCAGGTCAACCGGGCAGGCCCATTTGAAAGTCACAAGCCAATGAGCAATGGGGAAAAGCGGCGCTGGAAGGGGCCCTCCAGCGAGAAAAAGAAATCGTCTTCGGGCCGCCAGATGAGTGAGCGCAAAGTGATTGCCCACAATGCAGAGAAAGAAAGCTCCAAACGTTGGATCGAGCGCCAGCTGAGTGATCCCTATGTGCGCCGGGCCAAAGATGCGGGCTACCGCTCGCGTGCTGCATTTAAACTCAAGGAAATCAACCAGAAGGCCCGGATCGACTTTCGCGGCAAACGCGTTGTTGATTTGGGGTGTGCCCCTGGGGGGTGGTTGCAGATTGCTCGGGAGTGCGGCGCTGCGGAAATCGTGGGGATAGACCTGCTTGATGTTGAAGCCTTTGACGATGTCTTGATCATCAAGGGTGATATTGCCGAAGTGGCCGACGTGGAGGCGATGCAGGCCGGGCTGACCGGTCCCCCAGACATTGTCCTGTCAGACATGGCGGCCAACACGACAGGGCACAAATCTACGGATCATCTGCGCACAGTCGCATTGGTTGAGCTTGCCCTGGAATTTGCCATCGACCATTTGGCTCCCGGCGGAACATTTATTTCGAAGGTGTTCCAGGGTGGAGCGACCAAGGATGTGCTTGATCGCCTCAAGATGAGCTTCGCGGACGTGAAACACATCAAGCCACCCGCAAGCCGCGCCGGCAGCCCTGAAATTTTCGTTGTAGCCAAAGGATTTAGGCGGGTACGCCCTTGAGCAGGTTGTGTCTGGTATTGCCAAACCTAGATCGGCCGGTTGCCCATGACACTCAGATCCACTGATCTCGAAAAAAATGACAGATAGAAGCTACGCCCTATTCTTGTGCCATGGTTTCCAATTCCATTCCGCCGCTCGCCCTGTCGGTACGCCAGCCCTCGGCTTGGGCGATTATCCACGGTGGGAAAGTGATCGAAAACCGCACATTGGGGTCTATCAAATCAGGCAAGATGGACTGCCGCCGGGTTGCGATTCATGCGGCCAAGGGCTTGCGGCAGCGCGAGTATGCCTGGAGTGCCTTGAAGATGCAGGCCCTGGGGGTTACGCCACCGCGCCCTGAGGTGTTGGTGCGGGGGGCAATCATCGGCCATGTCGACGTGGTCGATATTGTCCGTGAAAGCGACAGCCCTTGGTTCGGGCGCCACTGGGGGCTCGTCTTGGAGAATCCCGTCGCCTTGGAGACGCCGATCCCGGCTGTGGGGCGCCTGGGTTATTTCCCGTGGCAGCCAGGCGGTGAGATGGCTAAGCCCGCATCCTGGATGTTGCATTTCGATCGACCCAATCGCGACGATGCAACTCTGGACCTCTTCTCCAAGACCCATCTCACGTTCAAAGTGCCACCAGCCAAACCCGGGCGCAGTGCGAAGCGCTGAAAGGGGCTTGGCTTCCCGGCGGGACTCCCTTAGGAGGCCAAAAAGGGAGTTATGCCCATGAAAATACGCCAGGCCGTCACCTTCGATGATGTGCTTTTGCAGCCAGGCCCCAGCGAGGTGATGCCGGCGCAGGTGGACGTCTCGACCCGCTTGACCAAAGACATTGCGCTGAACATTCCGTTGCTTTCGGCCGCGATGGATACGGTGACAGAAGCGCGCCTTGCCATTGCCATGGCCCAGTCAGGCGGCATTGGCGTCGTCCATCGCAATCTCAGCGTCGAAGAACAGGCCGGCCAGGTCACCCAGGTCAAGAAATTCGAGTCTGGAGTCGTGATGAATCCCGTCACGATCTCACCGACGGCGACACTGGCAGAGCTCCGCGAGTTGAAGTCGCGTACGGGGTTTTCCGGGATTCCCGTCGTTGAGACCGGTGGAAAAGTACTGGGTATCATCACCAACCGCGACACGCGCTTTGTTGAGGATGAAAGCGAGACAGTTGCCAGCTTGATGAGTCGGGAAGTCATCAGCGTGCGGATGGACACACCCATACAGGATGCGCGGCGCCTGCTCCACGAATACAGGATCGAGCGGCTCATCATCATTGATGAAGATGAAAAGTGTGTGGGCCTTCTGACGGTCAAAGACATGGACAAGGCCGCTGTGAACCCGAATGCGGCCAAGGATGGTGCAGGGCGGTTGCGTGTGGCGGCGGCGTCCTCCGTCGGGGATGAGGGCTTTGAGCGGACACAGGCCTTGATCGAAGCGGGAGTCGACGCGGTGATCATCGACACCGCCCATGGTCACAGCTCTGCCGTCCTCGCGGCGGTATCGCGCGCCAAGACGCTGTCGAATTCCGTACAGATCATTGCCGGTAATGTGGCCACGGGCGAGGCCACGCGAGCGCTTATCGATGCAGGCGCCGACGCTGTAAAGGTTGGGATTGGTCCGGGGTCTATCTGCACGACCCGCATCGTGGCGGGTGTCGGCGTGCCCCAACTCACCGCCATTGAAGACTGCGCAGAGGCTGCCCAGTCCAGTAACACGCCAGTCATTGCCGATGGCGGGATCAAGTTTTCCGGCGACTTTGCCAAGGCGCTGGCGGCGGGCGCATCGACCGCCATGATGGGATCAATCTTTGCCGGCACGGAAGAAGCGCCCGGTGAAGTGTTCCTTTACCAGGGTCGCAGCTACAAATCCTATCGTGGCATGGGCAGCCTCGGCGCCATGGCGCGCGGCTCAGCGGACCGCTATTTCCAGAAAGATGCTAGCCAGGAAAAGCTCGTTCCCGAGGGAATTGAGGGCCAGGTGCCGTTCAAAGGGCCCATCGGGCCGATCCTGCACCAGATGGTCGGCGGCCTGCGCGCAGCCATGGGGTATGTCGGCGCCAAGACGATTGGCGAGTTGCACGAGAAAGCCCAGTTCATCCAGATCACCGGCGCCGGCCTGCGCGAGAGCCATGTGCATGATGTGACAATGACGCGGGAAACGCCGAATTACAGCATTCCAAGAGGGTAATGGACTTTCATTGGCGGTGCATTTTGGGATCCGTCAGTAAGCTGCCAGCGATAGGCCTCGGTGTTGGCCCACTGAATAGCGGACCCCGGATGTAAGGTGTGATTGGTACTGTGATGAGCGGGCCATTCCTTGTGGGGCCGATGAACAGACCATCCCTGGATCCGTGTCTAAACGGCGAAAAACGCCGTAATTAACGCCCCGGAAAGAAGTGCTTCTCCGCGTCGATTTCGACTTCGTAATCGTCGCGCAGGGTTTTCGAGATGCGGTTAAACGTGGTGCGCCGTATGGGGGCATGGCCACGGAAAAATTTGCGCAGCGTCACTGTGGAAACGCCCGCCTTGGCCGCAAAGTCCTGGTAGCTCTCAGCCAGCTCGGCCTCAAACTCCTTGCAGTTGATTGTCGTACCACGCTCGCACATCTCTCGCCTCCTGGGGGATTTACATCAAATTCATCGAAAGTTTTCGACATGCCGAGCAAACCGGGTGCCACGACGCTGCGTCACCGGGTGGATTGGGGTGCGCGCCACATGGGCTCCATGACCGGGCCGTCGCCGCCGACTTGAAACCGTGTGATCGTTTCAAAGCCGTGGGCCCGGTAGAATCCACAATTCACCGGATTGGAATTTTCCAGATACACCGGCACACCGTCACGGTCACAAGCCATCAGCACCGGCTCCAAAAGGGATTTGCCGATGCCCTTGCCGCGCGCTTCCGGCACCGCGCCGATGGTGAACAGATACATGTGTGGTGCGGTGGGGTGATGTTCTGACATTTGCGCCGACAAGCCCATGGCCCGCTTCATGGCGCCCTTGGTCGCGAAGCGGTTCATGGACACGGCAAATGTCAATTGGGCGAGCCAACCGAAACCGGGAGAGGCCCCCGGCGGCAGCCACATGGTGGCGCCATCGTCGCCTTGGAGAAAACTGTATCCGGCGGGCACATAGACCGAACGCGCCAGGATCCGCATGCCAGACTGGATCGCGCGGGCGCGACCGAAGACGTATAGATTGACTGGGTCGGTTTCGAAGGCTTTTGCGATGAGGTCGCCGACGCGGCGTGCGTCGCTTGGACCAGCGCGGCGCTGCCCGACAGGAAGGGTGATTTCGATTTGCACTTTGTTAGCCCTCCAATTGCGTCTCTTTGCGCACCACGCTAACACGCGATGCTCCCCGGACGAGACCTGAGGCACTCCATGAAACTCGGCGGCCGGCTGTCTGCAGCCATCCACGTGCTTGAAGATGTTATGGGCCGGCACCAACCGGTGAAGGTCGCCGTGCGCGATTGGGGCAAGCGCGCGCGTTATGCTGGGTCCAAGGATCGCGCATGGGTGTCGGGACTGGTTTTAGATGCCCTTCGCAGGCGCAACTCGCTGGGCCATGCCATGGGCAGCCATGATGCGCGTGGACTCATCTTCGCTGCGGCGCGGTTCGCTTGGGACATCGAACTGCGCACGCTGGAACAGGCCTGCTATGAAGACCATGGTCCCACACCGCTGACGAATACCGAGCGTGAGGGCCTGCTCATGGCGCCGGACCCGACAGCCCCATCCCATGTGATGGGCGATTTCCCTGAATGGCTCGCGACAAGCATGCACCGTGTTTTTGGTGAAACGACTGTCATTGAGGGCCAGGCGATGGCATCGCGCGCGTCAGTGGATATCCGTGTGAACACATTGAAGGCGGATGTGGAGAAGGCCGAAAAGGCGCTCTTTTCGGCCAAAGCAAAGCCATCGCGCCTGTTGCAGCATGCCTTTCATATTCCCGCACCTGACCCCAGCCAGCGCGAGACGTCTCTCGAGGCGATCCCGGCCTACTCAAAAGGCTGGGTTGAGGTACAAGATGCCGGCTCACAAATCGCGGCTGCGGCGGCCAATGTGAAGCCCGGCGAGCAAGTTTTGGACTATTGCGCGGGTGGTGGCGGCAAGACCCTGGCCATGGCCGCGGCGATGGAGGGCAAGGGCCAGGTCTTTGCCTATGACATTGATGGGCGCAGGCTGAGCGCGCTGATCCCACGACTGAAACGCTCCGGCGCCCATAACGTTCAACTTTGCCATCCCGATGAACCCGGTGTGCTGAAGTCCCTGGAGGGGCAAATGGACTGTGTGTTCATCGACGCGCCGTGCTCAGGCACTGGCACATGGCGGCGCAAACCCGACACGAAATGGCGGCTTACGGAAAAATCCTTCGCGAAACGACAGGACGAGCAGGCCGAAATCCTGCGAGCGAGCGCGAAATATGTAAAACCTGGTGGGCGTATCCTCTACGCCACTTGCAGCTTCCTGATGGAGGAAGACGAGGACCAGGTGACTGACTTTCTGTCCGATATGCCTGAATTCACGCCGCAAAGTGCCGCTGACGCCGCCATTGCAAGTGGCTTGCTCACGGATGATGGCGCGCGGATTGTCAAGGCCAACGAAAGCGCATCAGGTGGTGTTCGACTGACCCCCAGAAGGACTGGTACGGATGGGTTTTTCTTTGCAGTGTTGCGACGCAACACCTAGGCTGCTGTAACCGTCTGAAACAGGGTGACCCGCATGAAAATACTCGCTTTAGCTGCCAGCAATTCCAAAGCGTCGATCAACAAGGCACTGATCAGATATTGCGCGCAGCAAATGCATACTCTTGTGCCGGGTGCCGAGGTCGAAGTGATCGATATCAACGACTTCGATGCGCCGATCTATTCGATCGACTATGAAAAGGAACAAGGTGTTCCGGAACCGGCAAGGGCGCTGCGCGCAAAGTTCGATGGCGCTGATGGCATTCTGATTTCATTCGCCGAGCACAATGGCATCTACGTTGCTGCATGGAAAAGTCTGTTTGACTGGATGACCCGGCTAGACGGCCAGATCTATGATGGCAAATCCCTGGTTCTGCTGGCGACATCCCCCGGAGGGCGCGGGGGTGCCGGGGTCGTCGCCCATGCTGAAATGTCGGTGACGCATTTTGGCGGTAAGGTGTTGTCGACGCTCGCCATCGCGAAATTCTACGACGTATTTGATCTTGAGAGCGGCGTGGTGACCGATGCTGGGATCAGCGAGCAATTGTCTGAGGCGCTCGCCGCATTCTCCGGCTGAGCGTTGAGAGCACCTTACTTCGGTCCGTGCGCTTGCGTGCTATCTGCAGACTCGGCTACACGGCGCCATGGTCGATCTATCCCAACATGAACGTGTCCTGATTGTCGATTTTGGCAGTCAGGTGACACAGTTAATTGCACGGCGCTTGCGTGAGAGCGGGGTGTATTGCGAGATCCATCCGTTCAATAAAGTCGACGGGGCCTTTCTAGCGGATTACGCTCCAAAGGCAGTGATACTTTCTGGTGGCCCATCAAGCGTGACTTGGGACGATAGCCCCCGCGCCGCGGATGCAATTTTCGAAGCAGGAATTCCAGTCCTTGGTATTTGTTATGGCCAACAAGTGATGATGCAGCAGCTCGGCGGCCGTGTCGAAAGCGGCGAGAGTCGGGAGTTTGGCCGCGCGTTCATAGAGCAGGTCGTTGACGATCCGATCCTTGAGCGCCTGTTCGAGGGCCGCTCTGGTGAACAGGTTTGGATGAGCCATGGCGACCATGTCGCTGAGATGGCGCCTGGCTTTGGGGTTATCGCACGTTCGCCCGGTGCGCCCTATGCGGTGATCGCAGATCCGGAGCGGCGTTTTTACGGCACTCAGTTTCACCCTGAAGTCGTGCATACGGTCCATGGCGCCCAGATGCTGCGCAATTTTACCCACGGCGTCGCCGGTCTTCGCGGTGATTGGACCATGGCGGCCTATCGAGCCGAAGCGATAGACAAGATCCGCGCACAAGTGGGAATGGGCCGCGTCATTTGCGGGCTATCGGGCGGTGTGGATAGTTCCGTGGCAGCCGTGCTGATCCATGAGGCCATCGGCGAGCAGCTCACATGTGTCTATGTCGACCATGGCTTAATGCGCGCCAATGAAAGCGAAGAGGTCGTTGGCCTGTTCCGCGAGCATTACAACATTCCGCTCGTTCATGTGGACGCTTCTGAGCTATTCCTCGGAAAGCTCGCCAACGTTTCGGACCCGGAACGCAAGCGCAAGATTATTGGCGGACTTTTCATTGATGTGTTCGAGGAAGAAGCGAGAAAGATCGGCGGTGCGGATTTCCTTGCCCAGGGCACATTGTATCCCGATGTGATCGAAAGTGTCAGCGCTCTTGGCGGGCCAAGCGTTACCATCAAATCGCACCACAATGTCGGCGGACTTCCCGAACGCATGAACATGAAGCTGGTCGAGCCCCTTCGTGAGTTGTTCAAGGACGAAGTACGCGCGCTCGGGCGCGAGCTTGGCCTTCCTGAAGCATTCATTGGGCGCCATCCTTTCCCAGGGCCGGGCCTCGCCATCCGAATTCCGGGCGAGATCACCCGGCAGAAGGCAGACACCCTGCGCAAGGCGGATGCGATCTATCTGGACGCGCTGCGTGCCGACGGCCTCTATGACGAGATATGGCAGGCCTTTGCAGTGCTCCTGCCAGTGAACACAGTCGGCGTTATGGGCGATGAGCGCACCTATGAAAGCGTACTTGCCCTGCGCGCGGTGACGTCAACCGATGGCATGACAGCCGACTATTTTCCGTTCGACCACGCCTTCCTTGGCAAAGTCGCAACACGGATCATCAACGAGGTGAAAGGCGTAAATCGCGTCGTTTATGATATCACCTCAAAACCTCCCGGCACAATCGAATGGGAGTAGGGGCGGTCTTTTTCGCACGGTAGGAGAAAATTGGCGCTTTGCTGAAAAAGCTCAATGGGGACAATAGATCAGGGATGCTGGTCTTTTAAGCAATCGCCTTATTTGCAGGGTCATGATGTATACTCGCTTTCATATGGTCAGCGTGCTTCCCGCTGTCCTGGTGTCTGGCTGTATAGCCGTACCTCCCGCGCCAGAGCCGCCATCCCTGGAGCTTTCAGCGCCTGATTTCGATAATTTCGGACGTGAAGGGCTCGGCGCTGCAGCCATAAATGCTGATTGGTGGCTTGGCTTCGAGGACCCCTTGCTTTCTGGGATCATCAACGCCGCTTTGACGCAGAACCGTGACCTTGAAGTCGCGCTTGCCGATATCCAAACGGCCCGTGCGCTTCTCGCGGCAGAGGACCTTGAGCAAACGCCCTCTACGGCGAGCACAGCAGCCGGCGAATTTGGCCAAGCAGCGCGTGACGGTGCGGATGCCCAACTCAGCGCAAACGGTCAAATCGGGGCAAGTTGGGAGTATGACGCTTTTGGCCGGGTCGATGCTTTGATCGCTGCGGCAGAGGCGGGGCTAGGCGGCGAAATTGAGCTGCGACGCGATCTCGCTGTCACGGTTGCTGCCGACACCGCGCTTGCCTATGCCGAGCTCCGCGG
>JBCCTK010000006.1:0-42036 GCA_039198685.1 Pseudomonadota bacterium | reverse complement strand
GCAGCAAGATCAGGGGATCTTCCAGCTCGGTGATCATCTTGTCAGCGTTTGTGATGAAGTACGGGCTCAGATAGCCGCGGTCGAACTGCATCCCTTCGACGACTTCCAGCTCGGTTTCCAGGGACTTGGCTTCTTCAACGGTGATAACACCCTCATTGCCGACCTTGTCCATGGCTTCGGCGATCATCGCACCGATTTCGGTCTCGCCATTGGCTGAGATCGTGCCGACCTGGGCGATCTCGTCATTGGTTTTGACCTTCTTGGAGTGGTGCGCGAGGTCGCTGACCACTTCAGCAACGGCTTTCTCGATGCCGCGGCGCAGATCCATTGGGTTCATGCCGGCGGCGACGCGTTTCATGCCTTCGCGCACGATGGACTGCGCCAGCACCGTGGCGGTCGTTGTGCCGTCACCAGCCACGTCATTGGCCTTGGACGCCACTTCGCGCAGCATCTGGGCACCCATGTTCTGGAACTTATCTTCCAGCTCGATTTCCTTGGCCACGGTCACACCATCTTTGGTGGTGCGCGGGGCGCCGAAGGACTTTTCAACTACAACGTTACGGCCCTTTGGGCCGAGCGTTACTTTTACGGCATTGGCCAGGACATCCACACCGCGCAGCATCTGCTCGCGGGCTTCTGGTCCAAATTGTACAATCTTGGCAGCCATTATGTGTCTACCTTTCTGTCTATTGGGGTTTGTGTTTTGGAGCGAAAAACGCGCGCTTACTCGACGATGCCGAGAATGTCGCTTTCCTTCATGATCAGCAGCTCCTCACCATCGACGGTGACTTCAGAGCCGGACCATTTTCCAAACAGGATGCGATCGCCGGGTGCGACGTCCATCGGGACGACTTCCATATCCTCGCCACCGCGTGCGCCCTTGCCAACGGCAATGACTTCACCCTCTTGGGGCTTTTCTTTCGCAGTGTCGGGAATGATGATCCCACCCTTGGTCGTTTCGCCTTCTTCGATGCGGCGGACCAAAACGCGGTCGTGGAGCGGACGGAATGCCATGTGCCCTCTTCCTTACTCATTTGAGTTTCTGTTTCGCCTGTTGGCAGTCGGAAGGAGGTGAGTTGGCACTCTTCCACCTCGACTGCTAACAGTACGCCGGAAGTAGTCAGGCCAATTGCGCGCGTCAATGGGAATGATCACACTTTTTTCACGACATTGAGAATGGGGCGCCTGAGCGGTATCCCAACGGTCTCATGATGATCGGAAATGGTGATCCTGGCTTGGGAAACAACACCTGATTCGGATCGATTGTTGCCGGATTTTTGTATTTGGATAGAGAGACGTCAGACAGTTCTGTGAAATCCACCTGCACGTCAGCATCCACTTTGCTATGGACAAAACCGACGTGAGAGGGAGTGTGGGCCTGTGCCTGCCGTCGTAAACGGATGGATTGAGAACCATGGGGAATATGATTTGGTGGATTCTGCCAGCGATTTCGGGCGTGATGGGCCTTATGCTGGGGTTTGGTGGCTTGGGCCGCCTCTTTAGTGCACAAGTCTTTTCAGGCCTGACGCGATTCGCCTTTGGCGTTGGGTTTCTTGGCCTGGCTGGGATTGTCACGATGGCCGGGTTGAACCTTCAGACATACAAACGCCTGACCTTTGAACGTGAAGTTTTGACCATCAGCTTCGAAGACGCTGGTGCACCTGACGAGTATATCGCGACTGTGATTTATGAGGGCGGTGAAACGAAGACCTTCCCGTTGAGTGGGGATGAATGGCAGGTGCGCGCGCGTGTGATCCGGTTTGACCCACTGTCGAACATGCTTGGCTATGACAGTGTTTATCGCCTCGACCGCTTGTCCGGCAGCTTTGAGCGGGCAGAGGGCGAAACAACGGTCCTGGTCCATCGCTTAAGTGAAAATCCAGGTTTGGACGTCGAGGCGCTGGCCAAGGCAGAAGGTGCTCGCTGGGGACTGTCGACGCAAGCTTATGGATCTGGGGTCTACAATCCGATGGGTGATGGCCTCGCTTATCGCGTGAAAATGGCCCAAACCGGCCTGGTCATGGAAGCTGGGAATGCCGCCACTCAAGCGCGTATCGGCAAGCCAAATGATTCGACCTCAACGGAGGCCAACCCATAATGTGCCTCTGGGATCGGTATGTCGTCCCACCGCTGATTTCGGCAGCCTGCTCCAGCAAGCCGATCATGAAACAGCGCGAAAAGGTTGTGCCCCATGCTGATGGGGCTGTACTTGAACTGGGGTGTGGGTCGGGCACCAATTTCGGCTATTACGATGTGTCGAAGGTTGAACGTCTCTACGCGCTTGAGCCTTCATCTGGCATGCTCAAGCGCGCGCGTTCAAACGCTGCAGACTTTGCAATTGGTGAGCGGGCTGAGTTCATCGCGGCAGGCGCTGAAACGGTGCCGCTGGAAGACAGCTCAATCGACACCGCAGTGATCACCTTTGTGCTTTGCACGATCCCCAATTGGCAGATGGCATTGGAAGAAGTTCGACGGGTGCTCAAGCCGCGTGGGCAAGTGCTCTTTTCCGAACATGGCCTCGCCCCAGATGAAGCCATCGCAAGGTGGCAGCGGCGCATTGAGCCCCTTTGGAGACGCCTTGCTGGTGGATGTCATCTCACGCGCGATACCGGTCATATGCTGCGCTCTGCGGGATTTCTGCTCGACAGGGTCGAGACCATGTATTTGCCATCAACGCCCAAAATTGCGGGTTTTGCTTGCTGGGGCAGGGCGACGCCTGCCTAGCGCGCCCGGTGCAAGGGCTGCTGTTGCATCCCAGGGCGAAGGCGCCCATCTCCGCTGAAGCAGAATAAAGGATACGCCACGCGATGGACATTCTCGGCGCAAACAATGCGGGCGGCGATCTCGTTAAGGACAGCACGGATCAGGCCTTCATGGCTGATGTCATTGAGGCGTCCAAGGAGACCCCTGTTTTAGTTGATTTCTGGGCGCCTTGGTGTGGGCCCTGCAAGACGCTTACGCCCGTAATTGAAAAGGCGGTGCAGGCCAAGGCGGGCAAGGTGAAGTTGGTTAAGGTCAATATTGACGAAAATCCGGGTATTGCTGGCCAGCTCGGTGTGCGCTCCATTCCAGCTGTTTTTGCATTCGATAAGGGCCAGCCCGTAGACGCGTTCATGGGGGCCCAGCCAGAAAGTCAGATCAATCAGTTCATCGATAAGCTGCTTGCGGGCACGGATGATGGCAAAGCGCTTGCAGAGGCCATAGAGGCAGGCGATGCCCTATTGTTGGATGGCGATGTTGGCGGCGCTGCGCAACTTTATGCACAAATTATCAACGCAGATTCGACCCAGGTAGCGGCCGTTGCTGGGCTCGCGCGGTGCTATCTTGCCAATGGCGACGTGGAGCGAGCGCGTGACACCTTGCAAATTACACCCGAAGACTCCCGGACTGATCCGGCATGGCAAAGCGCGTCAAAGGCTGTGGATCTGGCCGAAAACGCACCGAGCGCCGATGAATTTGCCGGCGCGCTGGCCGCAGTTCAGGCGGCTCCAGCTGATCACGCAGCCCGCTATGATCTGGCTGAGAAACTGGCATCGGCTGGCCGCAACAAGGACGCTGTGGACCACCTCATCGCCATCTTGTCCGATGATTTGGCCTGGGAAGACGGTAAGGCCCGTTCGAAGCTGCTCGAAGTTTTCGAAGCAGCCGGTCCAAAAGACCCAGCCACCCTGGAAGGCCGTCGTCGTCTCGCCTCTCTGACCTTTGCCTGAGCCGGCGTGCATTGAATGTGCGGCTCGACGCCGGGGCAATGTGCCCCATGTCACCAAGAGGCGAGTTCTGGAGGCGCCGCCCCATGTCTATGCAGACCTATCGGCGTATTGCTGATCTGCCAACGCAAATGGCAGTTTTCCCGTTGTCGGGGGCGCTTCTCTTTCCGCGCTGGACACTGTCGCTGAACATCTTTGAGCCGCGATACCTGAACATGATCGATGATACGATGTCCGGGAATCGCATTCTGGGAATGGTTCAGACCACAGGCGGATCCAAGGCGCTGCCGGACTTGGCCCGCGTTGGATGCGCTGGGCGTATAACGTCTTATTCCGAGACCGATGATGGCCGTTACCTTATCGTGCTGACCGGCCTCTGCCGGTTCAGTGTGAGCGAGGTGATGAACGCGGGGACGCCCTATCGCCAAGCCCAACCCGACTGGACACCCTTTGGAGCCGATCTTGCCGTTCCGAACATCTCCGACCTTCCAAGCCGGGAACGTCTGGTGAGTGCTCTGCGGTCTTATGTTTCGCGCAATGAGATGCAGGCCGACTGGTCTGCTGTCGAAGACGCCCCGATCGAGACCCTCGTCAATGCGCTGTGTGCCGGGTGTCCTTTTGAGGCGGTCGAGAAACAGGCGCTCTTGGAAGCGCCGGGCCTGCGAGAGCGCGCCGATACGCTGATCGCGCTGCTCGAAATGGACGTGCCAGGGGGTGCGGGCAATCTGCAATGAGCGCCGAAGACGATGCAAATGGCCCAGCGCCCAGGGCATCGGGGATGGATCCAAGGGTCTTGGAACTCCTCATATGCCCTCTGACGCGTCAGCCCCTTGAATATGACCGCGATGCCAATGAGCTGGTTTCCCGCACAGCCGGCCTTGCTTTTCCCATTCGCAACGGCCTGCCCCTGCTGATTGAAAAACATGCCCGATATATAGGAGACAAGGCACCATGACTGGGGCAGACACTCGCGCCTGGCCAACCACACTTCGCTTTCGAAAATCCGTTGGCCGGTTGGAGATCCAGTTCGACGACGGACAGGGTGGATGGGTCGATTACAAGACGTTGCGGGCGAACAGTCCTTCCGCGGCCGTTCGCGGTCACGGTGGTGGCCCCCCTCCGCCGCAAGCGCCCATACCAGGCGATATCTCGGTCACCAAAGCTGAGCCCGTCGGGCGGTATGCGGTGCGTATCCATTTCAGCGACGGCCATTCGAGCGGGCTTTACACATGGTCCTTGCTGTATCGCCTGGCCGAAGCGTCTGCCCTTAAGGCTTAATGCCACACAAGGCCGAGGCCTAGGGGGCTGGAGCTTCAGCTTGCCGGGTCCTTCATCAGGTCCGGCAGGTAGCCTTGGGCGGCGCTGGCTTGCTGGGCCAGCGCCGTTCTCATGGGGCCTGCCCGTTCAGCCATGGCAAGGGCAAGGCCTCGCAGCGGTTTCAACAGCATATTTTCATTGGAGAAAACGCGATCGATCATATCCATCCCGAGCGCGGTGCCATTGGCGTCAAGGCGGCGCCAGCGCTGATAATCGTCCAGCGCAAGGGCACTGCCTGGGTCCAGGCCTGCGCGAACCTGCCGGGCGGTGACCTCTGCCAAGGCGGCGACATCCTTGAAGCCCAGATTGAGCCCCTGTCCCGCAAGAGGATTAATCCGGCGGGCTGCATCGCCCACCAGTGCCACCCGCTTAGAGACCATGGAATGCGCAATTTGTAGGATGAGCGGATATGCCCTTACCGGTCCATCAATCGTCATCGGCCCTGCAAAGCCTGAAAACTGGGCATTCAGCTCTGCTTCCTGGGCTGCCTTCGGAAGGGCGGCGAGCGCTTCAGCGGCCCCTTCTTTCATGTACCAGGCGAGATTAGCCCGGTCGCCTTTCAGGGGCAGCGTCGCGAACGGCCCTTGTGGCATGAAAAGCTGTCGGGCGATCCCATGATGGGGACGACCCAGCGAGACGTCGGCGGCAAAAACTGATTTTCCGTATCGTCGTCCTTCTGTCCCGATCCCTGCGGCGTATCGCACGGGAGAGTTCAGGCCATCGCATCCAACGAGCAGGCGCGCGCGCACTGCACCGCCGCCCTCGAGATGGGCGCAAATCCCACCGTCAAAATGCTCAAGACGTTGAAACAGAGCGGGCGCTTTATGGCAGATGCCGCGATTGCCTTCGAGCGCCGCATCAATTGCGCTCTGGAGCACGTCTGCTTCAACCATGTACCCGAGCAGTCCATCGCTGGCCACATCGCCAAGATCATCGCCCGTGAATTGTGCGCTTGGGGCACCAAGCCAGTGGCGCGCCCCGTCCGTCGCTTCAAGTCCGCGCAGGGGTTCAGCATCAGCTTGTAGTCGCGCCGTGAGCCCACAGAACGCCAGGAGATTCCAACTGCCCCGCACGACAGCGAAATTTCTAGTGTCTCTTGTGGGGCGCGGTTTCGGTTGGCGCGCATCGATAAGGGCGACTGTGAGACCAAGCGTGCTGCAGGCCAGAGCCAGGGTGCCGCCGGCCGGGCCGGCGCCCACAATGGCGAGGTCGAAAATCGGAGTCTGGGAACATGCTGACATCATTAATGAGGTAAGTGTTAGGCCCATTTGGGTCCACCACTGACGCACGATTGGGCGAACGTGCCGCATGCTGCACAGCAATTAACCACGGTGCGACGTTCTGCTTGGCTGGGCGGTAACTTTTTCTGCCATCGCGCACACGCTCCTGCCAAAAGGCGTCGAAGGGACAGCATGCGGAGGATGAATACCTTTGCGCTTCAATGATGGGAGAGACCAATCTATGACCTTGTTTAATCGTAATTTTAGCCGATGGACGGGGCTGGCTGTTGCCGGTTTTGCTGTGGCTGGAACAGCTTTGGGCCAGGAGGCAGATACCGCCGAACTCCTTGCGCGCATTGAAGCTCTTGAGGGCGGCGCGTCGGCCTATGTGGACAACAGCTACCTGTTTCTGATCGGCGGCTTGATTGTAATGTTCATGGCTGCAGGCTTTCTATGCCTTGAAGCCGGACTGGTGCGGTCCAAGAACGCGTCCATGCAGTCATTGAAGAATGTGTCACTGTTTTCTTTGGCAGGCCTTATGTTCTGGCTCATCGGTTACAATATCGCTTATCCGGCCTCCACGGCGCTGGGAGGCATTATTGGTATTCCTGGCGGGATCCCATGGGTTGGCGCGGAAGATATTGAGGTTGGTTATGCGGCGCACTCTGACTGGTTCTTCCAGATGGTGTTCGTCGCCACGGCAGCGTCTATTGTGTCAGGCACGGTAGCAGAGCGGGTAAATCTTTGGGGTTTCCTGGCCTTCACAGCTTTGTTGGCTGGCTTCATTTACCCAACCGTTGTGTCCTGGGAGTGGGGCGGGGGTTACCTCGACAGCGCGTGGGCCTTCTCTGACTTTGCAGGGTCCACACTCGTACACTCGACCGGTGGTTGGGCCGCCCTGATGGGCGCCATCATTATTGGGGCGCGGACAGGTAAATATGTGGATGGACATGTGAACCCAATGCCGGGTTCCAACATTCCGCTTGCCGCTCTGGGTACCTTCATCCTCTGGTTCGGATGGTTTGGCTTCAACGGCGCTTCGCAGCTTGCTGCTGGCACGTTCGACGACATCAATTCCGTGGCGAAAATCTTTGCCAACACCAATATGGCGGCGGTTGGCGGCGTCCTTGCGGCGATGACCCTCACTGCAATCCTTTATAAGGGTAAGGTTGATCCAACCATGGCTTTCAATGGCGCGATCGGTGGTCTGGTTTCAATCACAGCAGAACCTCTGGCGCCTTCCATGGGTGGCTCGGTGCTCATCGGTGCCATCGGTGGTGTCTTGGTTGTCCTGACCGTACCGCTGCTCGACAAGTTCAAGATTGACGATGTTGTTGGCGCAATCCCGGCCCACCTGGTCTGCGGCATCTGGGGCACGATGGTTGTTCCAATGTCCTACACCATGGCCGTTATGCCGAACGAAGCTGGCGATCCGAACTTCGTGGGCCAATTGGTCGGCGTGATCCTGACTGGTGTCGTGGTCAGCGTTTTGTCCGCCATTGTCTGGTTCATCTTGAAAGCCATTGGTATCGCCCGGATCAGCGAAGAAGAAGAGATGGCCGGCCTCGACAAATCGGAAACGGGTGTCGAAGCCTATCCAGAATTCGCCAGCTAGCGAGTTCCAACCTCAGGGTCCGCACACCCTCATATGTGTGGGCCCTAAAGAGAAGCCCCCGGTTTCCTCCACCGGGGGCTTTTTCGTGTCCGTCCTCTGGGTCAGGATGATCAAATTCGACACAAAATTCCTCTAAACCCAGCCTATTTGCGCCCTGTTAAGCGTCTGCTTGTTAGCTCGACATTGAGATGGTGACCCAAACAAAACCAACGAGCCGACTATGACGGACATATCCCTCCCAGAATCCCGCCCGCGTCAGGCGAGTGACCCGGTCTGGCGGATCGTCACGGGTACGGCTTTGTTTGGTCTGGGTGTTTTCATTTGCGGCAGTGTGGCGTCCTATGCGCCTTCGGACCCAAGCTGGAACTCAGCAACCGGAACGGAGCCTTTGAACCTTTTTGGCGGACATGGAGCTGTTTTTGCTGACCTTGCTCGCCAGACCCTGGGTTGGTCGGGCTGGGTGGGCGGCATCTCCCTGATGGTTGGCGGCGCCATGCGCGCAGTCCTTGTTGGAAGGCCCCAACGTCGACGTTGGCTGATAGGGTCGGCGGCTGTGCCATTGTCTGCTGCTTGCTTTGCAGCTTGGCCTGTGCCGGCCAGCTGGCCGCTGGCAACGGGCCTCGGTGGCTTGGTTGGTGACGCACTCTTCACCGTGGCTGTGATGCCCTTCAAGGCGTTGCTTTTGCCCGCACCGCATATGTTGTGCGGCATTCTCCTCGGGGTTTTTGCGCTGCTTTGCGCCCTCACAGCCCTCGGATTCGGACGTCGCGATGCAAAAGCGCTCAAATTGGCTGCGGCGAACTCTGGATGGGGCGCTGCTCGCAAAGCCACTGGTGCAAGCCGCGCGGCGAAACGGGGTCTTGGCGGACTTTTGCAGCGTTGGAAGGCGCGCCGCTATGAACGGGGTCTGTCAGACCATGACTATGTCGCAGAAGCCTCCAGCAGCGGTGCGAGCCGGTTCGTGATGCCGGACTTACATGGCGACACGGCTGATTTTGATGGTCGAGACTTCACCTGCGAAGATGATGAATTCCATGAAGATACACCCTTACCTGACCTGAAACCGATGGCAGCGGCGCCGATGCAATCTGCCGCCCCGAAGGTGCGCGCCCGGCGTAAGGCGGCCAAGGCCAGCGAAAAGCTCCCGCCGATCGACCTGTTGAGCCCGCCACCGGCTGATTCCCGCGACATTGATGAAGATGCCCTGATCGCCAAAGCGGGCCAATTGGGGGACGTGCTCAAGGAATTTGGCGTGCGTGGCCGTATTAAGGAAGTGCGTCCTGGCCCGGTCGTCACCCTATTCGAAATGGAGCCCGCTCCGGGCGTGAAATCGGCCCGCGTGATCTCTCTGGCTGACGACATTGCCCGGTCCATGTCTGCCGCTTCGGCCCGCGTGGCTGTTGTCCCCGGCAAGAATGCCATCGGCATCGAGTTGCCGAATGATTCTCGCGAGACGGTTTATCTGCGCACCTTGCTCGAAGCGCCCGCCTACCAGCGGACCAACGCAAAATTGCCGATGGCGCTTGGCTCCGATATTGGCGGCGCCCCGACCGTGGTGGAGTTGTCCAAGATGCCCCACTTGCTGATTGCGGGGACCACGGGCTCCGGTAAGTCGGTCGGCGTTAATGCGATGATCCTGTCGCTGATGTACAAGCTGACACCGGCCCAATGCCGCTTCATCATGATCGACCCGAAAATGCTGGAACTGTCGATCTATGAGGGCATTCCGCACCTGCTCGCCCCCGTGGTGACCGACCCTTCAAAAGCCGTCAACGCGTTGAAATGGACGGTGCGTGAGATGGAGGGACGCTACGAACTGATGTCAAAGGCAGGGGTGCGTAATCTCGCGGGATTCAATGAGAAGGCCGAGAAGTATCGTAGCCGCAGCGAGCCCATGACGCGGAAAGTCCAGACGGGTTTCGACGAGAATGGCAAGCCAATCCACGAAACAGAACATCTGCCAACGGACCACATCCCAAATATTGTGGTCGTGATTGACGAGATGGCCGACCTGATGATGGTCGCTGGCAAGGAAATCGAAGGCTGCGTCCAGCGCCTTGCCCAGATGGCCCGTGCCGCCGGCATTCACCTGATCACGGCCACCCAGCGCCCGTCCGTTGACGTTATCACGGGCACAATCAAGGCGAACTTCCCGACTCGAATTTCATATATGGTGACCACAAAGATCGACAGCCGCACAATCCTTGGCGAACAGGGCGCTGAGCAGCTGCTCGGTATGGGCGATCTGTTGTACCAGGCCGCTGGCAAACGACCCCAGCGTCTGCACGGGCCGTTCGTCTCTGATGAAGAGGTCGAGGCCATCGTGGAATGGCTGCGCGAACAGGGTGAGCCGAATTACGTGGCGGAGATCCTGGAAGAGGCGGAAGACAGTTCGCCGGTGATGGACGCCATGCTCGGCACGTCGACGGGCGATGAAAACGAAGACCTCTATGCCCAGGCCATGGCCATCGTGATCCGTGATAACCGGGCCTCCACCAGCTATATCCAGCGCCGTCTCAAGGTTGGCTACAACAAGGCGGCCACGCTGATTGAGCGCCTCGAGGAAGACGGTGTCATCTCAGCCCCAAACCATGCCGGAAAACGCGAAGTGCTTTCCAGGGGAGAGCCTGGCGCCGAGTAACGCGTGGCTGCAGCCTTCGCCGCGCTGTTGCCCGATTTGGCAGCCAGAAAAAGCCGGCCAAGCCCGTCTGAAACCGTTTGAGATGCCTGAAGGCAAAGTCTGCGCATTCGTTGAGGGCTACGCGCCGAATGATGGCGGGACGAGCCAATAGACCGCGACCATGGCCAGACTGGCCGTTACCGCCAGTGCCAGAAGTCCCCTCAACCAGATTGACCGGAACCGCAACCAGAGCGCGGTGGCACCCGCAAGAACAATGCTGCATTCCAGCAGGATACCCCATCGGCCATGGGCATTGGGATCCCAATACGACACCGGAGAAATCAAACGCCAGTCGGTCAGCGGCCAAAAGTGGCGGTGGGCGTCATCGGCGTGAAGGGGCAGGTCGAGCAGGATATGCAGGGCCATGGCGAGGCCAAACGCCAGCAGAAAGCTCCGCTTGAAAACAATCCCAGACAGAATGATGAGCAGGGCGATGGGGGCTGAATTGAAAATGGCGCCGATCGTCTGCCACGGCTCGGTCCAATACGCCTGTTCCCAGATTACGTCCCCCGGCAGGCCCTGAACGCCCGCGGCCCAGGCGAAGAAAATGAAGATCCACAGGTCCGACATTAGGGCACCGGCGATCACCCACCCGTTCCGCGCGGTGTCGCCGCGCCGGGCCAGTAGCGCACTGGCGGCGATGAGATGGGCAGGGGTGTTCATAACTTAGCATATGCCCCGAAGCGCTTGCGGATCTCGGCCAGTTTTGGGTCGATATATTTTTTGCAGAAAGGGCGTTCAGGCCGGGTGGCATAGTAATTCTGGAACCGCGGATCGGATGGTTCGAACCCGCGATATTTGAGTATATTCGTGACAAGGGGTGCATCGAATGCGCCGGCCTGCACTGCAAGAGCGTCTTTTGCCAGATTCGCTTGAGCGTCATCGAAGACATAAATGGCACTGCGATACTTGCCGCGCATCTTGTGCGCCGAGGTCGCCGCGTGGGTGCACAGGTGGACCGCGATCAGAGTATGGAGCCCGATCACGTCAGGATCAAAGTGCGCGATTACAGCCTCCGATCCGCTCTCAAAAGGAGGATCGGATCGACAAAAGCCCTGTTCGACTTGGTTCACCCCATAAAGGGATTGGAAGACCGCTTCGGTACACCAGTGACACCCGCCGCCAAAACCGATCCTTGAGGGGGCTCGATCAACCACCAAGGCCGAAGAAGCTCGGTAACTCACCTGTGGCGGCCCAGGGCATACCCACTGCGAGCACAATAGAGATGAGAAGGCCGATAAAGGCCCTGAAGGCATCGGTGCCCACATCGAACGCAGCCGCGCCGCGCGTGCACAGGTCGGTGACGAACGAGATGGCGAGTTCTCGGCCCGCCAGGAGGCCCAGGAATACCCAGGTCGTGCTCATTGGTACGTCGTTTAGCTCTTTGAAGTAATAGAGCAAAAAGGCGTAAATCAGGTCGACGACCGTAGCCGAGCGCACGTCCACGGTGTTGGTTTTGGACAGAACGATTTTCTGGATTTCACCGCCGCGCGTGGCGAAAATATAGCCCATCATCGCTGCCATGATGAGCGCACCCGCGATCACCACGACCGGCGAGAACACCATCATTTGCACGCTGCCATCATCAGCCAGGATGGCTTCGCGAGGCAGGAAGACAAAGATGTTCGCAAAGTCTTGTTGGAGCCAGGTGAACCAGAGAAAACCGGTGGTCAGCCACTGGAACACGCTCCAGAGCGGGTGGCGGTGTTCGTCGTGGTCTGTGCGGCCAATCCAGGTTTCCCAGACGCGTGAAACAAGCAGCCAGATCACAGCGCCTGCGCCAAACGCGACCAGGTAGCCGGTTAATGACTTGATCAACATGCTTTCCATTACGCCCTCGGTCTCGCTTCCACCGGTCAGGGCAAAAACGGTGAGCACAAGGAAAGTCGTCGAGACGGGAATCCCAAACCGCGTTAGGAAGAGGAGCACAATGGGCGGCAGGGCGTGATACCATTTGATGCCGCCATCGGGAAAAGGGATCGAGTTGAGTTTGCCGTCGGCCAGTCCCCCGTCAAAGCCACCAAAAAACCCGGCCAGGACACCAAAGCCCTGGGCCTCAAAAAAACGGGCGAGCTGAAGACCAAATTGGTTGGTCAGCAGGGCGGCGACCATTATGCCAGCAGCAAAAATCCACAAGATCCACCAGGGTCTGTGTGAGTTAGACGCGAGGAACGTGCCCAGTGTCTGGATCGAATCATTGGCGATGACCGCATAGGCGGCAAACAGGAAACCAACGATCGCAAGAAGCTCGTAGCCGCCAATGGACATGGGCCGCTTCCCCCTTAGGATGGATTGTGCTGCAGCCCGCCCGAGCGACCCGCCCTCATACATATTTTCGCTAACAACTCATAGGGCGGTTGGCGAGAGGCAAGGGTGCAACACTTTGCGATACCGCCATGCACGCTTAAGAGAGGGAGATGTCAAAAGGTGGTGAGCATCTCCAGCGTGTGTCGAGCCAGAGCCGTGCCCGATGGGGTCGTTTTCTCCCTTCTTCGCGTCGAGGTATTCCGGAGTGGACCTTTTCGGCGAAACGGACAGGGCGGTGCGAAAGGCGCGCCTGCCAAACTGCAAGACGGGTGAAAGGTGATCTGCTGGCAAACGTCCCGGAGGCCAACGGGAAATGAAACCAATCCTTGTCGTGGGAACCGGGCGCCCCCTGGGCGCGGGAATCGCCCTGCGTCTCCTGCGCGAGGGAAACCCGGTCATAGCCACACGGTTTGAGCGCAAGGCCTTTGATGGGCCGCTCGCAGAAGCAGGGGCCTGCCTTAAGTCGTTAGACTTGCGCGATTCCTCTGCAATCGGTTCCATCGCGCCAAACATAAGCGCTGCGGTCCTCGTTCCCATTTTGTCTTTGTCAGGCCCTGCCGCTCGCCAACTCGCTGAAGGCGGTGTGTCCCGCGGCGTGGTCTTTTCCTCGAACAATGTCGCGGTCGCACCGGAAGCACCGGTCTACAAAGCGCTCGCTGCGGCTGAAGACGAGATCCTTTCTGGAGCGCCGGATTGGGCCGTTCTGCGCCCAACGATGATCTATGGACACTTGGGAAGCGATGCCCTCGCCGGTCTCCTGCGCCGGGCGGCAGAGGCTCCGGTTTTGCCCATCCCAGGACGCGGCAGCGCTCTGCAACAGCCCATTCACATCCGGGATCTGCAGGCTTTGGTCATTGGCCTTGCTTCTGCGGCCTGGCCGGCGCGTGGTATCCTCCCTGTGGGCGGCGCGCAGGTGCTTAGCCAGGCAGAATTGCTCGGCGAAGTGTATCGCGCCCTGGGTCGCCCACCGCGTGTGTTACGCGTTCCGCTCGGCCCAGCCCGGTTTCTAGCCAGATGTGCCGATCATCTGGGTATCACGCTCCCACTCGACCGCCACCAACTCGCCCGTATCGATCGGGACAAGCACATCCAATCGCCGGTCGACATACCTGAAGCATTCCGTCCGAGGTCTGACCTCGGCCTGGCGCTTGTCGAAATGGCTGAGCGCTTGGGACTTATTCCACAAGGTCGCTGACGGGCTGGCGAGCGGTTTTGCGCGTTTCGAAGCGGCTCTCAAATGCAACGAGCATGCAGGCGGCAATGATGATTGCAGCGCCGAGGTACAGCTGCCAGCCGGGGACTTCGCCAAAGATAATCCAGCCGAACAAGGCGCTCCAGATCAGGGCAGTATATTCAAGCGGAGCCAGGCGTTGGGCTGGGGCGCGGCCATAGGCTATCGTGAACATCCACCAGATGCCCAGCCCGAAAAACCCAAGTGCAGAAAGCACGGGAACTTGATCCAGGGTCGGCCCAGTACCGACAAAAAACAGCGCCGGAAGACCAATAAGCGCCGGTAGTACGTTTGCGAGCATCACGATGGTCAGCGTGTCTTCCTTCTGGGCGCGCATCCGCAATAGCACGACCGAGGTCGCATAGGTCACCGCCGACAGCATGACTGCACCGGCGCCCAGCGCGCGATTGCCATCGGGCGGTCCGCCACCCGTGCCACCAGATAAGGTGATCGCCGCGCCAGCAAAGCCAACAATCGCCGCCGCCACGCTAATGGGACCGAATTTCTCACCCAGAAGGACCCTGGCGATGGGGGCAATCATCAGCGCGGCTGTGAATCCCATGACTGTGGCTTCGGCCAGTCCCAACTGAGTAAGCGCGTAAAAAAATCCCATCGCCGAGGTCAGGTGGATGGCGCCGCGCATGGTGTGAAACCGCCAGGCCTCCCAAAGCGGCCATGGGCGCCGCATCGCGAAGAAGAATCCAAGCGCGTAGACCCCCCCGAAAATGAAGCGCCAAACCGTCAATACAACCACATGGATGTCCGCCGCGAGATATTTGACGCACACATCAATGAGACAGCCTGACAGGACGCCAATCGCCGCTATCATCAGCGGCGAGATCTGGGTCCGTGTGGGGAGGGGCGGTGTTTCCATCGTCCCCGCTTCGGCTGCAATGGGATGGGCGTCAAGCGGGTTTGGCCCGTTCTGCGGCCAACGGGGCCACTTTGCGCGCGGCTTTCATTTCCAGGCCGCGAAGTTGCGATATCCCAGCCCTCTATTGATGGGGCTCTGCGACTGATGTTCAGGCACCTGAATCTTGACGGCCAGTCCAGATATGGTCAGTCCCTGCTCTAGGTATGCGCCATCGTTCTTGATCGCGACGAGTTTCGCGTGGGATGCGGTGTCTTTTGGATCAAGCGACGGGGCCAGGGGTTCCGCCGGTTTGACAGTTTCAAACCGGAAGTTCTCCGGTTTCGTGTTTAAGGACCATAGGGACCCAAACGGGATCATCGGCCAGATTGTCACCACGCGTGCGCGAAAATACTCGCAAGCGTCAAGTCATCCGCTTTGGCGTTCCTCACGAAATGTGTCGCTGCGCCATGCGTGTGTGAATTGAGCGCCCTGAAAAAGCCGTCTATCGACGCCCTAATTAAAAAACGGCGCTTGGGGGCTGCCAGCTTGTGAGGAGTTTCAGCCCATGTGCGGAATTGTTGGAATTACCGGAACCAAGTCCGTAACGGACCGCTTGCTGCGGGGCCTGACCCGACTTGAGTATCGCGGCTATGACAGCGCGGGCCTTGCAGTGCTTTCGGGCGGAGTCCTTGAGCGGCGCCGGGCCCTTGGAAAAATTGCAGCATTGCGCGAGGCGGCTTCCGCGGATCCTATCGAGGGATACTTGGGTATAGCCCATACCCGCTGGGCGACCCATGGTGAGCCAAGTGTTGCCAATGCCCACCCGCATCGGTCAACCGGTGTGGCGATTGTCCACAATGGGATCATCGAAAATTTCCAGGCGCTCCGCGATAGTCTGGCGGCGGATGGATATCGTTTTGAATCCGAGACTGACAGTGAGATGATTGCCCATCTTGTCGACCGTGAATTAGAGCGCGGGGTCGCGCCCCGTGATGTCTTGAAAAGTGTTCTTCCGGATTTAAGAGGCGCCTTCGCGATTGCAGCCATCTTTGAAGGCAATGAACGGCTCATGGTCGGTGCCCGCAAGGGCTCTCCCCTGGTGCTTGGGTATGGCGATGGTGAGATGTTCCTTGGCTCGGATGCCATTGCGCTGGCGCCTTTTACACGCACCGTCAGCTACCTTGAGGAAGGCGATTGGGTTGTTTTAACGCCCGATGGCGCTGAGATCTTTGACGTATCCAATTCGCCCGTTGAGCGCGCCATCGTCGAGAGCGCAGCGAGCGCCGCCATGGCTGAGAAGGGCGCTTATGCCCACTTCATGCACAAGGAGATCCATGAGCAGGCCGAGAGCATATCTCGCTCTCTGGCGCCTTATCTGAATTCCGCAGCAGGGAACCTGGAGACAAGGGAGGATATCGGGGCCCTGTTTCGAGAGGCCGATAGGGCCGTCGCGATCGGGTGCGGTACGGCATATTACGCCGCGGCAACGGCGAAATACTGGTTCGAACAGATCGCCCGACTCCCGTTTGAGACCGACATCGCTTCAGAGTTCCGCTACCGAAATCCTGTCCTGCCGCGCTCAGGACCTGCGTTGTTCATCAGCCAATCTGGGGAGACGGCCGACACCCTCGCCGCGCTTCGCCATTGTGCGGACGCTGGTGTGCCAACACTTGGTGTTGTGAATGTGCCGGAGAGTTCGATTGCCCGAGACGTGAGTGCAGTGGCGCCGACGACCGCAGGCACGGAGATTGGTGTTGCGTCCACCAAAGCGTTCACGGCGCAATTGGTGGTGCTGGCCGCCCTGGCCATCGCTGCAGGTCAAGCCCGCGGAACGCTCCAGCCGCCAGAGGTGGAAACCCATGTCAGGGACCTGCTTGCCCTGCCGCGCCTTGTGATCGAGGGGTTGGGCCGTGAGGCACAGGCCAAGGCGATTGCACCGCACTTGGTCGGGGCCAAGCAGATTTTCTATCTCGGACGCGGCCCATTCTTTCCGATCGCGCTGGAAGGGGCGCTGAAGCTTAAGGAGATCAGCTACATCCCGACCGAAGGTTTTGCTGCTGGCGAATTAAAGCACGGGCCGATCGCGCTCATCGAAGCGGGAACGCCGGTCCTTGTTGTGGCGCCGAACGACCCGTTGATGGAAAAAACCGTCTCCAACATGCTGAGTGTCAAAGCGCGCGGCGCCGATGTCACGCTGATCACCGATGAAGCGGGCGCAGAGCTTGGCGCTGGCGCAGCGGCGCGTACCCTGATCATGCCCACAGGCGGGCTGTTGTCCGCGCCGGTGCTGATGACGCTGGCGGTACAGATGATCGCCTATCATACGGCGGTCGCGTGCGGCACGGATGTGGATCAGCCGCGCAACCTCGCCAAATCGGTTACAGTGGAGTAGGGCAGGGGCGAGTTCCCAGGGAGTGAGCCTTGCGCACCCTCATCGTCGTCCCGGCCCGCCATGGCTCCACCCGATTTCCAGGAAAGCCGTTGCACATCATTGCCGGGCGTAGCCTGCTTGAGCGGGTTTTCCGGATCGCCGAGGCCGTTGCCTGTGATCGCGGCGATGTGCAGGCGGTTGTGGCGACCGATGATGCCCGAATTCTGGCCCATTGTGAGGCGATCGGTGCACCTGTTGTCATGACAGACCCCGAATTGCCATCGGGCACGGATCGCGCGCTTGCGGCAGCACAGCTCCAGGCAGAGATGCCCGATTTCGTCATCAACCTCCAGGGCGATGCTCCGTTCACGCCGCCAAGCCAGGTCGCCGCCCTGATCAAAGCTGCAGAAGAGACTGGCGCGCCGGTTGTAACGCCCGTGGTGCGGCTCAGCTGGGACGCGCTGGACACCGTGCGGCAGCAGAAAGAGACCCAGCCCTTCAGCGGCACAAGTTGCGTGCGCGGCGCCGATGGACGCGCCTTCTGGTTTTCCAAAAAGCTCCTTCCAGCCATCCGAAAGGAAGGTGAGCTACGGTCAACAGAACCACTCTCGCCCGTGTTCCGCCACATCGGTCTTTATGGCTACACGCTGGCTGCGCTGGAGGCCTTCACGACGGCAAAGGTGGGTTATTACGAGGCCCTGGAAGGGCTTGAGCAACTCCGGTTCCTGGAGAACGGCGTAGCGATCCAGACCATCGAAGTCGAGCCCACCAGCCGGTCCATGTGGGGCGTGGACACGCCCGAAGATGCGGCTTACGCTGAGACCCTGATTGGCGAGCATGGCGACCCGCTGGAGGCGCTTTAATCAATGAAGCGGCTCTATATCGTCCGGCACGGCAACACCTTCGACAAAGGCGACACCATCCTGCGCGTCGGAGGACGCACGGACTTGCCGCTGTCGGTTTCGGGCGAAACCCAGGCTGCGACCCTTGGTGCCCATTTCGAAGAGCGCGGAATAAACCCCGCGCGTATTATTGTGGGTCCGTTGAAGCGCACCTTGCAGACCGCCTCCGCGATCTCCGAGGCGCTTGGCGGCCCCGCGCCAGAGATTGACGAGCGCTTGCGCGAGATCGATTACGGTCCCGACGAAGGCAAACCCGAAAGCGAGGTCATCGCACGGATTGGCCTGGCTTCGCTCCAGGCCTGGGAAACCGCGGCCCGCGTGCCCGGCGGTTGGCAGGTCGATCCGGCGGCTTTGGTTGACGTCTGGACCGACATCATTGCCAGCTCGGAGGAAAGCGATGGGGATCTCATGGCCGTCACCAGCAATGGTGTTGCCCGCTTCGCGCTCCAACTGGCAACCCACAACACAAATTTTCCAATCAAATTGCGCACCGGCGCCTATGGCGTCATCTGTCTCGACAACCCAGAGATCCACGTCGCCGAGTGGGATGTCCGTCCCTGAGTGCGCGCCACAAGAAAGTCTCCGACCATGCCCGCCACGCTGACCCTGAAATCGCATCCTGTTTCCATCGGCGCGGGTGAGCCGCTCTGCGTGATGGCCGGGCTCAATGTCCTGGAAAGCAGGGACCTGGCGCTGCACGTTGGCGAAGAGCTAAAGGCGATCTGCGAGGATCTTGACCTGCCCTATGTGTTCAAGGCGAGTTTCGACAAAGCCAATCGCTCCTCCATCAAATCCTATCGCGGCCCGGGGCTCGATGAGGGTCTGCGTATCCTGGCGGATGTAAAAGCTGCCCATGGGGTGCCTGCCATCACCGACTATCACACCGCCGAACAGGCAGAGGCCGTGGCCGATGTCGCCGATATCATCCAGGTTCCCGCTTTCATGTGCCGCCAGACGGATTTGGTGGTCGCAGGGGCCAAGGCTGTTGAAGCGCGCGGGGGATGGCTGCACGTGAAGAAGGCCCAGTTCCTGGCGCCTTGGGATGCTAGGAATATCGTATCGAAGGTCGGTGAAGTAACGGAAAACAACCCCACAATACTCTGCGAGCGCGGCACCAGTTTCGGCTACAACAATCTCACCGTGGACATGCTCGGCATCCCGGCCATGAAGGCCCTCGGCGTACCCGTCACAATCGATGCGACCCATGCGGTGCAGCTGCCTGGCGCAGACCCCCGCACCGCGGGTGGATCTACGGGCGGGCGCCGCGAAGGCGTTGCCGTGATCGCTGCTGCGGCCGTGGTCAGCGGCGCCGACGGGCTGTTCCTGGAATTCCACCCAGAGCCCGACAAAGCGCTGTGTGATGGCCCAAGCTGCTTGCCCATGACCGCGGCACGTCCCCTGCTGGAGCGCTGCAAACGCCTCCACGAGATTGCCGCTGAAGGTGATATTCCAGTTTAAACGGATTGGGTTATCCCTCCGGGGCATCACGCCTCCAGATCGGATGGGGCCTGCTGCTAAAGATATCCCTCGGCGAGCAGGTCTTTGATGTGGATCATGCCGATTGGACGGGCGTCTTGCAGAACAAAACCGTTGGAGATGCGCAGGCGGGTCAACGTATCCACCACCAGGGCAATTTTCTCGTGCGCCAGGAAGGTTGTCCCGCCAGGGGTCATCATTTGGTCTGCGCGGTCTCGCTTGGCATCGGGCGCCATGGCGCGGCGCAGGTCACCATCGGTAATGATGCCGACATAATGCCCAGCCGTATCGACCACGCCGACACAGCCCTGGCGCCCTTCTGCGATCGCCTGAACGACGGTCTCGAAGCTGGAATCATCGCTGACGAGTGGTAGAAAATCGTCCCGGTCTGCCAGGTAATCGGCAATCGTATGAAGGGATTTGCCGAGCTTGCCGCCGGGGTGGCGCGAGCCGAAGTCTTCGCGAGAGAAGCCCCGCCGCGCCATGAGCGCCACGGCAAGTGCGTCACCCAGGGCCAGGGTCATCGTGGTCGAGGAAGTTGGCGCCAGGCCATTGGGGCAGGCCTCCTGGTGAACCGGCATCTGGAGCAGGACATCGCTGCCGCGTCCGAGCCTGGATGTCTCGCTCCGGGTCATACCGATCACGGGAACTCCGGCGCCTCGGCAAAATCGCAGAAGGTCGATCAACTCGTTGCTCTCACCAGAATAGGAGATCGCCAACACCACGGCGCCAGGCACGACCATGCCCAGATCCCCATGGCTGGCCTCAGTGGGATGGAGGAAAAACGCCGGCGTGCCTGTCGATGCCAGGCTCGCGGCGATTTTCTGGCCGATGTGGCCGGACTTTCCGACGCCGGCGATGATGACATAGCCCGGCTGGGCCAGGATCAGGTCAATGGCGTCCTTGAAGGACGCACCAAGACTATCGGTCAGCGCACCCAAGGCATCGCGCTCAATGGAAATGACTTCCCGAGCAATGGCGAGGTCGTCTTCAGCGCTATCGGTCATCGGTCCTCTGGGTCAGTTTGAGTTCCACGAGCTCCTGCGCCCTAGCAACAGGCGGGCTAGGCGTGAAGGGCCCCTGCTCAGATGGAGGCGCCATCACATGCGAGAATCGCGCTGAACCGGCGGGTCCTGCATGGCACTTGCATGGGAGCACTCAACGGTCCGCATGGGGCGAAGGTTGTAGAAGAATCCCTATAGCCAGAGCCTTAAAAATGCGCTTTTCCAACCGCAGTTGAGGAACCAAGGGGAAACTCACCATGATGCCGAAGCCTCGCGCTGATATTGCGCCCAACAAGCTGGATTTTGAGATCTATCCACTCGTGAAGCCGACAGGGTTTCGCGAATATGATGCGCGCTGGTGGTTCAATGGAATTGGCCATGAGAAGGCACCGGAGTTGAACCTCGAAGGGGTCAAGGCCCTTGGCCTCGGCATGGCGACCCTATTCCACGAACTGGGTGTGGAGCCCAAGATCGTCGTTGGCCACGACTTTCGCTCGATCAGCGGCGGGATCAAGAACGCGCTGATCCTGGGCCTCGTGCAGGGCGGCGCCGAAGTTTTGGATATCGGCCTGGCACTCAGCCCCATGGTCTACTGGGCCCAGTTTGAGCTTGATGCGCCGTGTTGCGGCATGGTGACGGCCTCGCATAATGAGAATGGCTGGACGGGTGTTAAGATGGGCGCTGACAGGCCGCTGACCTTCGGGCCGGTCGAAATGGGGCGCCTGAAGGAAATCGTGCTGGGCGGGGATTTTCAGCCGCGCGATGGCGGTGGACACTACCGCGTCGACGGCATGATCGACCGCTACATCGAGAGCGTTTCGACAGGGATTGAGATCAAACGTCCGCTCAAGGTAATCGCGGCATGCGGAAACGGCACGGCTGGGGTCTTTGCACCGAAGGCGCTGCGCGCCATGGGCGTCGAAGTGATCGAGATGGACTGCGATCTCGACTGGACGTTCCCGAAATACAATCCGAATCCCGAAGACAGTGAGATGCTCCATGCCATGGCTGCGGCTGTAACAGAGCATGGCGCAGACGTGGCGCTGGGATTTGACGGAGATGGGGACCGCTGCGGCGTGGTCGACAATACTGGGGAAGAAATCTTCGCCGACAAGATCGGCCTGATGCTGGCCCGCGATCTCAGCCGTGAATATCCAGGCGCGAAGTTCGTCGTCGATGTGAAATCCACCGGCCTTTATAAAACCGATCCGGTGCTCAAGGAGAACGGCTCAACCGTCGATTATTACAAGACCGGCCACTCCTACATCAAACGGCGGACAACCGACCTCGACGCCCTCGCGGGCTTTGAAAAGTCGGGCCATTTCTTCTTCCGACAGCCCATTGGCCTTGGCTATGATTGCGGTTTGACGGCGGCCAAGGCGGTCCTGGAAATGCTGGACCGCAACCCTGAAAAGTCCATGGCGGACCTGAAGGGCGAACTGGAAGTGGCCTACACGTCGCTGACCATGAGCCCCCACTGCGCCGACGAGATCAAATATGAGGTTCTTGAGCGGATCGTCGCCGAATACAGGGCGATGGAAGGCGGGGAGATCCTCGGTCGCAAGATCATTGATATCAACACGGTCAATGGCGTGCGCACCACGCTGGAAGATGGGTCATGGGTGCTGGTGCGCGCCTCATCCAACAAGCCCGAACTCGTTGTTGTGGTCGAGAGTATGGAAAGCGACCAGGACATGATCGCGCTGTTTCGCGAAGAGGTGAAACCACGCCTCGCGAAGTATAGTGAGATCGGCAAGTACAATCAGGAAATCTGAGTGGCTGCCGCGGCATCCTATCCAGATCTTGTCGATGCTGGCGTTTTCATCACGGGCGGTGCGACGGGGATAGGTGCGGCTTTTGTCGAGGCGTTTGTCGCGCAGGGGTCGCGCGTTGTCTTCAACGATCTTGATACCGTATCGGGGTCCAGATTGGTTGCGGAGCTTGGCGACCGTTGTCATTTCGTGGTCTGCGACGCGTCAGATCCTGCCGCGTTGCGATCCAGTATCGAGGAAGGCGAGCGTCTCGTCGGCAGCCTCGATGTCCTTGTCAACAATGTTGCCAATGACCGGAGAGAAACCTTCGATACGATTACGCCTGAAAGCTGGCGAACCGGCTTCGCTGTCAACCTTGAGCCAGTCGTGTTTGCGTCTCAAGCTGTCTTGCCGGCCATGGCCGAGCGGGGAAGCGGCAGCATTGTCAATCTGAGTTCCCTCAATGCCTTTCTCGGGCCGGCAGACCTTCCAACCTATACAGCCGCAAAGGCTGGCATGCTGGGATTAACCAGGACCATGGCCCGACAGTACGGCCCGGATGGGGTCCGCGTGAATGCAATTGTGCCAGGCTGGGTGGCAACGGAGCGCCAGCGCCGGTTGTGGTTGTCACCTGGAGCTGAGGCTGCCTGGAAAGACCAGTGCGCCTTGAAAGGTGATCTGCTGCCAGACGATGTCGCGAATTTGGCGCTTTTCCTCGCTTCGTCGGTGTCGAAAATGATCACTGGCCAAGCCCTCGTCATAGATGCCGGGCGCATATGATGGGGCCATCCGGGGCCAGTGGCGGCGACCTTGACCTTTGTCCACACGCGGAGCATGGCTCGGCGCGAATATTGCTTGAGTGTTTTGTGCATGTTATGGAGTTTTACCGATGCGCGTGACAATGATCGGGACCGGATATGTTGGGCTCGTCTCCGGGGCGTGTTTCGCCGATTTTGGCCACGTGGTCACCTGTGTCGATAAGGATGCTTCCAAGATTGAACGCCTAAACCAGGGCGAGATCCCAATCTTCGAGCCGGGCCTGGATGCGCTTGTGGCGAAGAATGTCGACCAGGAGCGCCTGTTTTTCACGACCGACCCGGCCGATGCGATTGCCAGCGCAGATGCGGTGTTCATCGCGGTAGGCACACCCTCGCGGCGCGGAGATGGACATGCCGACTTGCAGTATGTGTATGCCGCAGCCGAGGAAATCGCCGGTCTGATCGATGGGTTTACCGTGGTCGTGAACAAGTCGACAGTGCCCGTGGGCACCGGCGATGAGGTGGAGGCAATCATTGCCAAGACCAATCCCGAGGCGGATTTCGCGGTCGCGTCCAATCCTGAGTTCCTGCGCGAAGGTGCGGCGATCAAGGATTTCATGATCCCCGACCGGGTTGTGGTCGGCGTGGAGGATGACCGCGCCAAAGAGGTGATGAATGAGCTGTACCGCCCGCTCTTCCTCAATGAGACCCCGATTCTGTTCACCGAACGGCGCACATCCGAGCTGATCAAATACGCTGCGAACGCCTTCCTGGCGGTGAAGATCACTTTCGTAAACGAGATCGCAGATCTTTGCGAAAAGGTTGGCGCAAATGTCCAGGAAGTCTCTCGCGGCATTGGCCTGGACGGCCGGATCGGCAAGAAGTTCCTAAATGCAGGCCCTGGCTATGGCGGATCTTGCTTTCCCAAGGACACACTGGCTTTAACCAAGACCGCCAATGACTATGATAGCCCCATTCGCATTGTCGACACAGTGGTAGAGGTGAATGCAGCGCGGAAAAAAGCTATGGCGGAAAAGGTCATCACCGCGATGGGTGGGGATGTTTCCGGCAAGAAGATCGCCATCCTGGGTCTGGCGTTCAAACCCAATACCGATGACATGCGCGATGCGCCCAGCCTGGACATTATCTCCGTTCTGGAAGCGGGTGGCGCCTCGATCCACGCCTATGATCCGGAGGCCATGCATGAAGCCAAGGAGATGATGCCGAATGTGCACTATGCCGGCACGCCTTGGGACGCCGTGGAAGGGGCCGACGCGCTTGTACTGATTACCGAATGGCACCAATTCCGCGCTCTCGATCTGGAACGGGTCAAGAGATCCATGAAGGGGGATGTGGTTGTGGACCTGCGCAATATCTATGACCCGGCCGACATGGCAAAACGCGACTTCAAGTACACCTCGATCGGACGGCCATAGGTGCACGCTTTTTGAGCATTCGCGCGTTGATCTCAGTGGGGTGGGTGACAGGGCGCGAGAAACTGCCTAAGCGAACGCTCCAATGCTGATCATAGGGGAGCCTCCCATAATGGCGCTGAGACCATCTCTTTTAGCCGGCAGTTTGATACTTGTCCTGACCGCATGCGGCAGTCCGGGAGCGCCAGATGGCGCCGACCCGGCCACCGAGCATGATGGCGCGATTGAAGTGACATCAGAACCCTCCGAGGAGTCCGAAATGGATGCCTATTTTGCCAGCCATATCCCGTGGGACTCCGAACGCGATGGTGTCATCAAGACCGAGAGTGGTCTCGAATACATTATCGTCGCCGGTGGACCTGAAGGGGGTCTGAGCCCCGTCGCCCGTGACACGGTCGAGGTCCACTATGAAGGACGACTGGCGCGGAATGGCGAAAAGTTTGATAGTTCCTTCGACCGTGGCCAGCGCACCAGCTTTCCCCTGAATGGTGTCATTGCCGGCTGGACCGAGGGCCTCCAATACTTGTCGGAAGGCGATGATGCGGTGTTCTATATACCGGCCGATCTGGCTTACGGCCAAAGCCCGCGCCCAGGTGGGGTTATCCAACCGGGCGATGATCTCATTTTCCGTGTCGCATTGAACAAGGTTTTCCCCGCGCCGCCGCCCAAGGCGGTCGATACCGCTGCGTGGGAGACCTACACGCCTTGGGATTCAGAGCGTGAAGGCGTCCAGAAAACGGGCACAGGCCTGGAATATGTCGTCCTTGAATCGGTTGAAGAAGGTCCGTCTCCAAACCCGGAAGATCAGGTCGTTGTGTTCTATGAAGGGCGGTTGGATGCCGATGGAGAATTGTTCGACAGCGCTTTCAGGCGCGGTGAGCCGGCAATATTTCCCGCAGGCAGATTGATTCCGGGCTGGGTTGAGGCCTTGTCTTTGATGAAGCGCGGGGAGCGCTGGTTGATCCATGTTCCGTCTGAGTTGGGCTATGGCGCGACGGGGACGCCTGGTGGGCCGATCCCACCCAATTCTGACCTGAACTTTGAAGTGGAATTGATGGACGTGCTACCGGTCCAATAGGCTAGCGGTGCAAACAAGGGGACACCCATGGCTCTGACTGCAGATATTCTTTGCGACATCGCCCTCAAGGCCGGTGCGTTGATCATGGAGATCTATGAAACCGATTTCGACGTCGAGACTAAGGGAGACAGCTCTCCCGTCACCGAAGCCGACGAACGCGCTGAGCGCCTGATTTTGGGAGCATTGGCAGAGGCTGATCCAACGCTTCCCGTGATCGCGGAGGAAAGTGTCGCTGCCGGCAACATTCCCAACCACGGGCACCGGTTTGCCCTTGTGGACCCGCTGGATGGTACCAAGGAATTCGTCAACAAGCGCGGCGAATTCACCGTGAACATTGCCATTATCGAGATGGGAAAGCCCGCGATGGGGGTTGTGTATGCCCCCGCTTTGTCGCGCCTCTTTGTTGGTGAGGGTCCGGGCCAGGCCTGGCAGGCTGAAGTGTCACCCGGCGCCCCCGTGCCTCCGCCCGAAGCGCGCAGCCCGATGGCTGTTCGTCCTTGCCCGGACATTGGACTGACGGCGATTGCATCCAAATCCCACCGCTCGCCGGAAACCGATGCGTTCCTGGAGAAGTTCAACACGGCAGAGATTATTTCCGCCGGCTCCAGCCTGAAATTTTGCCTCGTGGCGGCAGGCGAAGCGGATCTGTATCCCCGAATGGGTCGGACGATGGAGTGGGACACAGCCGCCGGACAAGCCGTGGCTGAGGCTGCTGGCGGGCACGTGCTGCTCGAGGGTGGATATCCGCTTCTCTATGGAAAGGCCCACCGCGGCTACGATAATCCCTATTTCATTGTCTACGGGGATGTCACACCGCCGGCTCCCTGACGGGATTGTCCTTCACGGTTTGAAGGATGGCCAAGCCAATAAAGAATAGAATTCCGATCCCAGCCATTCCGAAACGTTGGCTTCCGGATATGCCGCTCAGGATTGAAACCAGACCAGGGCCCATCCAAACCGTGGCCGTTCCAGCGATCGCGTATAGCCCAAAAAATTCGCCAATGCGCGCTGGCGGGGCAACATGCACGAGCATGGACCTTGACGATGCAATGACAGCGACGACCGCGATGGCGCCTGGAATGATTGATCCAGCATAGACAACGTCGGCAAGAGTCGGGAAAACCAGTTCGTCTTGGCCACCGAACAATTCCCCGCTCCAGACCTGATGGTCGGCCGATACCATTCCAAAAAACAGCGAATCCGGGGTTATCGAAATCTGAAATAGGGCCAGTAGAACAACGAAAACAATTTCAATGTTCAAGGCGACCCGGCATCCGAAAATCCTGTCGAGGATCCCGCCGACCAGACCGCCAAGCCCCCCAAAAAGAAGTCCCATTATGGCGTAAATTGCCAGCTCAGTCTGATTCCATTGGAAAAAGCTGATTACATACACTGCGCCCAGCGTCAGCAAAGCGTGCATGCCATCTGCATAGATTGTACGGGCGAGCAGAAAGCGCGTGGCGTTGTTCTCATCCTTCCAGAGCCCTTTGATGTAAACCCAAAATACGCCGATCCGTTGGGCGACGGATTGTGAAACCTCACCGGGACCTCTGAGCAGGTTTTGCGCAGCCCGCTTCCAGGTCACGCCCGTCCCCGCAGAGTCCGGCATGAAGAGAAAGAATGGTATAATGAACACGGCGAGCCATACTGCGATAAACGGCCCAACGATTCGGATATGCTCTGCGCTGGCCTTATCGAGCCCGAATGCGGCTACCTCGGGAAGTGTCAAGAGTGCGAGAAAAGCGATGAACATCCCGACACTTGCAAAGTTGGCGCTGGCCAATGCCATCCCCGAAAGAAGCGGAACCTGGTCTGGTCGCGCTGCGCTCGGCAGCATAGCGTTGTGAAGCGTCTCAGAGTAGGTGTAGGAGCAATATCCCAATATCAAAATGGCCGCCGTCAGCCAGACACCAAGGCCGCCTTGCCCCTGCGGTTTGGCGAACCAGAGGGACGCGGCGCAGATGCCGAGTGTGAGCAAACATACGGCAATTGCGGGTTTGCGCCGACCTGCCTGATCGGCAACCAGTCCCAATAAGGGAGATGTCGGCGCTGCAACCATGCCTGAAACGGTTGCCACCAGTGTGGCTGCAACAAACCCGGTGTTTCCTCCGCCAGCCACGACATCAGAGAAGTATGTCGCGAAAATATATACGACGATCATGTTGTAATACGGATTTCGGGCGAACTCGAAGATCACCCAGGCGAGGCCCTTGCGGCTGAACGCTCCACCCGTGCCGATGAGGTTGGGATTGACCGTCTCGCCTGCGGTGGGGGTATCTATGTCGGGCGTTGTTGGCACATGGCTCAATGGCCAATCCTCCCAAGGTCATGGTTCTGTTTTATGTACAACCGTACGTGAACCATATTGAGTGGAATTGAAAGCGTGACCGCTCTTAAGCCTTAAGGCGTTGTATCTGAATGGCAGGAAAAGGAGACTGGACAGCGACCCGAACGGGGCTCGTTAGGGCTGCTTCCTTCCGGACCTGACCCGGTTGGCGAGCGGCTCGTCCACCGCCAGCCTCCAAATCGCTATATCGCGGCTTCGACGCCCGCACGCAAGGGGGTGACTTGACCATACTGTCATTCTCCGCGCATGGCTGGCCGATGACCACATCCAATGATCTGCCCCTAGCGTCCAAGCCTGTGGACCGCGCTGCCCACCACCGTACCGATCCCGATTGGCTGGACGCCGCACGGGCAAATCCAGACGTGTTGGTCTTTCTTTTGCGGGCAGGCGATCCCCTTCTGGACGGAGAAGGCCCCGTTCCGGGTTTCGGTCAGAGTGCCCATGGTCCGTCACGTCCCTTGTTCTGGCTGGGGCCAGAAGCTTTCAAACTGGACTATCAGGCGGAGGTTTTTCTCGGCGAAGATAGCCAGGGGACTCCGATTTTCGGTTTGGAAATGGCCGAGGATTGGGATTTGGCGTCCAGCCCGATGCAAGGTCTTGCGAGCTTTGAGGATATGCGCGGTGCGGCGGGCGTCTTGTCCGCCTTGGAGGCCAATCTTGCTTCAACAGCGCGATCCCTCTTCGAGTGGCACAAGCGGCACGGTTTCTGCTCCAATTGCGGGGCCGCCAGTGAGACTGTCGAGGCGGGATGGAAACGCCAATGCCGCGTGTGCGGCGCAGAACACTTTCCGCGCACAGACCCGGTTGCGATCATGTTGGCCTATCGCGGCGACAAATGCCTCATGGCGCGCCAGGCGGGTTGGCCAGCTGGTTTTGTCTCTGCCCTTGCCGGTTTTGTAGAGCCCGGTGAGACAGTGGAGCAGGCTGCCAGCCGCGAACTGGAAGAAGAGGCCGGGATCAAGTCCGATCCGGCGAACGCGGAATACCTTTTTTGCCAACCCTGGCCGTTTCCATCTTCTCTGATGATGGGCATTCTCATTCCTGCTGACAGCGAAGAAATCTCCGTTGAGCAGGACGAGCTTGAGGACGCCTATTGGATCTCGCGCGATGAGGCCCGCGCCATGTTGGCCGGCACCCATGAGCGCTTTTTCTGTCCGCCCCCGATGGCGGTTGCGCACCATATCCTGAAGGCCTGGGTCGATCGCAGCGACTGACACGCAGTTGCCCCCCCGTCCCAGAGGCGAATGCATATCTGCAAAGGCGCAGACTGGCGCCCTTGGGCGTGTTCCGCTAGGCCTGCTCCACGACTTAAATGGCAAGCAGGGTAAGGTTATGTCTGACTCGATTTTTATCGGCGGTGGCGGGGAAACCCAGGATGAAGCCCAGTCCTTGTTGCTGAGCCGAGCCAACCGGCATGGTCTGGTTGCCGGAGCAACGGGTACAGGAAAGACCGTAACGCTCCAAATCCTCACTGAAGGCTTTTCCAATGCCGGTGTTCCAGTCTTCTGTGCCGATGTGAAAGGGGATCTCAGCGGGATCAGCCAGGCCGGTAGCCCTGAACACAAGCTGCATGAGAAACTGGTCAGCCGCGCGGAGAAAATCGGTTTCGACGATTACGGATATGACGAAACGCCGACGATTTTTTGGGATATGTTTGGCGAGCGGGGCCATCCAGTGCGCGCCACGATTGCAGAGATGGGACCATTGCTGCTGGCCAGGTTGCTGGACCTGACCGAGACCCAGGAAGGCGTTCTGACGATCGCTTTCGAAGTCGCTGATGACCAGGGATGGCTGCTGCTCGACCTGAAAGACCTGCGTAAACTCCTCGCTTATATGGGCGAGAAGTCCGTGCGCGATGAAATTTCCCGAGAGTATGGCAACGTTGCCCCCCAAAGCCTGGGCGCGATCCAGCGCCGCCTTCTGGTGCTTGAGCGCGAGGGGGCAGAGCTTTTTTTCGGTGAGCCGGCTTTGGATCTGATGGACCTGATGCGCACCACGCGCGACGGGCGCGGCTATGTCTCGGTGCTGGACTCCACTAAATTGATTAACAGCCCGCGGCTCTATTCCACATTTCTGCTCTGGCTGCTGTCAAAGCTGTTTGAAGAGCTGCCTGAGGTGGGCGATCCCGACAAACCCAAGCTCGTCTTCTTCTTTGACGAAGCCCACCTTCTTTTCGATAGTGCGCCACCGGCGTTGGTGCAAAAGATTGAACAAGTCGTGCGTTTGATCCGCTCAAAGGGTGTCGGCGTGTTCTTCGTCACGCAAAACCCACGGGACTTGCCCGATAGTGTGCTCGCCCAGCTTGGCAATCGTATCCAGCACGCCTTGCGGGCATACACACCGAGCGAGCGAAAGGGGGTCAAGGCGGCATCGGAAAGCTTCCGTCCGAACCCGGCTTTCGACACGGGCGAAGCCATTACCCAACTCGGCGTGGGGGAGGCGTTGGTCTCAACGCTGGATGAGAAGGGCGCACCCAGCATCGTGCAGCGCACGATGATACGCCCCCCCTCGTCACGGCTTGGCCCGGCAATTGGCGGCGAGCGCGCTGAGGTTATGGAAGTCTCGCCTGTCTCAATGAAGTATGACGAAGCGATCGACCGCGAAAGTGCCTATGAGATCCTCCTTGAACGGGAGGACGAGGCTGCGGACGCCGCAGAGCGTATCGCTGAAGCGGAAGAAGAAGCAAAGCGGATCTTGGAGGAAAAGAAGCGCCGCGAAAAAGACAGCGATACGTCAGACCTCAGCCGCGCCACACGCCAGGCCGGCATGACGGTCATTCGTGAAATCACGCGTTACGCACTCAGGGGCATTCTGGGCGGGCGTCGCCGTTAAGGTTCGACCACGTTGAACCAGAAGTTTGGTGTCTCGAGACTGTCAAAGAGCGCCGAGACAGCGCCGCGATCACCTTCAATGCGCATTCGTCGGGTCAAGACCAATCGCGTTGCTCCCACATCGCCGAGTATCAGACGATTGAAATCCTCGCGGCTCATGGTCACCGTTGCGGTCGGCGCATCCCCTTCGGCGAGCCGAGGCACCACAACGGCTGCCTCAATTTGAAGTGTGATTATCTCGCCCGTATCTGTGAATTCGAATGCGATTGCGTAGGGGTCCCTCTGCATCTTGTCTGGATCGTATCGGGCAGCTAAGGCATCAAAGAGATCAAGGCTGGGAACGGCCTTCAGGAAGTCCGCATTGCCAAGGTTTGGGTCTCCCACATCGGGTAATCCGACGCGCAGTTCTTGCGCCGCCGTGAGGAAATAACTGCGCCAGGCGCCGCTCTCGGCCTGGAAACCGATCTGCTCATAGCTTGCAGCCAGCCAATCGCGTGCCGTTTCGTTCTCTGGCTCAGCGAACACGACGTGGTTTAAAAGCTCGGCGGCCCAGCGATAGTCTCCGCTGGCAAAGGCCTCGCGACCTTTCTCGATCACTGCGTCTGCGCCGCCCATGGCGCTGACATAGCGCGTGGCGGTTTCCGAGTGGGGCAGTGCGTAATAGTCTGCCGGTCCACCGCTCCACCACCCGAAATAGTGCTGGTAAACCGCTTTGGCGTTGTGATTCAGCGTCCCGTAATACCCGCGCGTATCAAACGCGCTGGTCTGGACACCAGGCTCTGGAAGGGTCTCTGCTGCTTCGGCCAGGGTTGCGCCGGAATTGGCCCGGCGCAGGGTCTGGTCATGGACATAGCGGTAGATATCACGCTGGCCTTTAAGGAATGTCGTGATGTTTTCGGTGCCCCAGGTCGGCCAATGGTGGCTTGCAAACACCACATCGCTTTCGGGGCCGTATTCGGCCAATACATAGTCAATCGCCCGGCTCCAGGCCAACGCATCGCGCACTTTGGCGCCGCGCGGGGTCAGCACATTATGGAAGGTTGCGGTGGCCACCTCCGCGGTGCAGAGCGCGCGCTTTTCTGGCAGGTAGAACATGAATTCCGCAGGCGCTTCGGTGCCCGCTGCATCGATGAATTCGAACGTGATGCCGTCGATGACGCGCCGCGTGCCTCGCCCGCTGATCTCTTCGGTCGGCAAGACCAGGCTGATTGTCCCATTGGGTAAGCCCGGACCAAGGCCCGAGCCGACATGGGTTGTCTGTGACCGGCTGATCGTGTTGCCAAACATAAGCGTGGCGCGGCGGGACATGTGCGTTCCGGCAATCAGGTTTTCCGCCACGGCGTTTTCGGAAAACCCGATGGGCGCCAGAACGGGAACGCTGCGTTCGGCGATTTCAGCCTCGTCCAGAATGCCCCGTGCGCCACCAAAATGGTCCGCATGGGAGTGCGTGTAGAGCATGCCGGTCACCGGCCGTTCGCCCAATGTGTCATTGACCAGCGCAAGGGCCGCCGCTGCCGTTTCGGTGGTGGTGAGTGGGTCCACGATGATCCAACCGGTCCTGCCCTCGATGACGCTCATCACCGCCAGGTCGTAACCCCGAACCTGATAGATGCCATCGCCGACCTGAAATAATCCATGTTGTGCGGCAAGCCCGGATTGGCGCCAGAGCGATGGGTTCACTGTGTCAGGTGCATCGCCGTCAAGGAAGTCGAACTGGGGAATCGACCAAACCACATCGCCCTTTGCATTTCGGATCGCGTCACGCTCTATGGTTGCGAGCAATCCGCGCGCGGCGTCATTCCTGTCGCTGTCATCGTCAAGCGGAAGCCGGGTGGCCAAGGCGCCATTGGCCGCGCGGGTGGCCTGTGTGGCGGTGCCGGGTGGAGGTAAGTCTGCGAGTGCGTCGCTGGTGCTGATCCCGACTGGGGCTGGCGGCGGGGGCGTTTCAGTGACCGTGTCACCAGAACCGCAAGAACCAGCCAGGACCATGGCGGTGACCGCTGTGACCCGTCGAATGCAGGACATGTGTTCCTCCCAGAACTGTTCTTTCAGCCAGGACTGAGCCGATTGCGGCACCCCTGTCTAGGGCGTTTTCGGGTCAAATTGCACCCCTTGGCGGGGTAAGTTTTGTGACCTGGGCAGGAGCATAGCGGACCGGCATACTGGCAATGCCGGGAGGATTGCGACGCACCCAGGGCGCAAGGGTCACACCAGCGTCTATCGCATTTTCGTATGATAAATCAACGGCCTATGATCAAGGCGCTGCGCTCGCGCTTATCTTTTCCGCCAGGGTCGTCGTCGCGCGCCGGTTCGACGATGCTCGCATCGCAGGACAGCACGCTCCTGGCCCTGACGAAAAATCCAAGCGGCCAAGGGGTGCAATTTGGTCGGAAAACGCCCTAGTCGCGGCGGCGATAGGGGATCCTTTCAGACCGTGCTTGGGAGGGGGCGGTTCACCGAGCAGAGTACACCGCATTGATGTTGGCGCGACCTGAGCGCTTATAGCCCAGCGGCGCGAGATTTCTATTGAACCAGTCTTCCGTTGGTTCCGTTTCCACAATGATATCCGGACGGTCACGGACCAGAATGTCCATCGCACCGGCAAGCGCGGGGGTTTCAAAGCCTTCAACGTCCAATTGGATAACGCCCACGCGCCGGTCCTTTGGGATCGCCTCATTCAGGCTTACCAGGGGGGTGTCCACCGTTTCCACATCAGCCTGGTAAACGAAACTGCTTGCGCCACCGAGCGCGACCCCGTCTTTACCCACGATGCGCAGGGCGCCGCGCCCCGTTTCCTTTGCCAGGCCAGCGAAGATCACGCGGACGTTGGAAATGCCATTATGGAGCAGGACGGCCTCTGCGCATTGATAGTTTTCGAAGTTGGGCTCAAAACTCCAAACCATGGTCCCTGGCAGGACCGTTTTAGAGAGAATGGGCAACATATCGCCGAAAAATGCGCCCGCCTGGATGATATCTCCACCATTGGCGCGCATCAGCATGGCGAGGATCGTTGCCGGCTCCCAGACCCCGCCATTGCTGACGGTTTTTGCCGCCGGCCGATGCATGGCGCTTTCGGGAATAAAGTACGTGCCGAAGGCCGTATCGTGGCGCACTGCATTGTCAGGAACTTTATCGTCGGTCACCGAGCATCTCCCATTGCGCTGCTGATGCAATGACGCAACCTTGGCATGGCTGGTATCGGCTCGCCAAGTCTTGTATCTGGGCCAAAACCAGAAAGTGCACCATCCCATGACCCAGCCGAAGAAAGTCGTCCTTGCCTACAGCGGTGGCCTCGACACCTCCATCATCCTGAAATGGCTCGAAACGGAGCTTGGCTGTGAGGTCGTGACCTTCACCGCAGACCTCGGCCAGGGTGAGGAGCTGGAACCGGCGCGCCAGAAGGCCCTGGCCATGGGCATCGCGAAGGAGAACATCTTCATCGAAGACCTGCGGGAGGATTTCGTGCGCGATTATGTGTTCCCCATGTTCCGGGCGAACGCTGTCTACGAAGGCGTCTACCTGCTGGGGACCTCCATCGCCCGCCCGCTCATCGCCAAGCGCCAGATCGAGATTGCCGAAATGGTCGGCGCCGACGCGGTCTGCCATGGGGCGACCGGCAAGGGGAACGACCAGGTGCGGTTCGAGCTTGGCTATTATGCCCTCAAGCCCGACATCAATGTCATCGCGCCCTGGCGGGACTGGAGCTTCAAGTCCCGCACGGATCTGCTGGCGTTTGCCGAAGAGCACGGCATCCCCGTACCGAATGACAAGCGCGGCGAGGCGCCCTTCTCCGTCGATGCGAACCTGCTCCACACCTCATCTGAGGGCAAGGTGCTGGAAGACCCCGGCGAGGCCGCCCCCGATTTCGTGTTCCAACGCACGGTCGACCCGGTGGACGCGCCCGACACACCGGAGACGATCACCATCGGCTTTGAGAAGGGCGATGCGACGAGTATCAATGGCGAGGCGATGAGCCCGGCCACGCTGCTCACGGCGCTGAATGAATATGGCCGCACCCATGGCATTGGCCGGCTGGACCTACTTGAGAACCGCTTCGTTGGCATGAAATCGCGCGGGATCTATGAAACGCCCGGCGGCACGATCCTGCTTGTGGCGCACCGGGGGATTGAAGAAATCACCCTGGACCGCGGCGCCGCCCACCTGAAAGACGAGCTGATGCCGCGCTATGCCGAGCTGATCTATAATGGCTTCTGGTGGAGCCCGGAGCGCGAAATGCTCCAGGCCGCCATCGACCACTCCCAGGCCCATGTCACCGGCGAAGTGACGCTTCAGCTCTACAAGGGCGCGGCCCACTTGGCGGCGCGCACCTCGCCCTACAGCCTCTACTCAGAGGCCCACGTCACCTTCGAAGACGACGCCGGCGCCTACGACCAGAAAGACGCCGAAGGCTTCATCAAGCTGAATGCGCTGAGGCTCCGTCTGCTGGCGGCGCGGGATAAGAGGATTGGGCGGAATTAAATTTAAGATGCTCAACTCCATTTAATTACAATGAGTAAAACATCAGAAAAAACCGAATTTAATAAGGACAGAATGTTGTCCTTCCATATATCGGAAGGGCGACGCCTTGCGCATGTTCTTATGGCTGAAGTGATGGCTATACGGCCATCAGAATTGATGTCCGATGCAATCGAAGGCTTTTTTGATTGTCTATTCAATTTTGCATACCATGCTAGACGAATTACAGAACTGACTGGAGCTGGAAAATCCACGCTCATTCAAAAAGAAAACTATTTCAAAACAGGCGGGGTATAATAAATGATATTGAATATGAGTATGAGGAGATTTTGAATTACCTTATGCATTGCCAATCTATTATAATTGGGCTCGCTGATTGGAGCGGAAAAAAAGTCTGGAATAATTCTCAGCAAGATAAGACAATTTCCTATGCAAAAGTGGAAACTGATTGGCGTGAGAACAAGACGTTTTTCGTTTTTCCTTTAGTTTCGCATTTTTTACATTCAGTGCTTCCAAAAGTGATTGCACCAAATCCGTTGCCGTAAAAAATTTAAAGCGGCAAGTAGAGCGTATCGAGCGTAGCCTCGTAGGGTGCATGGAACGCACCAATAGGCACCATCGGTGTTCGCGGTAAGAGCGTGGTGCATATCGGGCAATGCCCTCCATGCACCCTACGCGCCCCACCTACCGGCGCAAATCCCCCAGCCGCACGGCGATCTCCGGCGCGCCCGCACAGCGCACTGTCTCTTCCGCCCCGATCTCCACCGGCGCGGCCCAGCCATCGCCGTCGCGCACCCGATGCACCCAAATCACGCCGCGGGCGATGTCCACGACCCAATATTCGCCCACGCCGTAGCGGGCATAGAGATCGGCTTTGACGCCAAGATCGTCGGCCAGCGTTGTGTCAGCCACTTCTATGACGAGGCGCACATCGCTGGGTGCAACCGGCTGGTCGGCCTTGTCGGCCGGAATGATGTACGTATCCGGGCTTGGCGCGTCGCCGGGGCCGAGGTCGAGGGTGGCATCGGCCATAACGAAATAGCCGGTGGGCAGTGTGCGGTTGAGGTGGGCGATGAGGGCCGATTTCAGATAGCGATGCGGCAAACCCTCTGACGGCATTTCAAAGACCACCCCGTCGATGAGTTCATACTTCTTGTTCGGATCAATGATCCGCTGCTTCAGCATGGCCAAAAGGCCCTCAAGCGTCAGCTTGACGTGCGGCTGCGTCTCAAGGAGCGTGATCGCGTTCATATGGCGGAGGATAGCATCCGTTCTTGACGGCCACCAGTCGTGTTATTGGCCCGCCCCACATCGCGGATAACCCACACCTTCTCCGCCCCCTCCCAAACCGCGCCTATACTCCACGCCATGGAAGCCCTTCGCGACCCTTTTTCACGGGTTCACCCGTTTTTCTGGCCTGTCCTGTGGCTGAGCCTGCGTGCATTTGCGCGCTGGACCGGCGCCATGATCGAGCAAGGCCACGCCTTTGCCGGGGTTCGGGTGGAACTCACCTGGTATGGCTGGATCCATGTGGAGGCGATCGACCTGTCGGAGACGGGCAAGGCGTTCCGCCGCCATATGTTGGGCGAGCCCCGCGAGGATGGCTGGCGCGTGCTGGCCCGCGCTTCGGTCCGTGTTGAAACTCTGATCGCCGCCAACAAAGTCGCAGACGCCTGCGCAGGCAGGGGTCCATGGACCGCTCTGGCCACCCTCGCTCCCGGTTCTGACGGTGATCCGCCGATACCTTCCTGCGCAGGCGTCGGCGGAGACAGACGCCGTATTCGAAGGGAACGAAGCCCGCCCCTTCGGTCTGCCCCGCTCCCGCTTAATGGGATGAGGGGCCGCTCCGATATCCGTCATCCGCCCTCCATACCCGCTTCGCGCGGGCGCTGGTGCTGGCAGCATCCCTTGCCCCGCTCTCTAGGGGGCGGGGAGCGCCGCGAGTGTTGAGCAGGGCTGGTGGGTGTCCATGGTGGCCAAGTCGCTGTAACCGATAGCGTCATGCCGATCCGTGCCTATCGCTCCTCAGATCTTGCTGTGCTTTATGCCATCAACCAGGCCTCGACACCCGGTGTGGGATCGGAGGCGGATGCCGCGGGGCTTGCCCGCTGGATCGCACTGTCGACCTGTTTGGTGGCCACCGATGACGATGACGGGCCCGTGGGGTTCATAACACTGATTCCCTTGGGAACATCGGCTTATCTCAGCGCCAATCTGCGCTGGTTCGAGGCCTGGCAGGATCAGATGGGCGGCGACCTCATCTATGTGGACCGCATCGCTGTCGCGGCCAGCGCGCGCGGCCAGCAGATTGGGGCCGGGTTGTATGCGGCCGCCTTTGCAGCCAGCGTGGGCCGTTCCGGCATGGCATGTGAGGTGAATTTGGCGCCTCCAAACCCGGGGTCTCTTCGCTTTCACGCCGGACAAGGCTTCGAACACGTGGGAGAGCGCAGTTTCGATGGTGGGAAAAAAGCGGTTGCATATCTTATTCGACCCCTATGAAAAGGAATTATAATACAGTGGGGTGAGCCGAATTTCACAAGAAGGAAGGCTGCCTACTGCAAAATCCGACTCCCCTTCGCACAGGGGAATCGGGATCATCAAGACCAAGGCCAGGGGGTACGGAGGTGCCCCATGGCCCATATTGAACTGGAGACTCCCCACGCTGTCATCGTTTCAACAGGTGGCGACCTGTTTACACACAAGATCGTTATCAAGGCGACGGGCGAGACGGCCAAGGCCGTTAGCCTGCAAAACGCCAAAGACGTGCTCATCAGCCTGTTGGAAAAAAAGCTCGATCGCGTGATGCAAGCTTCTACCGCCTTGGCCAGCCCGCCCCTGCATTGACGTTCGGCGCGAACGAGCCACCCCGCTAAACGGTGCAAATTGGCCGGAAAGGCCCGATTGTAATGGTCGTGTTGTCCAAAACCCGACTCTCATATCAGGAGGGTCCATGAAGTCGGATACCGGTTGTGCTCTTACTCTGCCGACAGCGCCCTGAAACTGTAGTCAGGCTGACCGGCGAGCTGGTAGGCAATGAAGTCTCTCAGCGCGTCGGTGACTCCCTGGCCCGATCCCGTCAAATCATCGGGTTGGATCAGTGGCCCGAAGGTCATTTCAAATCGGGAGCGACGTTTGTTGAGCAGCTCGTGAAACAGTGTGATATCGCGCAATTCGCCGTTCATTTTGGCGAACAGATAGTATAGTCGCGAATTTCTTGCCTTCACGTTCAGAGGACAGATCGGCGCTCTTTGCTTTTTGGCCAATCCCACGACTGTGGTAAACCAAGGCTGCTCTTTCAGGCTCCCGTCAACCATTTGTGCAAGCTTGCCGGACGGGAAAATGACAACGCACTTTTCTTCGGCGAACGCGTCTGCGGCACGGCGCAAGGTTTCGCGCGTTTTGGCAGGGGAGCGTTTATCCATGAGCCACTCAACGGGGATGACCACATCCGTGAATCGCGGGTTGACTCGAACAGCATCGGCATTGGCGAAGACGACAATATCTTTTCGCACCTCCCGTATGGCATCCCAAACTGCGATTCCATCGGCCAGCCCGGTGGGGTGATTGGCTGCAACAATCACGCGGCCCGTGGAAGGAAGGTTTTCGATGCCCTGGCTAACGATACGCATGTCCAATTTTCCCGAAAGGTAGTCGAAGGACTTTTCGCCGTTCAAAGTCATCAGATGATCAGCCATGGCACGAGCATTGTCGTAACCCAGAAGGCTATAGAGGAGGGGGCGGGTAACAGGCCAAGTCCAATGATGAACAAAGGACGGGCACCGTTCCTGGATCAATTCGTCGACAATGTGTAAATCGCTTTTTTCGATGCCCGACAGGAACACCGCATTCGCAGTCATTTCGGCGCTGACGGGTTTGTCGTTCATGGCGATCATGCCTTTGATGTATTGAGCTGACACCCTAACGTGTGCGTCGATGTCTTTAAACCGTTTCAAACGCGTGTAGCGCAGACAACATGTCTAGAGGACGTGATGCAAATTTCACGCAATGTCGAGCGTTACAATAAGGACGTTCGACTCAGACGCGATAGTTGGCGGCGTGAATGTCAAAATCATCGCACAAAGCCCGTTGGAACAGTTTTGTGCGTTCATCAACGATTCGTTTTGTCCAATCGGCATGCTCGGCAAACACGGCTGCTGTCCCGAAATGGCTGTGGACTCCCGCCTGACAAACGAGTTTTCGCTTGTTTCGGTACACCTTGTTGCCAAGGGTCGTATTCAATCCGGGCGGCACAAGGGCGAGATTGCCAAGTTTTTGGACATACTCGCGGTGAACCCGTGCATCGCTGCTGAACTGGCGTTCCCAATAGCTATTTTTACCGGGTTTTACAGGCAATATGTGTTCCACAGATACGTCTTTGCGATCGATGCGCATAAGGCGATTTTGAACGGTCATTTCCAGGCGAACCATGAGGGAACGCAGGTATTTGGCCTTGGGGTCGTGGGGGCCTTGGATGACCATCCGCATGGTATCTTTTCGGTCCTGGCCCAGCGCCAGGGACCTCAGGAAAGTGTCTGGGGTCTCCGCCACCACACGCTGGCAAAGTTCTGCGAAGTGCCGTTTTCGGTCGGTCGAGACGCCCTTTCGATCAGTTATGAGGTAATAATACCAGCACAACCGTTCCAGGTTGGTCATAATCTTTGCTAGTCGTCCGGGCGAACCTCGAAATCGGCGAAGGGCAATCTGCGCGATGTAGCGCCATTCAGAGATCCCGGAATCTTTGTGGTCTACGAGTTGAAGCGAAAGTAACGCTCGGTCGATTGCGTCTTTCTCAGGCCCGCTCGGCATATCGCTGTTGCTGGTCGCGATCTCTCGAAAGACCCCGACATTTCGTGAGAGACGTTCTTGAAGGAATGTTCTGGCATCAGAGCGGCATTCAAACGCTGAAAGGATGTCGGCTGTCATCGAACGATTTGATTGGCGCCCCCGGAGAATCTCCTTGCGCCAGGTCTGCAGAAAACTCTGCATACCCTTATCACCAAGATCCATTTCCACGTCGTCCCATAGACCGAGAAGTTCGTCGCGATCCTCTTCCGTCTCGCCAGCAAATTCGATCAGGGCAAATCGGACGACGTCTTCGCTGCGCAGTCTCCGGCCGCGACTGTTGACGGTTTCGAACACCCGGAACGGGTCTCCATCCTGAGGGACGACAATGCGAACAAAACGCGTATCGTTCAGGAGGAAGGTGAGAAATGCGCGGAAAGTCTCGTCGCTTAACTCGCGTAAATGCGCATGGGCCCTTAGAAAATTCCTTTGAAGGCACGCATGGCTTTCCCTTTCCGGTAGCGGAAGATTATGCAGGGACCGCGCACTGCCCAGCGGAAAGATATTTTGTGCGTAAAACTCCTGGTCGCCGCGGTGCAAGGTTAACCGGAAACGAGCTTCTGTGCCGGTTGCCGGGTCAGCGGGTTTAACAATGAACTTACCGATTTCATCACGCACGCTGCTGTTCTCGGTGAGTTCCCGTGCTGCCAGGAGAATGAGTGACATGGATGTGAGGCGTTGCTGTCCATCGACGACTTCCAGCCATTCATCAGCGTTTCGGTATAAAATGACCGATCCCATGAAATAGGGCGAAGGGCTCTGGCGATCACCGCTGAGGGTCAAGGCGCCGAACAGATCGCTCATCAGCTGTTCAAATTCAGACAAAGGCCATTCATAGCGCCGCTGGTAGCGAGCCATGACAAGAACTTCTGGCTGCTGAAGCAGCGTACCGAGGCTCGCCTCGCGGATGTCCATGGATGTCCCCAATTTTAGGCGCCACTGAGCGTTAAGGGGCCGGGTAATCGGGTCAAGTGTGTTCGCGTATTAGGCGCTATTTGGTGTCAGTCATCCTCGTCAAGCGTGCGTTTGAAGGGTTTTGCCTTGCGCAGCCGCATTCGCAATTCAGGCAACAGGGCCTCATTCGCTGCGAGCACCGACCCTGTTCGCAAAACATCGCCGCCATCAATTTCCTCGGCCATGCCACCGGCTTCTCGAACCAATACAATTCCAGCTGCAATGTCCCAAGGTTTCAATCCGCGCTCCCAGAACCCATCGAACCGGCCTGCTGCCACATAGGCAAGATCCAAAGCAGCCGAGCCATACCGCCTGATACCTGCGCAAACTGGTGTTAACGCTGCCATTTCGCCCCAGAAGGTTTCGTGGACTGACTCGCTTTGGCCGAGCCAAGGTGTTCCGGTGGCGATGACGGCTTCACCCATTTTTCGCCGTGCCGCCACGACCAGTTTGCGTTGCTCTAGCCAGCAGCCCCGTCCGCGCTCAGCCCAGAAAATCTCGTTCTTGGCGACATCGTAGACAACGCCTGCAAGCAACTCCCCCTCACGTTGCAGAGCGATCGATACCGCATAATGGGGCTGTCCGTGGAGGAAGTTGAGCGTTCCATCGAGCGGATCAATGATGAATGTGTTGGATTTGTCCGTGCCTTCGACAGGGAATCATAGATGATTTTCTCAGCTTTGTGGTCTGCGTTTGATACAAAGTCCGCTGGGCCTTTCTTCGAAACCTGTAGGTGTTCGATTTCCCCGAAATCCCGCGCCAGGACGCGGCCGGCATCACGCGCGGCCTGGATCATAACGTTGCCGACGGCGGAAGGTTTTGACATCTGCGGTCGCCTCAGTCTGAGCGGCGCAGGTAAGTTGCGTCGGCGGTCTGAACCACG
>JBCCTK010000005.1:0-42575 GCA_039198685.1 Pseudomonadota bacterium | reverse complement strand
GGATAGTCGGACGTGTGCGCGATGGCACGGCAAACTCTGCCCACGCGGCCAGCATGGCGGAGCGCGTTGCGCCTTTGGCGCGTTTTGCGGCCGATCAGGCACGCCAGGCCGGAATGTCTGACTAAAGACATGACAGTAGCGACCATTCCAGTCCATTGGGTGGTGCCTGGCACATCAGCAGCAGTAGCTGAAATCGTTATCGATTAGGAAGGGCGCCTGCGTTTGAAGCTTGCATCGATACCATCGGAAAAGACGCCTTGGACGCCCGCGTTTTCAGTCTTTACCGTGGGCTGTTGATTCAGGGTCTGTTTCTAGCAACAAAGTGAAGCAACAGTCAGCACCATGGTCTGGATGACCCTCGCGCATCTGGCGAAGCTTTTTGACAGATAGGCGCAAAGCGTTGCAGTTTCACCCGTCAACAAAGGCACAACAATGATTACCGCGCTGATTTGAGAGGTATGGAATGATGATGACTTGTCAGCGCGTAGCGCTTGGCGCGGTTTTGATGGCAGGCCTCGGTGCTTGTTCACCTCAAGGTACGAGTGGTTCAAGTAGCGCCCAAATTGGTGCCCAGCAAACGGCAGTTGAATGCGTGCCGATTGAAGAAGGTGCTTTGTACCAGGTCGTGAATGGCCGGTTCACAGCCGCTGAGGCGCCCGATCCGGTGATCATAGAACGTGTCGTTGAACCTGAACTCACTTGGCCCGAACGCATCGAAGCAAGCTTTCCAGACTTGGGTTATCCTTGGTTAGGCCTGAATGCTCGAAATGCAGAAGAGGGCGTCATTACGCTTACAGGCCTGGCACCAACCCGCGAGGCGGCAGATCGCGCGTATGGCGCTGCTGAGCGAGCGATCAAAGATATCCCACAGGGACGCGACGTCCTCATTGTTGATGGCATCTCCGTTGAAGGCGAAGAGGAAGCCGTGGGGGCAGCCCTGGAAAACCTGACATCGACATCTAGCGTTGCCGAGTGCCAATCGGCCTTCGAGCGTGTCATGGAGGGCCGGAATGTGTCGTTCGCGGTGGGGCGGTCTGATATCAATGACGAGAGCGCACGGTTGCTCGACGCCGCTGCAGGTGTGGCAACCCTGTGCTCGCGATTTGAGATTGAAGTCGGCGGGCACACCGATAAGCGCGGCGATGCCGTGCTCAATCAGAATATATCGGTGCAGAGAGCCAGGGCGGTTCGCCAATACCTGATCAATCAGGGTGTTTCAGCATCGGTATTGACGGCCCGTGGCTATGGCGAAACGTTCCCCCTGATTGATGCCGAGACGGCTGAAGCCAACGCTGCAAACCGTCGCACGGAATTTACAGTTCGACCGCGTTAGTCAATCACGAACGCCTTGTTTTTATGAGAAATACTGCACAAAGCATCGCGCCAACGTTCATTTTGGTGATGTGATCATGCAGCTATTTGTTGCTAGGACGAACGGGTCTGCAGGTTCCGGTTGGATCGGCGCGGTGCGCGGCTTGGTTTTTTGGGCCCAGGTCTTCTTTTTGAAACGTCTTCAACCAGGCCGGGCAATTGAGACCTCAGGTCGCCGTAAGAAACTTCAACAACACTGCCTGGTTTTAGTGCGCCAAGCTCAAAGGGACCATAGCGCACGCGGATCAGCCGGTTGACTTGGAGGCCGACAGCTTCAAGGGCACGCCGTACTTCCCGTTTCCTTCCTTCCTGGAGGGATATGCGTAGCCAGGCATTCGCACCAGTTTCCTGCTCCAGCGCCGCGTCAATGGCACCAAACCGTTCCCCATCAACGGTAATACCTTCCGCCAAACGAGCAAGTCTTTCAGGGTGCACCTTCCCAAACGCCCGCGCACGATAGCTACGCACCAAGCCATTGCCTGGCTGTTCCAGTTTACGCGCCAATTCGCCATCATTGGTCAGGAGCAATAGCCCCTCGGTATTCAGGTCCAGTCGCCCGACCGTGACAGTACGCGGCAAGGTTTTGGGGAGTTCCTCGAAGATTGTCCGGCGTCCAGCGGGGTCAACATTCGTGGTGATCAGGCCGGCTGGCTTGTGATAACGCCAAAGCCGCGTTGCTGCTGGAGCGTCGACTTCGAGGCCATGGACGCGAATATCCTCTTGGCCGGTCACTTTCTCTGCGGGTGTTTTGACCTTTCGCCCATCTACAGATACCTGGCCCTCGGCGATCAAAACTTCGCAAGCACGCCGAGAAGCAACGCCAGCCCTGGCGAGGTATTTGGCGATGCGCTCGCCGGGAGCGGTCTCGCCAAATTTTGGTGAACTTGGCTTGGACTTGAGGCCCGTGGGGCGACGACCACGCGAGGGTGCCGCCTTCCTCCGGCCCGTCTCACGACGCTCCGACATAACAGTCTCTTTTTATCAACTCTGTACGACGTAGTGGAGCAAGGGGGCTGCAATCGCAAGGCCGAGGATAAGCTCCGTTGCGATCCAGGTGGGATTCATGGCCGGGGACCTGAGCTTTTCCATATCAAGGAGAAGCGATGTTGTCCGACCGATGGCAGCGCCAAACCAACCCGCCGCCAAGGGCAATGCGATGATTGCGCCCAAGATCGCATCGCCTGTCAGAAACAGGTATAGCGCGACCCCATGCGTCATGAGCAACAGGCCGCCATACGTTGCGCGAAACTCCGAATATCCGCCTGGTTTTTCCGGGTCTTCGACCAGCCTTACAACGCCTGCGGCCCACGCCGGACTCACGAGGCTCCCCAGTCCGATTAAAGCGCCAAAAGCCAATCCGGCGATCGCAAGTATATCAAAGATCATAAGAATGGGCCTCCAATACCCCATGCGAATGCGCGCGCCTGGGACTCAAGCGCGCGCAACGTCAATACGTTACCAAGGCAGGATTCGGATCAGCGATGGTATGTCATGGTCAACTCAACCGTTGATCCATCTCCACCAACCTCGATGGACACGTCCTGGAATGTTGGTGGATCCGTCAAGGCTTTAACGGACATGGCCCACCCATCCAGCGGCATGCCCATGTCTGTGGTATCGAATGTCCCATTGCTATTTTCGTGATGCCAGATGGTCACGGCATACTGCCCGGCGGGAACGCCATATGTCTTCAGAAACGTGCCCGGAGTGATCTCGGACACCAGTTCTCCAGCGGTTCCTTCATCTTTCATAAATTCCGTCTCCGATTGGATCGAAATGTAGAAAGTCCCCTCACGAGCTTTGACACCTTCGATGCTGACAGTCAGCGGTACAGCATTCGCGGTAGCGGCCAGGGTGAGTGTGTTGAGTACCGAAGCGATCGCGATCCGTCTAGGCATTGCAAGGGCTCCCTCATTCACCTGCTATGCACTTTGTTATTCAAAGTTTGTGTTGATTTTCAACAAATAACTTTGCGTATCAAACGATATCGCGAATGGAGGAAAACCGCCCAATCCAGTCGCTATGTTTGGATTTGGGGCATACCGACAGCATTCAGCGGTTCCCGCTTAGCGCCTCAACCGGCACTCTTGCAGGTACCCCTCCGAAAGTGGAAGAGACACGGATGGATGAATTTGACTGGATCGCTCGGTATTTGGCTCCGATTGCGAAATCAAAAGAAGCACTGGGCCTTTTAGATGATGTGGCGCTGCTTGCGCCAGAATCTAGAAAGCGCATCATCACACAGGACGCAATTGCAGAGGGTGTTCATTTTCTTCCCGAGACTCCCTTGGGCGCCATTGCGACTAAGCTCGTTGCTGTGAATGCCTCCGACATTCATGCGAAAGGAGCAATCTGCACCCATGCATTACTCACGCTGGGTTGGCCGGCCGCGCTCAAAGACGCTGATATGGAAGCGTTTGCAGCTGCATTTCAGGTCGCTCTATCGGATGTCGGCGCCCTGCTGCTCGGCGGAGATACGACTCGCTCAAAATCGGGCCTCTTCGCCTCACTGACCATGATTGGCGAGTGTTTAGGGCCCAGTCCTATCCTGAGGTGTGGCGCGAAAAAGGGAGATGATGTCTGGGTTAGCGGCGAAATAGGCCATGGGCTTGTGGGCTTGGCGGACGCCAGGGCAGGCCATGAAACCACCTCTGCACGCCATTATCATCGCCCTGAAGTGACATCCCGAGACGTTGCAGGTTTGATCGGTAGATACGCAACTGCCTCAATGGACATCAGTGACGGTCTTCTTGCCGATTGCCAGAAACTTACAACGGCGAGCCAGGTCGGGATCGAAATTGAATTGTCGGACATTCGGTTTGCTGATCCAGAAGAAGCCCGATTTACCCTTCTCGCCCAGTGTACTGGCGGCGATGATTATAAGGCGCTTTTTTGTGCTTCGGCGTTAGACCGGAAAACGTTAGAATCAGCAGCCGATCAGAGCGCTCCAGGCCTGCATCGGATTGGAACTGTTACGCAGGCACGCAACCTACGCCTGCTTAAATCCGGTGACGTGGTGGATCTTCCCCATCGCTTGGGATTCTCCCATGGACAATAGGCATTGAATCACCCTCAAAGCGAGAAAACTTGCGCCGATTGTCGGCTTTTGGCAGCGTCGCAAAATCGTTCGAGAGCTTGTCTGGATAACCGGGCAGAACAAGGCTCCAGGGAGGGCAATTTATGAATATTTGGTTTTATGCAGCCTTGATGGCGGGGCTGTTGTCCGTGGTCTACGGCATGTGGCAGATCCGTTCAATAAATGCGGCGCCGGCTGGCAATGCGCGTATGCAGGAGATCGCACAGGCGATCCAGGTTGGGGCGGGCGCTTACTTGTCGCGTCAATATCGCATGATTTTTTATGTGGGTATTGTCGTTGTCATTGCCTTGGTGATTGCCTTCCAGAATTGGGAGGTTCCGGCCGGATTTATCGTCGGCGCTGTACTTTCTGGCGCAGCTGGCTTCATCGGAATGAAGGTTTCGGTTCAGGCGAACGTGCGCACAACGGAAGCCTCACGCGACAGTCTCGGGGCGGGATTGAACATCGCTTTCAAGTCGGGCGCCGTTACGGGAATGCTCGTGGTCGGGCTCGCGCTCCTTGGTATCGTTGCCTATTATGGCTTGCTTGTGGGCGGTCTGGGCGCTGAGCCGCAGAGTCGGCGTGTGATCGATGCCCTTGTCGCGCTTGGTTTTGGTGCCTCTCTAATTTCCATATTTGCCCGATTGGGCGGCGGCATCTTCACCAAGGGCGCCGATGTTGGCGGCGATATGGTTGGCAAGGTCGAGGCAGGTATTCCCGAAGATGATCCGCGCAATGCGGCAACCATCGCAGACAATGTCGGCGACAATGTCGGTGACTGTGCTGGCATGGCGGCAGATCTTTTCGAGACCTATGCCGTGACAATTGTGGCGACCATGGTGCTGGGCGCTATCTACTTCGGCGAAATGTCTTACCTGAGAGAAATTATGATCCTCCCGCTCGCAATTTGCGCTGTGTGTATCGTAGGCTCGATCGTTGGCACATTTGCCGTCCGGCTAGCGGACGGCTCGACCAGTGTCATGGGTGCCCTCTATAAGGGGCTAATTGCAACGGGCGTGGTTTCGGCCATCCTGATGCTTTTTACCATTCCCAATGTCCTGCCTAATGGTTGGGGCGTGATCGAAGGCGCCGGACAGGTGCTTGGTCTTCAAGATCGGGCCACAGGCGCGCCAGCCGATATTACAGGTCTCAGTCTGTACTTCTGCGCGCTTACCGGCCTGGCTGTCACCGGCCTGATTGTTTGGATCACGGAATACTACACGTCCACGGCCTTCCGGCCCGTTCGGTCCGTGGCCCAAGCGTCAGCGTCTGGACACGGCACGAATGTCATCCAGGGCCTCGCCGTTTCACTCGAATCTACGGCGCTGCCTGCATTAACAATCATTGGCGGGATCCTTCTGACCTACAATCTTGCGGGTCTGTTCGGTATTGCCATTGCAACGACAGCCATGCTCGCCCTGGCTGGAATGATCGTCGCGCTCGATGCCTTTGGTCCGGTCACCGACAATGCTGGCGGAATTGCCGAAATGGCAGAGTTGCCAAGCAATGTGCGCGATACAACGGATATGCTCGATGCAGTTGGCAATACGACCAAAGCCGTGACCAAAGGCTACGCCATCGGTTCAGCCGGGCTCGGTGCTCTGGTCCTGTTTGCCGCTTACACGGCAGACATCAGTTATTTCGCCGGCGTGGAGGGATCTCGTCTCGAAGGCGTCGTGGTGAACTTCTCCCTCTCCAATCCCTATGTGGTGATCGGGCTGTTGTTCGGCGGGCTATTGCCAAACCTGTTTGGCGGAATGTCGATGATGGCCGTCGGGCGCGCTGCCCAGGCGGTGGTGGTGGAAGTGCGCCGTCAATTCCGCGAAATCCCCGGCATCATGGAGGGTGAGAACAAGCCTGACTACGGGAAGGCTGTGGATATCCTGACCCAGGCAGCCATCCGGGAAATGGTCGTACCGTCGCTCCTGCCGGTACTGTCACCAATCGTGCTGTTCTTCGTGATCCTTGGAATTGGAGGTTTGTCCGCCGCCCTCTCAGCGGTCGGCGCCATGCTGCTTGGCGTGATCGTGACCGGCCTTTTCATTGCCATATCGATGACGTCGGGCGGAGGCGCTTGGGACAATGCCAAAAAGTATATCGAGGATGGCAACCATGGCGGCAAAGGCTCAGAAGCACACAAGGCAGCGGTGACCGGCGATACGGTTGGCGATCCTTATAAGGATACGTCTGGGCCTGCGGTGAACCCCATGATCAAGATCACAAATATCGTGGCCTTGCTTATGTTGGCTGTGATTTCCGGCGGGCACTAACGCTGCATATGACATCCAAGAAAGCCCCTATGGCACTGGCCCACGGGGCTTTCTTTTTGATATAATGGGTCATTGAGGAGGACTGGGTTTGATTTCACCAGACCACGCACAGCTCATGGCGCGATACAATACATGGCAGAACCAGTCGATTTATGGAGCTGCTTCGAGTGTTCCAAGCGCTGAACTTCACTTAGATCGCGGTGCGTTCTTTGGCTCTATCTTTGCGACCCTGAGCCATATCTATTGGGCAGACCAGCTTTGGTTGGAACGATTTTCACACGCAGAGCGCACCGTCGGCGATATGGCGTCATCCACATGCCAGGCCAGCACTTTCAAAGACCTGCAGGCCAAACGGACTAAATTTGATGCCAAAATTGAAAGCTGGGCCGGCGGACTGACACAGAAAGTCCTTACGGCAGAGTTCAGCTGGGTTTCAGGCTTGGCCGGTGCGCCGCTCAAGCGTCCTTTTTGGGTCAACGTCACGCATTTTTTTAACCATCAGACCCACCACCGTGGACAGGTCCACGCGATGCTGACCGCGCTGGGCGCATCGCCGCAAGACACAGATCTGATATTCATGCGCGGACTTTAACTCACCACGTCTATCGGCCCGTTGGGTTGCCCGGCGTCGCTTCGTTGGTTTGGGGCAGGGCGACCGTGCCAATCGACCCAAGAAGCTGCTCAAGGAAGGTCAGTTGTCTGCCGAGCGTTGGTGTTTCGCGTGAAGCGTAGTTTATCACTTCCCCGTCCGTGACATCGTATTCCAGCACTTCCTCGACCACATCGCTATCGCTGAATCGAATGCCGATAATCGTCCGTCCGGCCACGCGAGGTTGGTAGAAGGCCAGCTGTTCCTTTCTGGTAGTGACATAATACCAGGTGTTGTCATCGAAAACAGATCTTGTCGACGGGCTTCCTAGTCGGGCCAATACACTCGTTCGCGTATCGATTCCTGGTTCCATTTCTACCGGCAGGGCCTCATCTGCGATATAGCCATTGAAGCTTGTGATCGGCGATATACAGCCCGTGCCGAGTGCGCACAGTGCGAGAACAGCAGCCGCAATGACACGTTTGTCCATCGAAACTCTCCTTTAGAATAGGACATCGGTATGCTGCGCGCTATATTTTTACAAGTCGCCGGAGGCACCTGCCATGTCGCTGTTCAGAAGACTGTTTGCCAAGCCCGACCCTTACCGCGCTTCGGCTGCGCGCCTTGTTGCATCGGTCATGACGGGCGCGCGTCAGCCAAACCTCTATCTTAAGGGGTGCGCCAAAGACGATTTTGACGGTCGCTTCCAAATGGCAGCTCTGCACGGTGGCCTGGTCATGCGCAGGCTCAAGCACCTTGGAAATGATGCTCTGATCGTGTCTGAAAAGTTTGGCGAGGCCCTATTCGACCGTTTTGACTATGCCTATCGCGAAGAAGGCGTGGGCGATGCATCGATTGCAAGAAAAGTGAGGAAACTCGGCGAGCGATATTTTGGATTGGCGCGCGCGCTGGATGCTGCCCTTGACGGCGCTGAGCCCGTCCAAGACGTTCTCGTGAGAAATGGGCTGGGCGGCCGGTCACCGGGAGACTTGGCCGACTACTCCCAGCGGGCGGATGCGCAGTTGTTCACGCTTTCGCAGGATGCCCTCTTCGTAGGTGACATCACATGGCCGAGCGCATAGCCGGGCAAGCTCGTGAAGGGCGTTGCAATGCGTGCAGACCGCCACTAGGTTTTGCTCGAAAGGACCGAACGACGTCGAGTCGGTCCGCTGGAGCCCCCGCCTATGGCTGATCGTCTTGTGCTGTCCGTTGACGCCATGGGCGGTGATGAGGCCCCAGACGTTGTTATTGACGGGCTCAATCAGTTTATTTCGACGCGTACGAATCTTTCGGTCCTGCTCCACGGGGACGAAGCGAGATTGAAACCCCTCTTGGACGCACACCGCCCATTGGCCGCCGTGACTGAGCTGCGCCATGTCGAAAACGTGGTTACAATGGAGGACAAGCCGTCTCAAGCCGTTCGTAAGCGCGACTCCAGCATGTGGCGCGCGATAGAAGCGGTTAAGAATGGTGAAGCGCAGGCGTCTATTTCCGCAGGGAATACGGGTGCTTTGATGGCCATATCGATGATGGTCTTGCGTCGTATGGATGGCGTCTATCGGCCTGCTATGGCGGCTCTTTGGCCAACGCAGCGAGGGCGAGTTGTTGTTTTGGATGTCGGAGCAAATCTCGAAGCAGATGCCAACCAGCTCTTGACCTTTGCGATCATGGGCGAAGCCTATGCCAGAGCCATACGCGGTGTCTCAAAGCCAAAGATCGGCATCTTGAATGTGGGCTCTGAGGAGCAAAAGGGACATGAGGAAGTGCGCCGCGCCGCAGACCTGTTGAAGTCCAGCGGTCTTGATCTGGATTATCGAGGGTTTGTAGAGGGCAATGATATTTCGGAAGGAACGGTCGATGTCGTTGTCACCGATGGATTTTCCGGAAACATCGCCCTGAAGACAGCAGAAGGCACAGCACGCCTCGTTGCCGCATTTGTCCGGGACGCATTGACATCATCACCTTTTGCAAAAGTCGGCGCTGCAATCGCGTCGGGCGGACTGAAGCACCTAAAGGAACGAATGGATCCATCCAATGTGAATGGCGGTGTTTTGCTTGGTTTGAATGGTGTTTCCGTCAAGAGCCATGGCGGCACAGACACGAAAGGCTTCGCAACGGCACTGGGCCTTGCCGCAGATCTTGCGCTGAGTAGCTACAAGGAAGAAGTGGCTTCGAGTCTTGCTCGCGTTCAAGCAGGCCGTGCATCGGAGACAGCGGCATGATCCATCGATCAACCCGCATCTTGGGGACGGGAGGATATCTCCCGGACCGAGCGCTGACGAATGAAGACCTGTCGAAAATCGTGGATACAACCGATGACTGGATCCGAGAGCGAACGGGGATAACAAAGCGCCACATTGCTGCGGATGGTCAGGTCACGAGCGACCTGGCGACGGAAGCCGCAATCGCTGCGCTTGCCGCCGCGGGTCTCCCCGTCACAGACGTTGACCTGATCGTACTTGCAACGACAACGCCTGATCAGACGTTCCCAGCAACCGCGACGGCCGTCCAGGCGAAACTCGGCATGGGACCTGGTGCGGCCTTTGATATTCAAGCCGTTTGTTCCGGATTCCTGTTCGCGCTCGCAAACGCAGACAGCCTTCTTAAACAGGGCCTTTTCAATACCGCTCTCGTGATCGGCGCTGAAACATTTTCCCGGATACTTGATTGGTCTGACCGGGGAACCTGTGTGCTTTTCGGAGATGGAGCCGGCGCGGTCGTCTTGCAAGCGAATGATGCTGGATCCGGCGAAGGCGTTATCGCCCATCGGATCTGCACCGACGGCACGAAGAGCAACCTTCTATATGTTGATGGCGGTGTATCCAGCACTGGGACGATCGGCCATGTTCGCATGGAAGGAAACCGCGTCTTCAAACATGCAGTCGTCAATATCTCGTCGGCTATCCGCGAGGTGCTTGAAGCGACGGATCTCACTATAGATGACATCGACTGGTTTGTCCCTCACCAAGCCAACCAACGAATCTTGAATGGTGTTGCCTCGAAACTCGGTATTGATGAGGCGAAGGTTGTGTCTACGATTGCCGACCATGGAAACACCTCGGCTGCCTCGATTCCCCTGGCACTCGATACCGCGATGAGAGACGGTCGTATCAAACCGGGTCACCTGGTATTATCCGAAGCAATGGGGGGCGGATTCTCCTGGGGCGCGAGTCTTTTCCGGATGTAAAACAATCGCTTCGCAACGATTTGTTTTGCATTGCTTTCTCACAGGCTTAAAACCCTTCCTTAATACTCGCGGCTTATTTGTTAACTCATGGATGGAGAGACCCCATGTCTGGCAAGACAATTACGAGAGCCGAAGTGACAGACTCAATCGTTCGTCACGTCGGCTGTACGCGCCAGGAGTCTTCTGATCTGCTTGACGACGCCCTCGAAATGATCGGCAAAGCGCTTGAGACGGAAGGGACGGTCAAACTTTCCCGATTTGGAAATTTCGTCGTGCGAGAGAAGAGCGCGCGGGAAGGGCGAAACCCGAAAACAGGCCAGGAAGCGCTCATCTCAGCGCGAAAAGTCGTTACGTTTCGCCCATCTCCGTTGCTCAAGTCAAAAGTCGACGAAGGGCACACCTAGGAAGGACAAACCATGGGCGCAGCAGCTGCTGAAAAGCCAAGACTTGAAAAATCCGCCGATGCCTATCGATCGATTGGTGAAGCAGCCAAGGAGCTCGGCCTGCCAACCCATGTTCTTCGCTATTGGGAAACAAAATTCCCTCGACATGTGAAACCCGTCAAACGCCCTGATGGTCGACGCATGTTCCGTCCCCAGGATTTAGAGGGGTTACGCGCGATCCAGACCCTGGTTCACAAGCGTGGCATGACCTTGAAAGGCGCCAAGGCATTGCTGGCTGAGCAGGGGATTGAATCTGTTCTCATCGGCGCAGCCATGATCATTCCCGCTGAGGCCGAACCGGGAACGCCTGCCGTCCATGTTCTTCAAAGCAAAGTTGCCATGGCCTTTTCCGCAGAGAACGCGCCTCGAATGGCGATTGAGAAACGCGAGCGTCTCGAAGCTGTATTGACCGATCTGGTCGATCTCAAGGCGCGCCTCGATGCGTTGAGACTTCAAAGAGCCGCCTAGGCCGGAACGAAGCGAATGTGCAATCGGTCGGAAACAGTTTAGGCCAAATATAGGAATGGTCGGAGCGAGAGGATTCGAACCTCCGACCCCCGGTCCCCCAGACCGGTGCGCTAACCGGGCTGCGCCACGCTCCGACCGAAGGCGTTTGCTAGTCCAAGCCAACGCCAATTGCAATCGATGAAATGCGTCCTTCTCAATGCGGTCCGCCTGGCCGCGACAGGATAAACGCCGCCGAGGCCGACAGGACCAGGATTTGTACACCAATCGTCCAGAGCGGCGCGCCGAGCCCTGCGCTCAGCGCGGGCATGACAGCCATCACGGAAACGCTGACGGTCTTGGTTCGCCGGCTGATCGCGCCATGCTCATTCCAATTACGAATCAGCGGGCCAAAGCGCTTGTGGCCGATCAACCAGGCGTGGAGCCTTGGGGAACTTCGAGCAAAAGCAAATGTCGCGAGCAGTAGAAACGGCGTTGTCGGCAAAAGCGGCAGAGCAATGCCAAGCAGACCAAGACCAACACAGAGAAATCCGAACACAATCCACAGCCAGCGGATGGGCGCGGGTGGCAAAGGCACGCGCGGCTCATCCATTACGAAACCAGATCAAAAAAAGCGGAATCCAGATCAGGCTGAGCGTGATCGCCCCCTTGATGGCCTGGTAGGCGATCCACCACCAGAACAGGCGCTTCTTATTGGCATTCAGATAGGAAATGCCGGAGCGGAGGCGAGCAAGGCGAGTCATGGAATGGGGTCTATGCTGACAGGTACCATTTTACCAGCACCTGCGCCCGCACAGGCGCGGGTGATTGGCGAAAGTGCTTGTATAAGGCCGCCCCTCGCCCGGCTTGCGGGAAAGGGGCGAGGCCAAGGGGCGGGCCAGTACTCTCATTGGATCGATTGCGTTCAGCGCGTAGGGTGCATGGAGCGAAGCGATATGCACCGTCGGTATGCGCGGTGGGGGTGGATGGTCCATATCGGGCCTCGCCCTCGATGCATCCTACGAGGAGGAGGGTTTCCACCCGCCCCGAAGCCCGGTGCAGGACAGCCCACCCATCCCCGTCCGCGACCCCCGCCATATGCCGGCGGAAATCCTTGCCGGTGTCTGACAAGTCGATCGCCTCAACATGGATCCAGCCATACCAGGTGATCTCGATGCGTAGCCCGGCAAAGCCGTGACCCGCTTCGATCATTCGCCCGGTCCAGCGCACGAACGCGCGCAGGCTCAGCCAAAGGACCGGCCAGAACATTGGGTGGACCCGGGAGAAGGGATCGCGCAGGGCTTCCATGGGTCGAGTATACGCGGACCGGGAAGGGGGCGGATAAGTTTGGTCAACATAATGCGCAAATCCCCGCGAAGGCAGGGAACCATGGACCATTCCTTCAACCTGCACTCCCGGTGGAAAGACCGACCCATGGGGTCCTGCCTGCGCAGGACCCTGCGGTGGGATTATTGATTGATCCTGAGAAACAAATCTTCCCAGTTCGGGTTCATCTCTTCGATTAACCGGGTTTTCCAGGCCCGTTTCCAAGCTTTGATCCGATATTCCCGCCATTTTGCGGACTCGCGCGTGTCATGCTCTTCCGTCCAGACAAGGCGAGTGATTCCGTATTGACGTGTGAACACGCATCCGCGTCCTTCACGGTGGTCGAAAATGCGCTGTTCAAGGTCGTCCGTATGGCCGGTATAGCGCGTGCCATTCTTCTGGCTCGCAAGAATGTAGACATAAAAAGCCATGAAATGAGAATGGAACAATAGCGGAACAACTGCAACTCAATTCTCCGCAGATCCCTGCGAAGGCAGGGATCCATGGACCATTCCCTCAACCTGTACTCCCGGTGGAAAGACCGACCCATGGGGTCCTGCCCGCGCAGGACCCTGCGGTGGCTTATGTGATCCATCTTTCCATATCAAGCCAGTCATGTTGGGGCGATGCCCGCATCGGCGACCCCTCAGGCCGCAGGCGGAAACTGGTGGACGCCATGCGGACGATCGCAGAGACGGGCGACGGCCTGCGCGACCAGACGCCGAGCATGGGGTGTTCGATCAAGTGGTGATCACTCAGTCCTGGGACATAGTTTCATTTCTCGTGACGCACTGGAATGCCTATCGGCGAATGCATTGGTAGTAGCCGTCCCTTGCGATCTGTGCGCGCTGTTGAGGCGAGGGATAGCCGGGACCAGACGGCCCCATCGACAATAGGCTTTGCAAAAAAGGTTGGAGAGACTGCTCGGGAGCGCCAGCCAATGCAAAGGCGCACCCTGCGTATCTGTCGGCAGTGGCCTCCCTATTTATGCCTGGGCCACCCTGCGGATACTGGTAAAAGTCAATAATATGGCCCAGTTCATGAGCGAGTATTGCGATTGTTGCTCCAGGACCAAACCGGTCGATTTGTTGTTGCATAAAATTCGTATTGTACCGGATCGTATAACCAAAACGGCTACTTTCAGCACTGGCGTTTGCCGTTGAATTATTCTCAAAAAAACTGAACGGTGGGCAAGCAAACTGGCTACACATCACATTGCGCGCTTCAGTCATTTGTTGTGTAGCAAGGGGCGATGCTTGAGTGTCTGCCGTCGGGTGCGGCTGACCACGGGTGAATATACAGAGAGGTCCAGCGTAAGCAGTTAAAGTTGAACCGCCGGCCACAATAGAGCAAATCAGAAGTTTAAGTCTGCGTTTCATCGAAAGTCCCCCTTGTCCACGTATTGGCGATAACACTCAGACGCACACATAGATGGTCCTCAAATCAAATTCTTGTGCTCGCTTCGTGTAAGCCCTTGGACATTTTCATTAAGCCGCCACCAGAAACGTGGAGATCACTTTCTTGCTGCCCGTTTGGAACTTCACCGTCAGCTTCGTTCCGTCCGCCTTTTCCACGTGGCCGTAGCCGAATTTGTCGTGGAAGACGCGTTGGCCGATCTGGAAGCCGGATTGGCCGCTGGACGTGGCGATGAGGGTAGCGTTGCCTTCCAGGGTGCGGGGGGCTTCGCTGACGCCGGACTTGGAGTTTTCCTTCAGGCGCTTCCAGCCGGGGGAGGTGTAGCTTGAGCGCTCGCCGAGGTCTTCGACGCTTCCCGTAAAGCCCTGATCGGCGCCGGGCTGTGTCGAGTAGCCGGTCTCGGCGCTCGCCTCCACATGGGCGTGGGGCAGCTCGTCGACAAAGCGGGACGGCAGCACGGCCTGCCAGCGGCCATAGATGACGCGGTTGGCCACAAACGAGATGCGGCAAACCTCCCGCGCCCGCGTGATGCCGACATAGGCGAGGCGCCGCTCTTCCTCCAGGCCCTTCATCCCGCTTTCGTCAATGCTGCGTTTGGACGGGAACACTTCCTCCTCCCAGCCGGGCAGGAAAACGAGCGGCCATTCCAGGCCCTTGGCGCCGTGCAGGGTGAGGATCTGGACCTCATCGCCATTGGCGGCCCCGCCCACATCCATGATCAGCTGCACATGCTCCAGGAACGCCGGCAGGGTATCGAACTCGCTAACCGCACGGATCAGTTCCTTGAGATTGTCCAGCCGTGTCTGACTCTGGGGGCCGCGATCCTTTTGCAGCATGTCGGTGTAGCCGGACTCTTCAAGGATCACTTCCAGCAATTCCGGGTGGGGCATGCCGTCTGCCAACCGGTCGCGCCACATATTCACCTGATCGATGAAGGTGGTGAGCCCGCGCTTGGCAGCGCCTTTGATCTCGTCTGTCTGCAGCACCATAGGCGTGAGCGTGAACAGGGAACGGCCATCCTCGCGGGCATAAAGCTGGAGCTTTTGCAGGGAGGCATTGCCGACGCCGCGCTTGGGCTGGTTGACCACGCGCTCAAAGGCCAGGTCATCGTCGGTGGACCGGATGAGGCGGAGGTATGCCAGCGCATCGCGGATCTCTGCGCGCTCGAAAAAGCGCGGTCCGCCGATCACCCGGTAGGGGATGCCGAGCATGATGAAGCGTTCCTCGAACGCCCGCATTTGCCATGAGGCGCGCACCAGCACCGCGCAGTCTTCATTGCGCCCGCCCCGGGCCACATGCGCCTCGACCTCGTCGCCCACCATGCGCGCTTCGGCCTCGCCATCCCACAGCCCGCGCACCTGTACCTTTTTCGCGTCGGGGTCAGCGGCGGTATCTTCGCCGACATACAGCGCCTTTCCGAGTCGGCCCTTATTGTTGCCAATCACAGCGCTGGCGGCGGCGAGGATGTGTTGCGTTGAGCGGTAATTACGCTCCAGGCGGATCACCGCGGCGCCGGGAAAATCGCTCTCAAAGCGCAGGATGTTGTCGACTTCCGCCCCGCGCCAGCCATAGATCGACTGGTCATCGTCTCCGACGCAGCAGATATTGCTCTTGCCCTGGGCCAGCAGGCGCAACCAGAGATACTGGGCCACATTCGTGTCCTGGTACTCGTCGACCAGAATGTAGCGAAACTTTGCGTGATATTCCGACAAGAGATCGGGATGTTTCTGGAACAGGGTGATGTTGTGGATCAGCAGGTCGCCAAAGTCGCAGGCGTTCAGAACTTTCAACCGGGACTGATAGGTCTCGTAGCATTTGATGCCCTTGCCATCGGCAAATTGGTAGGCCTCATCGCCCGGCACTTTATCCGGTAACAGCGCGCGGTTCTTCCAGCCATCGATGAGGGAGGCGAGATAGCGTGGGGTCCAGCGCTTGGGGTCAATGTGTTCAGCCTCGATGATCTGCTTGCACAAGCGGATCTGGTCATCTGTGTCGAGAATTGTGAAGCTGGATTTCAGGCCGACCAGCTCAGCATGTTTTCGTAGGATCTGCGCGCTGATGGAGTGGAACGTGCCGAGCCAGCGCAGCCCCTCTCCGGCCTCACCTGTTAGCACAAGCGCCCGCTCGCGCATCTCGCGCGCGGCCTTGTTGGTGAAAGTCACAGTCAATGTCTGACTGGGCCAGGCCTTTTGCGTGGCGATGATGTGGGCCAGCCGGGTCGTGAGCACGCGGGTTTTGCCCGTACCGGCCCCGGCGAGCACCAGAAGCGGGCCTTCTGTCGTTTGCACGGCTTCACGCTGTTCAGGGTTCAGCCCATCCAGATAATCGGCCTCACCGGAAAAGACCGGCGGGCGGGCGGTAGCCATCTGCGAGATGGAGGGGCGATTCTCTGCGCTCATGGGCGGAATATAGCAGGAACGCACGCTGGTGTTAGGGGAAGTCGGTTGCGCGTTGAACGTTTCTCACACCAGACTGACACTTTCGTGTCTTTATCGTCCTCTCAGAACGCTCTAATTCACCCGCATGACAACGACGCTAATACAATCATCCGCAAAATTTTCTGACCCCGTTAGGACGCTCAAGGGCGAGCCCCGCGCCCGTGTGGCGTATGCAGGCACGAAAACACTCTGGTTAAATACCGGCACGCTCTGCAACATTGAATGCGCGAACTGCTATATAGAAAGCTCGCCCACCAATAATCGGCTGGTTTATCTGACCTTGGCAGACGTGTTGCCGTATCTGGATGAACTGGATGCAGCCGATGAGACGGGCGTGGAGATCGGCATCACGGGCGGTGAACCCTTCATGGCGCCGGAGATCATATCAATTATGGATGCTGCGCTCAGCCGGGGCCACCGGGTGCTCCTCCTGACCAACGCAATGCAACCGATGATGCGCCCGCGGATCAAGACCGGTTTGCTCGACTTGAAGGCGCGGTTTGGCGCCGCCATGACTCTGCGTGTCAGCCTCGACCATTATACAGAAATACTACACGATGAAGAACGCGGCGCAGGGGCGTTTGCGATCACGCGGACCGGCCTTGCCTGGCTTGCCGCGAATGGGTTTCGCGTCGATTTGGCCGGTCGAACGGTGTGGGATGAATCTGAAGACGAAGCGCGCAACGGTTATGGAAAGATCATTGACGATTTGGGGCTGGATACGCGTGCCCAAGACCCGGGATCGCTTGTGCTGTTTCCCGAGATGGAAGCCGATGGCGATCCACCGGAGATCACAACCGCCTGCTGGGGCATCCTCGACAAGCGTCCCGACAGCTTGATGTGCTCCAGTCAGCGCATGGTCGTACGCCGCAAAGGCGACGGACACGCGACGGTCCAGGCCTGCACCCTGATCCCCTATGATGAGCGCTTCAATCTTGGCAACACTCTGGCAGACGCCCGCGCAGTTGTGGCTCTCAACCATCCCTACTGCGCAAGCTTTTGCGTTCTGGGCGGCGGAAGCTGCTCAGCCTGACACACCAAATACTCAGATAATCAAACTGGACCGAACGCCCATGCTGCACCAATCCGTCAAAGACTATTACGGCGCCGAACTCACCGGCACATCTGACTTGAAAACCGATGCCTGCAGCACCCTGGATGCGCCCGCGCCCTGGCTGCGCGAAGCGATTGGCAAGGTGCATGACGAGGTATCGTCACGCTACTATGGCTGCGGTTTAGCCATCCCGGCCCATCTTGAAGGATTGAAGGTCCTTGATCTGGGGTGCGGGGCGGGGCGCGATGTTTTTGCGCTTGCCAGCCTTGTTGGCCCTAAAGGCCATGTTACCGGCGTAGATATGACTCCCGAACAGCTCGCCGTGGCCCGCAAGCACGAGCAGTGGCACGCAGATTCCTTTGGCTATGATGCGCCAAATACGCGGTTCGTCGAAGGGTATCTGGAACAGCTCGGTGACCTGGACCTTGAGCAGGGCAGCTTTGACATCATCATTTCCAACTGCGTGTTCAACCTCTGCACCGACAAGCCTGCCGTATTTCAGGCCGCTTTTGACCTTTTGAAACCTGGTGGTGAGCTATATTTCGCAGACGTCTACGCTGACCGGCGCATTCCGGCCCAGTTGGCAGCCGATCCGGTACTTTATGGTGAGTGTCTATCAGGAGCGCTCTACTGGGGTGACTATCAGCAGATTGCAAAGGAAGCCGGCTTTAGAGATCCACGCGTCTTTGCCCACCGACCCCTTTCAATCATTGACCCGCGTCTCAAGGCAAAGGTCGACCCGATCCGCTTTGCATCGGTGACCGCTCGCCTGATGAAGCTGCAAGGGCTTGATGTGGCCTGTGAAGACTTTGGTCAGGCGGTGATCTATCGCGGCGGCGTGCCCGGCATGGAAGATGTGTTTAAACTCGACACGGGTCACGAAATCGAAGTTGGGCGAGTGTTCCCAGTGTGCGGCAACACGTTGGCGATGCTCATTGATACCCGGTTTGCCGAATTCTTTGACGTGATTGGCACGGGAGACACCCATTATGGCCTGTTCCCAGGCTGCGGCGCTCCAGACGTTTTTGCGCCAGTGGAAGGCCTAGAACCAGCCGCTGGTGGTTGTTGCTAAACGCTAGAGTCTTTCCCTTGACTTTGAGCCGTCTGAGCGCTGGATCTTTGTGCCAGGGACAGGAGCAGACCGGACCAGGATGCGAGTATGCTGGGAGGATTGCGACGCCTCACTGGCACTAAAGGCCGGTGATCAGGCGGTTAAAATTCAAGTGAAACAGCTCTAGCTGGGCTTCTGAAATGCGATTGTAACCTGGCCGATTTCGATGCCGTAGCGAGTGACATAGGCCCTGTTCATAAGCACGCCGTCTTCCAGCAAGTACATCCAGTCGTCAAAACCCACATTCCAGGTGCTGTCGCCAACCTTCAGGTCGACTTTGTATTTCCAATTAAAGGCATTGCCAGCGACTTCACCCGTTGCGTAGCCCGGGACATCGCCGGCTGTGCCGCGATATTTGCCGTCACCGAGAATTTCGATGGTCCAGATCCGCGTGTCACGCTCTCCGTCATCATAGACAAATCGCTCATTGAGAGTCAGGACGCCGCTTTCAACTGTGCCTTCAATATCGACCTTGAAAGTGCGCCGCACTTTTCCGAAACGATCTTCGAAGATCCCGTAGGCAGATGTTTCACCCTCGAAATACTCCTCTAGAACAAGCGTTCGCGGGGCATCGGCAAACTCCGCCAGGGACTGGCTGACACAACCGGTCGAGGCCAGAGTTGCCGCCGTGGCCACGGCCAACTTGGGAGCAAAAAGAGCAGAAAGGCGCATGGGCAGGCTCACAGTGTTGTTTCAGTCCCTTTACGCATGCCAATGCCTATTGGTTCATCTCGCTAGTAGAGCGTTGCCAGGGCCTTGGCGTCATAGCTGTCTAATTCATCGAACCGGCCCTCTTTGATCTTCTGGGCCCAGAAGGGATCTTGGAGCAGGGCGCGACCAATGGCGACCATGTCAAACTCACCTTTGGCGAGCCGTTCAATCACATCAGCGATGGGGCGGGTCTTGCTGTCCTCGCCGCGGAAGGCGCCGATGAAGTCGCTCGACAGGCCTACCGACCCCACCGTGATGGATGGCAGCCCCGTGAGCTTCTTGCACCACCCTGCGAGGTTTAGCCCATCATCTCCGTCTATCTCCGGGAATTCGGCTTCCCAATAACGCCTCTGGGAGGCGTGGAGGATGTCCACACCGGCATCGACAAAGACTCCCAGAAACGCTTCCATTTCCTGGGGGGTTTCGGCAAGCCGTGCGACATAATCCTGCTGTTTCCATTGGCTCCAGCGCAGGATGATCGGCATGTCATCACCCACCGCCTCCCGGCACTGCGCAATCACCTCTCCAGCAAATCGCGCACGGCCGACCAGGTCACCGCCATACTTGTCCTTGCGTGTGTTCATGACACCCCAGAAAAACTCGTCGATCAGGTATCCATGGGCGCCATGAATTTCGATACAGTCAAAGCCCAGCGCCTTGGTATCAGCCGCGCCTTTGGCATAGGCCGCGACCATATCGGCAACGTCTTCTTCGCTTGGTTCAGGCTGAACCTGCTTGCCCTTATGGGTCTTGCCCGAGGGACCATCGGAGATAGCATCGGGATCTGGCCCGGTGCCGGGCTTGCGCATCATGCCCACATGCCAGAGCTGGGGGGCGATCTTCCCCCCTTCCTGATGAACCGCGTCGACCACATTTCTCCAGCCTTTCAAGGCGGCATCCTGGTGTATGTTTGGCACGCGCGGATCATTTGAGGCCCCGCCGCGGTCCACCGTTGTTCCTTCTGTGATCAAAAGGCCCACATCGGCGCCAGCGCGCCGGGCGTAATACTCCGCCACGTCTTCTCCGGGTACGCCGCCTGGCGAAAAACTACGGGTCATCGGCGCCATGGCGATCCGGTTGGGAAGGGTCATGCCACGACAGGTGAAAGGTTCAAACAGGGGAAACGTGTCAGTCATTGGGCTTTCTCATTAATCACTGCGTGGTCAGAGTTGGCGACCAGAGACTTGAACACAATGGGCAACGCAGCGGAAAGGACGGTTTAGTCCTCCTCAAGCTTGTGATCGTCCAGGCGTTTCATCTCTTTATCCAAGCGCTTATCCTGAGCCCTGCGGTCGGCGCCGATCTGGCCAAACTTCGCCCGGTTTTCCTTGGCCAATTGGGTTTCATCAGCTCGATGACGCGCTTTGCGAGCCTTGTTCAGATTGATCAGGGATTTAGCCATTTTTGCTGTCGCGCCATTGCTCCATGGCCAATGAAATGGAGAAGGTTTCGCGATATTTCGGGCTATCGGACGGGCGCGGTGGGCGCGGCGCTGTCATATTCATGATCTCCGCCAGCTTATTATGGGCTGCACCGGACTGGCCCGCGCCGATATAGGCATGCAATTCCAGAACGGCACTTGAGAGCGGATCATCCGCCCGAATGACAAAATAAGGCTCGTCTTCGGCCAAGTCGGCATAACAATCAAATTGAGATGGATTGGCCTTGGAGCCTTTGGTGGCATCAGACATTGGGCGGGCCTTTCTTTTGTTTCACTCAATATCCTGCAATGAGTCGGTCGAGTGCATTCTTCAATTCGTATTTCTGTTCGCGGATATGGCCAATTTTTTCGCCTAGGCTTGCGGCAGGGATCGATGCGAGCAATTCGAATTTTGCCGTATATTGATGTCCTGCGAAATCGATTTCGGTGTGTATTGGCAAGCGCGGCTCATCAGGCGGTCCGTGGAACACGGGGACGACGACCAACGTCTCGAGATTTGCGTATTGGCCAGCGCTGATCAGGCACACTCCTTTAAGATCGCGAGTGCCGTTGAGATCATAGAGATCGAATTGCTCACGCACGTCAGATCATGCCGAACTGTTGAGACAGCGTCCCATGCTTCCTGACATACTCGTTCGTGCCTTCGATGGCGTCTTTATAACGCTCAAGAAAGGCGTCGGTGACCGCTTGTTTCAACGTTGGCAGTCCACCGCGGCTTAACTCATCTTCGATGTTCACGCCTAGATCGCTGGCGGCGCGTGACAGGTATCCGGGTACAGCCACAGTGACGGCTTGGGTCTCATATTCGAAAGTCCGGCTGGTTTCACCCATACCCTGCGCCGACACGGTAGCGTTCAAGCCGAGCAATTCTGCGGCTGTCACTTCACCGTTCGTGGCGGCTTCTATCCGCTCCGCTAGTCCAGGGCTTGGTCTCTTGTTGCCAGTCTCAATGCCGCTCCAGTGCGATTGTGCGGTGCCGACAAGCTTTGCAGCTCTGCCACCGGTAAGGCCTGCCATTTTCCGCCATTCTCGAAGGTTCATATCTCTAGAGATATCACCAGAAGAGATATCGGGCAATCAGCCCGGAGAAATCATGTTCGCCGGTACCACAATCGCGTCAAAATCTGCTTCGCTGATGTCCAGCTTCAACGCTTCTTCTTTTAGTGTCGTCCCATTGGCATGGGCGTTCTTCGCCACCTTTGCTGCGAGATCATAGCCATACTTTTCCTTCAGCGGGGTCACCAGCATGAGGGAGTTCTCGACACCGCGCTGGATGTTCTCCAGCCGCGGCTCAATCCCAACCACACAGTTTTCCGTGAAGCTGACCGCGGCATCGGCGAGCAAACGGACAGACTGAAGGAAATTGTAGGCCATCATCGGGTTGAAAACATTGAGTTCGAAATGGCCCTGGCTGCCGGCAAAACTCATCGCGCTATTGTTGCCATGGATGTGGGCGGCGACTTGGGTCATTGCTTCACACTGGGTCGGATTGACCTTGCCAGGCATAATCGATGAGCCCGGTTCGTTTTCGGGCAAAGCCAGTTCCCCGAGACCCGATCGTGGGCCGGAACCAAGGAACCGGATATCATTGGCGATCTTGAAACAGCTCATCGCGGCCGTCGTAATCGCACCGTGTGCAAAGACCATGGCGTCATGGGCCGAAAGGGCCTCGAACTTGTTCGGCGCCGTTTTGAAGTTCAATCCCGTAATCTGGGCGATCTTGTCGGCCACCATCCCGTCAAAACCGATAGGGGAGGCCAGGCCTGTGCCGACTGCCGTGCCGCCCTGGGCCAGTTCCATGAGGCGGGGCAGGGACTGCTCCACCCGCTCGATCCCCATTTCGGTCATCTTGGCATAGCCTGAAAATTCCTGGCCAAGCGTCACCGGTGTGGCGTCTTGCGTGTGGGTTCGCCCAATCTTGATGATGTCCTTGAAGGCTTCTGCCTTGTCATTCAATCCATTGTACAATTGCTGCAGGGCTGGCAGCAAACGGTGGGTGACCTCCTCGGCGCATGCAATGTGCATCGCCGTCGGGAAGGTGTCATTAGACGATTGGGACATGTTCACATGGTCGTTTGGATGGACAGGCGATTTTGACCCAATCTCCCCACCCAGGATTTCAATGGCCCGGTTCGCGATCACTTCATTGGAATTCATATTCGATTGGGTGCCTGAACCGGTCTGCCAGACAACGAGCGGAAAATGCGCATTCAGCTTTCCCTCAATCACTTCATCGGCCGCCTTGATGATCGCGTTGCCGAGCGTGTCGGGCATCTTGCCCAGCGCCATATTGGTCTCTGCTGCAGCGCGTTTCACAATCCCAAGGGCGCGCACCAGGGGCAGGGGCTGGGTTTCCCAACCGATCTTGAAATTGCCGAGAGAGCGCTGGGCCTGCGCGCCCCAGTATTTCTCGGCGGGAACCTCGACCGGGCCCATTGTATCGGTTTCGATGCGTGTGTTGGCCATGTCCCTTTTTCCTCATTGGATGTGCGCAATCTTTCCCGGCGTTTAGCACGCCTATTGGGCGCAGCAAGTCTACTCAGCGTTGCCGATTTGCTTGTATTGCCGGGCCGAGAATCACCACCAGCACGCCCCCTAGAATGAGGATTGTCGCGATAAGGACCTCACGGCCCATCGGTTCACCGAGGGCGACCCACCCCATGATGGCAGCGAGAGGCGGAACCAACAGCTGACAAACGCCGGTCACGGCGGGTGAAAGTCGTGGAATGACACTGTACCAGATGGCATAGCCACATCCCGACGTCAGGGCGCCGGACAGGGCTGCAAACACGGCTCCACTCAGGGTAACGCTCGGATTGAGGTAGATTGCAGCCATAAGAGGCGTGGCAACGAGACTGGCCCGGAAAAAGTTTCGTGCGGTCAGGGGTAATGGTGCCCCGGCGCCCCGGCCCAGCAGGGTGTAAACGCCCCATCCAACACCCGATAGCACCATGGCCGCGACGCCAAAAATACTCGGCGTTCCCAGGGTCGGCCAAACCAAATAGGTGAATCCCGCGAAGGCCAAAATTGCGCCAAAGACCTCTACCCGCGCAAGGCGGCCCTGCCAGGCGGCTGCGCCGAGTATCGTCAATTGGACTGTGGCAAACAAGGCGAGCGCGCCAGTCCCGGTATCAAGGCTGACATAGGCCACGGAAAACATCAGCGCATATAAAAACAGTGCCATGGCGCCAGCCCATCCCTGCGAAGGTTCCGTTTCGTTTGAACCCTTGGAGATGGCCAGAATCGCATAAAGGGCCGCGGCGCCAGACCAGAGCCGGATAAGCGTGAATGCGACCGGGCCAGTGTCGCCTGAACCGAGAGCCATGCGCGCGAATAAGGAATTGGCGGCAAAGGCAAAAAGCGCGAAAGTGGTGACGAGCGTGAGCCGAAGCATGGTCGCTGGCTTAGAGGAATTATCGCCATGCAGGAAGCGAGTGCGTGATGGATACAACGGAATGGACCCGTCACGGAAAAGTGGCCGCAAGGATTGTTGATGATGGGGCGCTTGAAGTGCGCTGCACCGGGCTCACAACGCAATCGAAATATTACAAAACGCTCCTGCGGGAGTTCTTCCGTAAGCACTTCCAGCGCCTGAGGCCCAGCTTTGGCGAATATGCTGTCCACATCGTCATGGAGTATACGGGCGAACCGCCGTGGATGGACCTCGATAACCTGGCCAAGGCGCTTCTGGACTCTCTCACCGGAAATGCTTTTGACGATGACCATCAAGTCGCGCGCTTACTGGTTGAACGGCGCGAAGTGGAACGTGAAGGGGTCTGGATTCGGGTTGAGGCCTTGGACTAAAGCATTGGTCTTTCAAATGCGATCATTTGTGGGTGTGTAGCCTCTGCGCTGGACGGCGTTGCAATCCTCGCAGGATGCCCGCATCGCAAGACAAAACGCGCCTCGCCCAGACGAAAATTTCAAGCACCCAAATGATCGCCTTTGAGAGACCAATGCTTTAATCGGTTGGGGAAGGGGGGCTTGCCGTGGTGACGGCGTGGAGACCGCACACGTGACGATGGTGCTGTAGCAAATCGTTCAACGGCGAAATCATTACGGAGTCAGGCCAAGTCTCACCCAAAAGGCTCAAGGTCAAAGTCGCATAATCTATATTATGGGAAATTTGTCCAACTGGTAAGGAAGCGCCACGGCCATACCATCATATGCCGGTACAACATCACTCGGCAGCGTTTTCAAGAGTGCCTGGTAGTCCATATCGACGTGGAGATTTGTCAGTATGGTGTGGCGGGCCCCGACCATTTTTCGCCATTCAAGGGATTGTTCCAGGTGTGCGTGGCTCCCATGGGGTGCATAGCGCAGGGCATCGACGATGAAAGTGTCAATGCCCTCCAGCGCCGCCAGACTCTCGCAGGGCAATGCGTTCACATCATTACAGTACGCCAGACCACCGATGCGAAAGCCCAGCGAGACAATGGCGCCATGTACCTGACGAATCGGCAGGATTTCCATTCGTCCACCGGGGCCGTCTATTGCAAACACCTTTTCGGGTTTTATCAGGTCCTGCAGATCTAGTATCGGAGGATAGCCACCCTGCCCCTCGAAGACATAACGAAATTTAGTCTCTAACGATGATGCTGTTTCCTGATCCATGAAAGTCGGGATACGCTTGCCCATCCGGTACACAAGCGGACGCAGATCATCAATTCCATGGGTTTGATCGGCATGATCATGGGTGAATATGAGCCCATCTAACGCCGTTGTCCCCGTAGCCAGGAGCTGGGTGCGCAGATCCGGCGAAGTGTCTATCAGCACGCGGGTTGGTCGCTCACCTGACCCCCCATCCAGTTCAACAATGACAGAACACCTCAGCCGAAAATTTCTAGGCTCATTCGGGTCACATGCGCCCCAATCTCCCCCGACACGTGGCACCCCTCCGGACGATCCTGTTCCCAGGAAGGTGAGTTTGAGAGTCGAATTCAAGCGATTGCCCCTGCACTCACTCTTTTGAACAGCCGAAGCGCATTGGCCTCGGTAATTCGACCAATCTGTTCTGTTTCCAACCCAAAAAGCCGGCCCAGTGCAGCACTAACATGGGGCAAATAAGCCGGTTCATTTCGCCTCCCCCGGTATGGGACAGGCGCGAGGTATGGGCAATCTGTCTCCAGGATAATACGCTCCAAGGGCACCTCGGCCATAACGCTGCGAACATCATGGGCATTCTTGAAAGAGGCAATGCCCGAGACGGAGAGATACCCTCCCAGTGATAGCCCCAACTGGGCCAAGGCTGCTCCGCCTGTGTAGCAGTGGAGTAAGGGCTTGAATGGTTTCTCGGCATGGCGCTTGGCGAGCACCTTCATAACGGTCGCGTCAGCCTCACGCGTGTGCAGGATCAAAGGCAACCCTGTCTCCTGGGCCGCTGTGATATGCGTGTTGAGGCTTCTGATCTGATCGTCTTCAGGACTGTAGCCGTAATGGTAGTCCAATCCCGTTTCACCGATCGCGACGACCTTGGGATCGCTCGCCGCCTGGATTAGCGTTTCAGCGTTCAGGTCTGTGAAATCCTTGGCGTGGTGCGGGTGCACGCCGACGGAACACCAGATGTCCGCATGGTTGATCGCAATCGCATGCACGGTCGGGAAATTGTCGAAGCGGTCACAGATCGCCAGAAACCGATCCACGCCACCAGCCCGGGCGCGCGCCAATACGTCATCGAGATCGTCGGCAAACGCTTCGCCGTGCAGGTTCACATGGGTGTCGAACATTCTGCGTATCTACGCTGTGCGATAGTGTTCTTGAAGGCCTGAAACCAATTTCGCAGTGGTTTGCCCGCGGTCCATGGCGTCGCGGCTGGCATGGTCGAGCAATCGTGTCACCCAAAGCCACGCATCCGCAAGCGCCGGTTGATCAAAGGCTCGCGTGCCGAGGCCATCCAGCAGGCCCGAGGTAAAGGCGCTGAAACTCGCATCGCTTTTGGCTGCTGACGCAAAGATGCTTGGCGCCTCGCGAAGAGGCCCGCGGTCCAGATGGCCCAAAAGGGTCTCAGCTGCAGCAAGGCCTGCAAGCGCCTCCGGGTCTGAAAAGGCAATCGCTCGACCCGGGCGACCAGCAGCGAACCCCTTTGCTCGCGCCGCCACTGTTTCTGAGGCGCCTGAAAGTGCAGCCTCTAGATCCTCTGGCCCCAGCGTCATCATGCGTAGCCTCCTACACCGGGATCGTATCGTGGCCAGCAAAGCACGCTGACCATGGTAAATTAAGATCAAAACGCAGTGCGATGGGGGCTCCTCCAGTGATTTCAAAAGCGCATTCGCACCGCTCGCATTAAGCTCATCGAGGGCATCGACGACGCAAACCCGTCGCCCACCCAAAGCAGGTTTCAGCGTGAAGAAACTGACAAGATCTTCACGAACTTGATCGACTGGGATGAAGAGTGGCAGCTTGCCTTTTTCATTGGGCCGGCGCGAAACCCACCTGAAATCAGGGTGAGCACCGGCCAGCATTTTTTCGACAATGGGATCTTCACGCGATACGTCCAGGCGGTTTGGAGACATCGCTTTGGCACCGAGAAGTGTTGCGGCAAAGCGCCGGGCCAAGCGCGCTTTGCCAATGCCCGAAGGGCCTTCTAAAAGCCAGGCATGGTGCATCCTGCGCGAGTCCATGGCCGCAATCACGGAGGCCTCAGCTGCATCATGACCGAATAGGGGCCAAGCGACACCGTTTGTCATGCCGGAGCCCGGTGACGCTGGAGCAATTCGATCGCCGTCAAGGCATGGGCCACGAGTTCCTCGGGGCTTTGCAGCGCGTTGAGCACCTTGATGCGGTGTTGGTTGTCGCGCGCTATTGTCAAGAAAGCGTCCCGAATGGCCCGATGGAACTCCAGGCTCTTTGCCTCGAACAGATCGACCGGCCCGCCCCGGGATCGCCGGCGTTCTGCGAGATCTTCAGGCGGCGCATCAAGAAGGAGAGTCAGATCAGGCCGCGTTTCCCCAACAACCGTAGTTTCAAGTCCTTTGAGCGTTTCGAAGCTGACGCCGCCCTGGACTGATTGATATGCAAGGGTCGAGTCGGCAAATCGATCACAGATCACGAACCCCCCGCGAGCCAGTGCGGGGCGGATAACGGTATCGAGATGATCTGCCCGCGCGGCATTCATGAGGAGAGCCATTGCAAGCGCTGATAAGGGGTGCTCGGGGCGCTGGGCCAACGCGATGTCGCGCACTTTCTCGGCCAACGGCGTGCCGCCGGGTTCGCGCGTAACGAGCAGATCCTGTCCCTCGGCCCGCAGCGCTGTCGCCAGTCTTTTGGAGAGGGTCGACTTTCCGGTGCCTTCTCCGCCTTCCAAAGTGATGAACACGCCCTTCAGGAGATCTATCCTCCGGTGATCACGCGATTAAGCCCATCGAGTACGCGGCCCACGAAATCATTTTTCGGAATATCTTCCGAGGCAATGAGAGGTGTTGAAATCGGGTCCCGATTAGGCAGTGAGATAATCAAGTTACCGACGGGGTCTCCAGCGGAAATTGGTGCTTCAAGTGGGCCATCATAGACGATTTCCACCTTGCCCTCGGCAAAATCACGCTTGGCCCCACCGATCAAAACCGGCTCTGCCAGTTCGATGGACAGTGTCTGGGAGGTTCCGAGCCAAACAGGTACGGTCGGTAGCGACAGATCGGCGGGTTTGAGGTAACGGGTCTCAAAAGCCGTAAAGGCCAAGCGCATCAGACGCTCTGCTTCTCGGGCACGGTCTGCCTCACTTTCCATCCCATTGAGAACGATAATCCGGCGCTGGTCATCGCGCACTGCTGATGCAGTGAGTCCGTACCCAGACACGCTTAAATGGCCCGTCTTTAATCCGTCGACCCCATCCATACGCCCCAAGAGGGGATTGCGATTGGCCTGACTGATCCCGCGCCATTCATAAGTCTCTTCGGCATAAAGGGCATAGAATTCAGGAAATACCTCGATCGATTTCTGCGCCAGTATCGCCAGGTCGCGCGCGGAAATATGGTGGCCTTCGTCGTCCAACCCAGTGGCATTTTTAAAGCTGGCGCTGTCCAATCCCATCCGCTGGGCCAACGCAGTCATCTCGCGGGCAAACGCTTCTTCAGTCCCAGAAATGCCTTCCGCCAAAACGATACAGGCGTCATTGCCAGACAAGATGATCACACCGCGAAGCAATTCCTCCACTGTGGGTTGGTCGCCAATGGCCAGACCCATGGTCGAGCCGCCTGACGACCATCCGCCCTTGCGCCAGGCATTCTCCGAAACGGTGAATTGGTCCGTAGTCGCAATTTCCCCCGTCTCGATCCGTTCAAAGACGAGATAGGCCGTCATCATTTTGGTCATGGACGCCGGGATCATGGCGTCCGACCCATTCTTTTCCCAAAGCACAACGCCAGAGGCATGATCCATGATCACAGCGTGGCTTGCCTCGCTCTCAAAGCCCTGGGCATGAGCTGGTGCTTTGATGCTGCCCAGGCAAAGAAGAAACAGGCCGATGAGAAGGCGAGACATGAAAGCGCTCCGGACAATTCGTCCCAAGGATACAGGGGGTGAATAAACCACCCACTGCACTGAGAAAGCGCCGGTTCTGTGGCGACGTCAACCGTCGCTGCGTTTCACTACTGTTTTGTGACGACCATGCCACGTGCAACGCCGCGCGCTGCCAAGTCATCACGTATGAGTTGAGCGCGGCTACGTTCGGTGTAGGGCCCTATGAGCACCCGGAAGTAATCGGATCCGTTCACACGCGCGGGGACAACTTCAATGAAGAGAGAGGCATCTAGTGAGGCCCGGAGCCTTTGGGCGTTTGCGATGTTCGAAAAGGATCCAACTTGCACAAAGAAGTTGCCACGGGCTGGTGGGTATTGGCGATCTTGCTGAAGAGGTGCTGCCGGTGTGGAGGCTCGAGCTTGAGCCGGCGCTGCAACGGTTGCAGGCGCGGCCGGTCTCGCAAAGCTTGGCAAGGCGGGCATCTCATATTCCACGACAGTCTGATCCGATACGGTCTGAAATGACGCTGCGCCGACAACCGACGCTGGCCCAAGATAGCGGACTTCCACATCACTGGGCTGCTCACCATTGAAGCCGAGAAGTTCCCCGGCGCGAGGAGAAAGATCGACGATCCGATTGTCCTCAAACGGGCCACGGTCATTCACGCGCACTACGATTTCCCGTCCATTGCTTGTATTGGTCACCTGAATGAGACTCGGCAGTGGCAGGGTCGGATGGGCGGCAGACAAGCGCTCTGGATCGAATATTTCACCATTCGCGGTTTCCAGGCCCGCAAAGCTACCATCGTAAATGCCTGCCAGGCCTGTCTCGTCGAAATTTGCCACACTTGCAGGCTGCACAACCCGTCCGGCTCGGGAGTATGTGTCAGGTGGCGGGCTCGTGGTTGTATTGCGATGCGCAGGCAGTGCGGCTTGAGCGGCAATTCGCTCAGCCGTTGCCCGGGCATCGAAACCGCCTGGTGAAATCGCTGGATCGAGCGCAGCAGGTTCGCGTGCAGCCATCGGCGTTTCTACCGATGCGTACTGGCGCGCTGATTCAGCTGAGATCGCGGACGTGGACGACGAGAAGGCGATGGGTGCTGTGTCCTGGCTCGCAGTGACACCGTTTTCAGAGTAAACTCGACCGGGCTGGTCGGGGTAGCGAAATTCAATGCGAGGGCGCGACGGTGTGGCGGCAGAATGAGTAGGCGCCGCCTGCCCTGCCCTGTTGTATGTTTGAGGGCCATCTGGTGTCTTGTAGACAATCGGGGCGCTGGATTGGGCAGAGGCTGTTCCCGCAGCCAGGCTTGTGCAGACTGCTGTAGCGGCAAACAAACTTATGGTGAGCGCGCGGCGCTGTTTCATTGTTACGTCCCTCATTCTGTGGTGCGGACCCGCTTTTTGCCAGTCCAGATCGACGCCTTCTTGGCGCCGCTTGGTGGGGTGTTTACCAAAGTTTGGCTTACCTTCCGTGTATGCGATGGCCGAAGTTTTCCTGATCGTTGCAACCTGCTCTTCAGACATTGAGAGGGAGGAATTTGGCCGCAAGATGGCGCGGTGACTTGCCTCCGCAGCGGCTTGCTGGTTAAAGCCGCCCTTGCCCTTCTGGAGGAGTGGCAGAGTGGTCGAATGCGGCGGTCTTGAAAACCGTTGAGCGTGCAAGCGTTCCGGGGGTTCGAATCCCTCCTCCTCCGCCAGTAACTGTAGATACTCGATCGGCCGCTGCCTGAAGGCGTCGCGTTCAAGCCTCCATTTTTAGATTTTCGCGTCTGGGATGAGAGCGTTTGACGCGGCAAGGCTCTTGCAGCCTTTCTCCCCAATATTCTAGCCGTGAACAGGCCATGCTGGTTAAAATACGCCAAGGTGGAGGAAAATCTGGTCGACGTGTCAGCCAGTCCCGGTCTGCCGAATTCGCGCTTTAATATATCGCGAAACGATTGGATCGTGGTGGCACTGATATGCGCCGGGGCGTTTACTATCAGGCTCTATGCCATAGATGCGGCCTCGCTTTGGACCGACGAGGGCTATAGCATCTGGTTTGCTCGCCAACCGCTGGGCGCTCTCTGGGGCGAAATAGCTCGGAACGAATACAATCCCATTCTCTATTATATGATCCTGAACCTGTGGATGGACCTGTTCGGGGAAAGTGCAACGAGCGTGCGCGCCCTTTCTGCGGTCTTCAATTGTTTGACAATCCCCTTTGTATATCTGGCAACGCGTTGGGCGATCCGTTCACCTCAAGCGTCCCTGATCGCGACACTGGCGAGCGTTCTTTTCGCGCTCGCCTTTGCCGAACTTCAATATGCCCAAGAGGCACGGACTTATACGCTTTGCGTCCTTGCGATATCCATGACGATCACGGCGACCGTTAGAATCTCGGCTGGCCTACTGGAAGATCCCACGGCCTGTACCGACCTCCCCCGCTGGCCTTTTGTTCTATTGCCCATCGGCGCAGCGCTGAGTGTTTGGGCCCATTATACAAGCCTCATTTTCTTAGGCGTATTGGCCGTTTATCATCTTGCCCTCCTCTGGGTCGCCCGTGATCGATTGGTCGAGCTGATCCAAGCCTATGGCGTATCCGCGGTCATCTTTGCCGTGCTCGCGGCCCGCGCCTTGTGGCTGATGTTCGCCTATGCCCTTCCTGCATCGAACCATTTTTGGATCAGCATCCCCTCCACAGCAGACATTATCGATGCGGCATCAATTATCTTCGGCGGTGCGCTGGCCATCGATTCATGGGGGCTGCAGATCCTCACACGGGCGGTCTTGTTTGGGCCTTGGCCAATCATTGGCGCTTATGTGCTGTGGTCCAGGGGGTATGCGATTGAACGCGCATCCCTGATCTTACTTGTTGCCACGAGCGTTATCGCATTTTCAGCTTATCTTGCCGTGACCTATATGGGCAAACCCGTTTTTCTTCAGAGGGTTGTTTTGCCAGCCCAAATTGGTTGGGTCATCTTGTGTGCGTCATCTCTTATGGCCTTCAGGCGGGCCGGCTTTCGCCAGGCCGCTGCGGGTCTCCTGGTATTGTCATTTGCAATAAGCTCAATCAGCTATCTTGCTGGGGGAAATAGCGCGACAATAAAAGAGCCTTGGAAAACCGTCGCCCGGGCAATCGCGACGCAGGCAGGTCCAGGCGAAACCGTCTATGTGACAGCAAATGGTGAGATTCTAATCGGTCACTATTTACAGGAGTTTGAGCGGACAGACCTTCACCTGGTCTCCATCAACGGATCTTATCGCACACCCGATGCCAGGCCAGCATTCGACAGCACGGCCATTCGCTACTCAGCGCCGGTCGACAGCGCGCTGGCCGATGCGTTCGAAGCCTCGCTCATGGCAGAGACATCCGCTTGGGTCGTCCTGCGCAATCCCGGCAGCCCGAACTGGGATCTCATTCGTCCGATCCTTGCGCGCGCAACGCCCAGCGAGACGAGATTTGAGCCCGGACCGCTGAGGCTTTATCGCATAACCGATAGCAACCGACCCGGCATAGCACTTGAAAGGGATGTTCCATGAGCGACCGGTCCCCATCAAATGCGTTGACCAGCAGATTGAGTCATTTCTGGCTCAACCTTCCAACGGCAATTCGCACGCTCATTCGCTGGGGGCTGCTCGCGGCATTGGCTGGGCTGGTCTTTTTGGTCGGTTTTCAGGTCGCCTATCGTCAGGTGGGCCCGTTTGAATTGTTAGCAAAAGTAGATGGCAAGCTCACAGCGCCGTTTGCGTCCGCCGCGGTCGAGCCACTCTCAAGCCAGGATTTTCCTTCTACGCTCTTAACGCTGAGCGCGGATGTGGGGCAAGTGGATACGGGGCTAGGCGCCCGTGGGAATGTTAGGCTGTACGAGCATGGAGGTGGGCTGGCCTCGCTTGGGCCGGATGTCTTGCTGTTGGCATACACCGGCGAAATATTCGCAGCAAAATCTGGAACTGACATTCGCAAAACCGGCTTGAGCGGGCCGGACAACGGACGCCAAGCCTATCTGGCGATGGCCGACGATCCCGATAGTGGTTTCAACTTCCACCGCGGATATCTGCGTTATAATGATCTGATGTTCGTCGATGCCGCTGGTCATCGCGGCCTGCTGGCGTCTTATAGTGAATTTAACAGTGCAGATAAATGCACGACAAACACAGTTGCCTTTCTGCCCGTCGCCGCTGGCGTAGTGTCTATCGATGAACTGACAGCGGGCCCTGGGGATTGGGACATCATCCATCGAACCACGCCGTGCCTTCCTCTCAAAGACAAACACCTTGCCGTAGAAGGGCAGATGGCCAGTGGCCAATTGGCGTTTCAGGCCCCTTCGACCCTCTATCTCACGAGTGGCGACTATCACCTTGATGGAATGCGCGCTGAGGGATCGCCCATCTCCCAGGACACCGACGCCCAATATGGAAAAGTCCTCCAAATCGATCTCGACACCAAAACGGCGCAGATCGTGTCCATGGGGCATCGCAACATGCAAGGTGTTGCATTTGGTGCCGATGGCGAGCTGTACGTCTCCGAGCATGGCCCACGCGGCGGTGATGAACTCAACCGGATAACGCCAGGCCGGAACTATGGCTGGCCGCTTGTGTCGCTCGGTACGGCTTATTCCGGCACGCCGCTGCCAACTGCTGATGTGGTTGGTGCGCATACCGGCTTTGAGCCGCCGGTGATGTCATGGGTGCCGTCGATCGCCCCTGCCGGCATGGCGCGGCTTGAAGGGTTTCATCCCAACTGGGAGGGTGACCTGCTTGTGGGCAGCCTCAATGACCGGGCGCTGCATCGAATACGTCTTGAAGCGGGACGCGCGCTCTATACTGAGCGCATCCCCTTGGGCACGCGGATCCGTGTCGTCCACCAACATACAGATGGCCGGGTCGTGCTCTGGACAGACAATCAGGAACTCATCTTCCTGACCGCCGAGGATCTCGCCTCCGCAGCAACGAAGATACCCGAGTTCATCGCCCAGCTTGACGCTCCAGATCGGGTCAAAGACGGGTTTGAGACCGCCCTAGGACGCTGCATGGAGTGCCACGCCCTTAATGCAGGCGACCATACCAAAGCGCCGAGCCTGGCGAGCCTCTATGGCAACCCAATCGCGCAGACGCCTTATGAGGGATACTCTTCTGCGCTGATGTCCAAATCGGGACGGTGGACAGAGGCTGCGTTGACAGAATATCTGGCTGATCCCCAATCCTTTGCTCCCGGAACCTATATGCCCGGTGCCGGAACGGACGACCCAAGGGTTCTTGACGCCCTCGTGCAATACCTTGAGCATTTGGACAATCAGTTCTGACGCTGCGCTGCGTGATTAACCCGGCGGCGTACCTATCGGTCCGGCCCATGGGCGTTTAGGGCCCTTTCCGGCCCATTTGCATCGGTTGGCGGGGCGGCGCATCCGCGCGGGGCGTCGTCGCGCACCGCCTGACGATACGCGCATCGCCGAACGCCACGCTCCTGGCCCTGACGAAAAAATCAAACGACCAAACGGTGCAAATTGGCCGGAAAGTGCCCTAGAACCTTTCGAAAGAGACAATGGGAGGATCTGCATGCTCGAAGGCATCAAGGTCGTAGAGTACGCCACCTATATGGCCGCCCCCGGCTGCGGCGGCATCCTGTCGGACTGGGGCGCAGAAGTGATCAAGGTGGAGCCCCCTGGCGGGGACCCCATTCGCAAGTTCTTCAAGACCATCGGAACCGACATTGCAGACAATCCTGTGTTCGATTTCGACAATCGCGGAAAGAAGTCCATCGTGGTCGATACGTCCAAGGCTGAGGGACAGGCGATCCTGCAAAAAATGGCCGAAAGCGCAGACGTCTTCCTGACCAATGTGCGGCCGGGTGGACTTGCGCGTTCCGGTCTGGATTTCGAAAGCCTTAGCGCGGTCAATCCGAAGCTCGTTTACTGTTCCCTCACGGGCTATGGCCTGACTGGGCCGGACGCTGACCGGCCTGGCTTTGATGTGGCAAGCTTCTGGTCGCGCACAGGTGTGGCTTCAATCACGATCCCCAAAGGCCAGGAGCCGTTCCCGGTGCGCACAGCCTTTGGTGACCATACCACGTCCATGGCCGCCGCAGCGGGCATTTGCGCGGCCCTGGTTGAGGCAGGCCGCACGGGCAAAGGCCGTCTGGTCGAAGCGTCGCTGCTGCGCGCAGGGCTCTATGCGCTCGGATCTGATCTGGCGATCCAACTCTTCTTTGGGCGGATCGGGTCTACCAAATCTCGCGAGGAACAAATTCAGCCCCTGATGAATTTCTTCAAGACAAAAGACGATGCATGGCTCTGCATCGTGTCGCGACAGGGCAATGTCGACTGGGCGCCGATCTGCCGGGCGGTGGACCGGGAAGACCTGATCGAGGATGCGCGCTTCACCTCAGCCAAGGCCCGCCGAGCCAATAGCGCTGAGCTGGTCTCGATCCTCGATGAGGGTTTCGCAAAATATTCAAAGGAAGACATGGCCAAGCGCCTGGATGCCAACGTGCTTGCCTGGGCGCCGGTACAGACCTTGGCCGAAGTAACTGGCGATCCCCAAGCAGAATCGGCTGGCGCGTTCGTGGATACACCGAGCGCCAAGGGTGATGGATCGACCTTCCGTGCGCCGGCGTCACCCGTCAGGTTTCCTGGCGCGGATGACGGCCCGAAAGGACCCTCGCCTACCATCGGACAACATACCCAAGAGGTGATGGAGCGATTGGGTTATTCGGCCAGCGATATAGAATCACTGCTGGCTGCCGGCACAGTGCTGGCTGCAGTGGAGGCAGGGAGATCACAATGAGTGGCTTTATCTTATTGGAAAAAAGTGGCCCAATCGCCGTCATCACGCTCAATCGTCCCGAGAGTCTCAATCCGCTTGGGCAAGTTGGCGATGGCGAGGCGGTGCGCGCGATCTGCCAGGAAATCGAAGCCGATACCGCGATCCGGTGTGCGATCCTGACCGGCGCGGGCCGCGCGTTTTCGGCAGGCGGCGACGTGAAGGCCATGAAGGAGCGCACCGGGGCGTTCGGAGGCAGCCCTTATGATGTCCGCGAGGGCTATCGGCGCAATATCCACCTGATCGTAAAATCACTCTACAATCTTGAAGTTCCGCTGATTGCAGCAATCAATGGCGCCGCCATTGGCCTCGGCTGTGATGTGGCTTGTATGGCCGATATTCGCATCGCATCGGAAAAAGCCAAGTTTGGCGTCACTTTCCTTAAGCTTGGCCTTATTCCTGGAGATGGTGGCGCGTGGCTGATGCCAAGGATCGTGGGTGCGTCACGTGCGGCGGAGCTGCTTTTCACCGGCAAAGTAATCAATGCGGATACGGCCGAAGACTGGGGCTTGATTAGCCGCGCCGTTCGCCATGGGGCGCTGATGGACGAAGCGATGGAATTGGCAACAAGTATTGCCGCACAGCCACCCCAAAGCCTGCGCCTTGCAAAAACGCTCCTGCGCCATGGAAACATGGCCAGCTATGAAACGATTATGGAAATGAGCGCTGCTTCCCAGGCCCTTATGCATCACACAGAAGACCATATGGAGGGCGTGGAGGCGATACTGGAAAAGCGAACACCTGACTTCCAGGGCCGCTAATAGCTTTTGGGCAAACCCAGGACACGTTCGGCGATGAAGTTGAGGATCATTTCACGGCTGACCGGCGCAATTCGGGCCAGCATCGCTTCGCGCATATAGCGCTCAACGTGATACTCCTTGGCATAACCCATGCCGCCATGGCTCAAGACGGCGGTTTCGCAGGCGTTGAAGCCGGCCTCGCAGCCCAGATACTTGGCTGCATTAGCCTCAGCCCCGCATTCCTCGCCAGCGTCGAACAGGCTGGCGGCCTGGTAAGCGAGCAGTTCAGACGCCTTCAGCTCGGCCCAGGCCTTGGCCAGGGGATGGGCGATGCCTTGATTCTGGCCAATGGGGCGACCGAACACGACGCGCTCCTTGGCGTATTGGGCCGCGCGTTCTAGCGCTGCAAAGCCCAGACCGATGCTTTCAACTGCGAACAGCACACGTTCCGGGTTCAGTCCCTGGATGAGGTATTTGAAACCCGCCCCCTCCTCACCGATCAGGTGTTCCTTGGGCACGTCCAAACCATCTATGAAGAGCGTGTTCGATTCGACCGCTTTTCGGCCCATTTTGGGTATCGGATTGGCTTCAATCTTGGAGCGGTCAAAGTCCGTGTAAAACAGAGACAGGCCAAGATAAGGCTTGGAGCACTGGTCTTTTGGGGTCGTGCGCGCAATGATCAAGATCTTGTCGGCCCGCTGGGCGCCCGTTGTCCAGATCTTTCGCCCGTTGATCGAATAGCCTGAATTTGTCCGCTCGGCCTTGGTCTCAAGGCTTGATGTATCGAGCCCCGAATTGGGTTCGGTTACCGCAAAGCACATTTTTTCTTCGCCAGAGATGATCTTCGGCAGGTTTTCCTGCTTTTGTTCCTCGGTTCCGAATGTCTCCAGTGGTTTGGGGCCGAATATATTCAGATGAATCGCCGATGCACCGGAATATCCTGCCCCAGAACGCGTTACAGTCTGCATCATCAGCGCAGCTTCTGTCAGGCCCAGGCCAGATCCGCCATACTCTTCGGGAAATGCGATGCCCAGCCAACCACCCGCGGCCATGGCATCGCAAAAGGCCTCGGGCCAATGGCCTGTCTCATCGGTTGTGGCCCAATATTCGTCGTCAAAACCGGAGCATGTACGGGCCACCGCATTCTGAATAGCTTGCTGGTCTTCACTCATAGCCTGGATCTGGTGCATCTGGACGCCTCCGTCGGATCTCTTTTTCCGATTTCTGCGCCATATTGCGCGACTTAAAAACCCTTAGCGCCGGGGTAGCGGCCCTGCGGCACTTAGCCCAGCAGAGATGCGACATAAGAGAGCCCTGCAACGGCCATCGCATCTCCGTTGATATGATTGGAGACTTTACCCATGGCAGACAGGGCGGTTGCATAACGTTTACAAAGGGATTCACCGCCGATGAGAAAGGTCGGTTCGTCTGATGGCGCAGCGCTGAATGTTTGGACGGCAAGGGAGATATCTGCGCCTATGAGTAAGCCTGAAAGGTGCTCAGACGCGCATGTCGGGTCAAACTCCCCGGCAATCTGGCTCGCTCGAATCGAAAACAGGTCGCTTAAAAGCGTCTGCGAACCGCAGGTAAGAGCACGCTCTACGCCCTGCATGAAGGCCCCGGTATTTTCATGGACCTGTGGTGTGTTGGGGACCAAAATACTGTGGTTGCTGAGGATCTGGAACACTTCTCCCGTGAGGGTCGATGTGAAGCCCGTGACCCTACCGTCACTGATTTGAACCCATTTGGGGTGAGTACCAGGAAGGCAGACCAATGCGTTTTGGGGCACTTGGCCCAGACGCTGTGCACCTAGTATCTGGGTCTCTTCGCCGCGCAGGCGATCTGGATTCCCAAAAGCGTTCTGGCTAGCCAGGCCAGGCAGAATGGAAATCGCAATATCTGCGAGAGTCTGCGTCAAAATCGCTGATTCGATGCCATCGAGATCAGCCGGGCACGCCAGATAATCGACTTCGAACAGGCCTATGTTCGAACCAGCAGCCCCGCAAAGCAACACGCCATCAGATTGGGCCAAGGCGAGCCAATCGCCGAGGGTTTGCCTGAGATGGCCTTGCAGCTCTTTCCTCTCCATCTGACCGACGCCGCGCCCCAGCCGAGGCGCATGTCCATTCTGCGCGCCCTCCAGCGTCCAAAGCCGCAGCTGGGTGTTGCCCCAATCTCCTACAATCATGGCGCCGATATCTGCATCGCCTAGATCGCGGCCCTATACGGCGCCATTTCCATGTCCGGGTAGCGAAGGGACACATCATGAAGGGTCTGGGCATCCCAGTAAGGGTCCCCGGGTGCAGGAAAGCCAAACAAGCACCGCTGTCTCGTGGTCATTTTGGACATGGCGCTTTTCCAACGGTTGGAGAGAGCATGGTCAGGCCATGCCATTTTTCCTGTCCAGGCGCGGCCGCGGGGCTGGAAGTCGACCAGAAGCGTAAACCGAGACCGGTTTGCGCCGACCATGGCTGAGCCCCGGTGCATGACATCGGTCTTGTAGATCAACAATGAGCCAGCCGGCCCCGTCACAGAGATCTCATCCTCGGCAAAAGCACCCTGTTCCATAAACCGCGGGTACATCGGCACGTTTTGGGTCTTGTCCAACGGCACCGCTTTCGTCGGTCCGTCATTCTCCGTCACATCGGATAGGAGCAGAAATGTTGTCATTTGGACAAAATTATCATCGACCTTGGGAACGACGACGGAATGGTTGGAATAATCGCGATGGTGAGGCTGGTCATAGTTCACAGCGCCTGAATACTTCGCCCACAGCTCGACCTTATAAAGGTCCAGGTCATCGGTTCCACAAAACCGCTCTGCTGCGTCGACCAAATCCGGATTGACCGCCAATCGATTGATTGCCCAGTCATGGTACGGAAAAAGCCTTAGACCAGAAAACTGTGTCGCGACAAGGTCGGCGTATTGCCCCGGATTGGCGAAATAGTCTTCGGGGTGTGGATAGATCCTCCAAAGGGCTTCTTGTGCAGCCGCAAGATCTTCACCACCAAGGAAGCCTTCTACAACCGTGAAGCCTCGATCATGAACTTCTGCCAATGCTTCGTCCGACACCCTCATGCTACATACTCCGATAGGGTCACGCGATTTGGCGGCGGTCCCGAAACGTCAGATTCAAGGGCAAACAGCCCGCCTGCAAGACGCTCATGGTGATCTAGCAGGATGCGCGCTGTGGAGACAAAAAGGGTTTGCCTGTCCGGACCGCCAAACTCGCACGTTGTAATATTGGACACCGGCATTTCAATAACGCGATCCACGCGGCCACTGGGCGCCACCCTCACGATACACCCGCCAGCAAAGCGACAGTTCCAGAGATATCCGTCACTGTCGATTGTGGACCCATCCGGCACACCGCGGTCGAACCCCTCAAAAAAAACTGTCTCATTGGAGAGGCTGCCTGTGCTTCCATCATAGTCATAGCGCCAGATGACATTTCTCGGAGTATCGCCGAAGTAGAAGTATCGACTGTCGGGTGAAAAGCACACCGTGTTAGAAATGCCGATGCCGCATTTGTGCACACGCGCCGATTGGCCATGGCGCAAATTGAAGAGACGGCCCAAATCACCTTTCAGCGCGCCAGCAGAGCCATCGCGGCCCACATTGTTCGCCATGGAGCCGATCCAGAGGCCGCCATCGGGGGCCGCGCGTCCATCATTGAGCCGCGCTGCCGGCCAGTCATCCAGGGAAAAGCCAAAGTCAGACCGTGTATCGTCTTCAGGCTGCCAGACCAGAATTCTGGAACCAATTGCCACCAGCAGGGTTCCGGGTGCGTCCGTCAGCATAATCGCCACACAGGGCTCATCGAACAGCCAGGAGCGGGTGACTTTCCGTGATGGATTATAGCGGTGGATGAGAAACCGGTTTACGTCCGACCAGTAAACACACTGGTCATCTGGCCGCCAGGTCACCGCCTCGCCGCAGTCGTCTCCCGATGGCACAAGACAGCGAACAGACGACATATCAACTCACAGAGCCTGCATCGGACAAGCCTTGAAACCTCCATTCCGCCTGGCAGGGGCAGCAGGACTCGAACCCGCGACCCTCGGTTTTGGAGACCGATGCTCTACCAACTGAGCTATACCCCTTCAGGCGAAAAAAGGGTGTGCCGCAAAGCTGCGGGGAGCGCAATAGAGCAAAGGGACTGTCGTCGCACGGTGCCTAGTGGACTTTTTCGATCACCACTTCACGGCCCAGGGCAAAAACACCCGGAGCGAGTTTTACCAATCCTTCGTCCAGCGCCCGGACGAATGACAAGATGCGCTTTGGTAGATTTATCGTCCGTGTTTTTGCTATGACCCCGCCTGATAGCGGGAACAAAAGGCACTCGCAAAGTCGATTATGGATAATCTTGAATCCATCGACCCGGGCCTCAAAAGCGGTCTCATCTTCAAACAACAGCTCTGGGACAGCGCAGTTAGCTGACCACGGGTCCTCGGCGCGGTTTGCGACGGCTTCCGGGTCGAAGACATCGATATTATAGCCGTAGCCCTCGTGGCGCATCGTCTTCAGAAGCAGCCGCATCATGAGCGATGTGTTGATTTCACTGATGACCAATCGCCCTCCAGGCTTCAGAACGCGGCGGACTTCATCGAAGAAAACCTGCGGTGTCGCCAGGTGGTGGATCATATGACTGGCAACAATCGCTCCAACACTTTCATCGGCAAAGGGCATGTTCAGGGCGTCGACTTCCAGATCGACCCAGTCGTTCAGTGTCACATCGGTGAGGTGGTAGTCTGGATGGTCGATGAAGGCCTTGGAAAAGCCGGCGCCGCAGCCAACCTCATATACCGGTCCGAGCCCGGCTAAGTGCGCGTTCATCCAGGCAAAGCGCTGTTCCAAAAGAGCATGTAAGTTGGAAGGCGTTTTATCGAAATAAGCCTCGCGTGCAGCATCTAGCCCGCCCTCATTCACCATGCGATTGTCGGCATGGTCGGGGAAGAAGGGATCAGAAAGGAGTTTTGGCTTGGTCATAGGCGCTCCAGATTTCGCTTAAAAAAGTCAAAGCATGGCGCCGGTTTCCAGCCGATTAACCTTGGCCTTGCCGGGGCGAGGCACTAGAGTTGGTAGACGTTTCGGTGGCTGGCCAGATTTATGATTCGACATTTACCCCTCCATGCGGGCCTTTGGCTTTTCCTATGCGCGTGTGTTTCGTCACCCGTTGATGAAGTTTCCGAGCCGCTGCGCCCCCTGACCGAAAGCGATCTGGACTTCGGAGTCGGGACGTGGACGGGTGCACTCTCCTATCTTGATTTTACATCTGGCGAGGCCGTCGCCATCCCGCTCGATCTTGAGGTGAGCCAATCGGGGCCATGTCTGACCCTGTCGCTCGACTTTCCTTTGGAGCCTGGTGCAAATTCGAGCGAGCAACGTTGTATCAGCGAGGAGGGTTTCATGTTTCACGGCAAACCGGTCGTGCTGAGCGGCAACATTGGCGCGGCAGCCTTTTTCGAGCTCGAATATGAGGGCCAGGACAATGGTCTGCCCGTCCAGAAGCGGGAGGTTTATCAGTTCTCTGGTGCATCCATCACCATAGAGACAGCGTTTCGCACATCGAAGGACGACGCCTGGACTGTTCGAAATACGATCGATGTTGAGCGCACCGCTGCAGAGTAACACCAAATAAAAAACCCCCGGTGTTTTCCACCGGGGGTTTTGTTTTTTGGTTTGCGTTTCGGTGTCGCTTTTGCGC
>JBCCTK010000004.1:0-46612 GCA_039198685.1 Pseudomonadota bacterium | reverse complement strand
GGAAGCTCTGATCGCTTTTGTGGTCTTCATCTTAGCCGGCGCCCCGCGAATGGGAGATTTGTGCTTCTGCAAAAAATGAATACTGGACAAAATATTCAGTAATTATATATAGAGCTCACTGGGTCATCGGGATCCAGCGAAGACAACAATTGCTGGAGGTCCTCCCATGATCCGCACGTCCTTGATTGGCGCTACAGCGCTCCTTTTTGCCGCCCCGGCCATCGCAGGGAATGCGTTCACCGCCAGTCTCTCTGAACCGGTGCCGGAGCGTGTCACCTTTGTAGCAAATAGCGCGGTTTGGACTTGTGAAGGTGAAACTTGCTTTGCGGAATTGGACCGCCGCACGCCGACCGTTCGCACCTGCAAACAGGTTGCAAAGGAGATCGGTGCACTGGCCAGCTTTGAATCCGAGCGCGGCACTCTTGACGAAGGTGAGCTTGAACGCTGCAACACGGCTGCGAAAGACTAAACTCTTTTTTCAGCTGTTTTAAACAAGGCCGACCCATTGGGGTCGGTCTTTTTTGCGCCTGCTCATCAATCCTCCGGGGGAATGCCCGGTTGCCAGAGTTCGATTTTTCTGCCGTCTGGATCCATAATCCAGCTGAAACTGCCATAGGGGTGATCTTCGCGAGGTTTTGCCTCTACAACCCCAAGGTCTGCGCAATGTGCGAGTATCTCAGACAAGTCATCGACCATGTAATTGACCATATGGTTCTCGCCAGAAGGCGCGAAGTATCCATCGTCTTTTTGAAAAGGCGACCAGACTGTCATGGCGCCTGGGCCGAATGCTGCTGCTGACGCGGCATGGTCAAACAGGACGCTACCATGCTCATTGATTTCAAGGCCGAGCACACGCGCATACCAGTCTTTTGTGGCTTGAACGTCTTTGCAGTGAAAGAAAAATCCACCAATCCCCAAAATTTTTGCCATCTGAATGCGTCCTCACTTGGCTTGCTGACGACCCTAATGCACGGTGAAAGGAAAACGAAGGAGAACACCATGGCGATCGAAGCACTCAGGACACCCGATGAGCGGTTTGAAGCGCTGGACGGCTGGAATTACACCTCCAATTATCTCGAAGATTTGCCTGGTTATGAGGGGCTTCGAGTCGCTTATGTCGATGAGGGGCCCAAGGATGCGGCGCGCACCTTCCTTTGCCTGCATGGCCAACCCACCTGGAGCTATCTCTACCGCAAGATGATACCGGTGTTCCTTGAGACAGGATCCCGGGTGATTGCGCCTGACTGGCTTGGATTTGGACGCTCCGACAAGCCGGTAGATGACAGCGTATACACCTACACCTTCCACCGGAATATGATGGTAGCGCTCATTGAACGCCTGGATTTGAATGGTGTGACATTGGTCTGCCAGGATTGGGGTGGGCTTCTCGGTCTCACCATTCCCCAGGACATGCCAGACAGATTTGACCGTTTGCTGGTGATGAATACGGCTATCCCGATTGGAGAGTCGCCAGGCGAAGGATTCAATGCCTGGAAAGCGTATAATGCCAGTCAGCCCGACCTGGATGTCGGCAACTTGATGCAACGCGCCACACCGATTTTGAGCGAAGTTGAAGCAGCCGCTTATGCTGCACCCTTTCCAGATCAGACCTATAAGGCGGGCGTGCGCCGGTTCCCGGAGCTAGTGATGGTCTCGCCCGGTATGGACGGTGTGGATTTGGCAGTCAGCGCACGCGCGTGGTGGGCCAATGAATGGGCTGGAGAGTGCTTCATGGCGGTGGGCATGCAAGACCCGGTGCTGGGCCCCAAGCAGATGAAGGCGTTGCGCGCGACAATCAAAGGATGCCCTCCACCCATGGAAATCGCAGACGGAGGTCACTTCGTGCAGGAATGGGGCGAGCCGATTGCCCGTGCGGCGCTGGAGCGTTGGGGCGATCTTTAAGTGCTAGACTTGGAAGGGTTGTCCTTTTTGGGTTGACATATTTCCATAATCCATGAATTTATGGATTATGGAAACTCAAAGCGCAACCGGTGCACTCTCCGCACTTGCCCATGATCGCCGCCTCAGTCTGTTTCGCACGCTTGTGCAAGCAGGGCCGGAGGGGATGGCGGCAGGTGATGTCGCGTCTGCCAATGCTGTTGCCTTTACAACTGCATCCGCACAGCTGGCCATTCTGGCGCGCGCCGGTTTGATAACAAGTGAGCGCCAGGGACGGTCTATCATATATGCTGCAAACTATGCCGGCATTCGTAGCCTCATTGCCTTTCTGATGGAGGATTGTTGCGGCGGCCGGGCAGACATTCTTGAGCCGCTTGCGGCGTTCGCAACCACCTGTTGTTCGCAATCACAAGGACACTCCACATGACCCGGATGCATATCCATGTTGGCGTTGAGGACGTCGCTCAATCGACGACATTCTACTCCACTCTATTCGGCCAAGCGCCCAGCTTTGTGCGGGATGATTACGCCAAATGGTCTTTGCAGGACCCAGCGGTCAATTTCGTCATCTCAACCCATTGTGGCGGAAATATCGGCGTTGATCATGTTGGCCTGGAGGCTGAGACGTCTGATCGTCTTGGCGAAATTTCTGGGCGGCTGAAGTCTGCCGGTGAAGCCACATACGATGAAGCCGAAGCCCATTGCTGTTACGCCAAAAGCGAAAAAACGTGGGTTGCAGACCCCGGCGGTCTGCGTTGGGAGACGTTTCACACCCATGGTCAGGTAACCGATTATGGCGAAGACGCTGCTCGCAAGGCTTTTGAACTTGGCAGAGTCGGGCCGCAAACTCGCAGTTGTTGCAGCGGTTGACGCCGAGAAGGCCCCACACCGCGTTCGATGTGGGGTTATATCAGAGCTGGAACGATGGTTCGCTGCCAGGCTGATTTCGGTCCCGGAATCCGCGGGTCCTGGTCGGGATAAATCCTGTCGGGGTGGATGAGCATGGGTCTGTTGGCTTCGAAAATTTCGGGATAAAGCCGGGTTGAGCCCAGAAATATTCGAGCACTCTTTGCAGCGGGTCGCCGGATTTGTCCGCGTAGAATGTTGTTGCAGACGCTTCGAGATTGTCCTCGACCTGTCCCACGTCGGTGACATTGCCGGCTGCAAGAATGATCTTCTCCTTGGTTTATTGGTCAGGCGCTTTCCCCTTATCGAGCGCGAATTTGAATAGACTGAACATTTGGTTTGCCCTCCGCATTACCGGTTATGGCGCTTGGTTTACGCAAATGGGCGGAAACAGGAACCGGCACCTGCCGTTAAGGCATCACTGGTCAGCCGCCGTGGCCTTCTGTATGTGTGATTAGGAAATCAACGGGCCGCCAGTGCCCCAAAGGAGGATTTAGACCCATGCGTGAAGCTGTAATTGTTTCCACCGCCCGGACAGGGCTCGCCAAAGCCAGCCGGGGCTCCCTGAACGACACCCATGGCATTACACTGGCTGGGCACGCTATCCAGCATGCGATTTCCCGAGCAGGGATCGACGCTTCAGAAGTTGAAGATGTGTATCTCGGCAGTGCGCAACCTGAAGGCGCAACCGGGCACAATGTGGCGCGCAATGCGGCGCTCTGGGCCGGCTGCCCGTCCACCACGTCTGGCGCCACCATCAACCGATTTTGCTCATCTGGGCTCCAGGCGATCGCTAATGCATGTCATACCGTGATCAATGAAGGGGCAAGCTGTGCCATTGGCGGCGGGGTCGAGAGCCTCTCCCTTGTGTCCCGCTCAGGCCATATGAATATGCACCGCTACACCGAAGACAAGCTGATGGGCGAATGGCCTGCGATCTGGATGACTATGATCGAAACGGCTGAGATCGTAGCAGACCGATATGGCATTTCTCGCGAATACCAGGACGAGTACTCCGCCGAGAGCCAGAAGCGCACCGCAGAATTCCAGTCATCTGGCAAGATGGCTGAAGAAATTGCACCACTTGAGACGCGTATGAAGCTTGTAAACAAGGAAACCGGTGAAGAAACATTCCAGGACGTCACGTGCGACCGCGATGAGTGCAACCGCCCCGGTACGACCGCTGAAAGTCTGGCTGGCCTGCAGCCCGTGTTGCGCGGCGGACAGCAGGTGAAAGAAGGCAAGTATGTTACGGCTGGCAATGCTTCCCAACTCTCCGATGGCGCAGCGGCTGTTGTGGTCATGGAGGCAGAGGAAGCGGCCAAGCGCGGGATTGAGCCTCTGGGTCGTTTCATGGGCTTTAATGTGGCTGGGTGTGATCCGGACGAAATGGGCATAGGCCCGGTCTTCGCAGTACCGCGTCTCCTTGAACGCCACGGCCTGAAAGTGGACGATATCGACCTCTGGGAATTGAACGAAGCATTCGCCAGCCAGTGCCTCTATTCGCGCGACCGGCTGGGCATTGATCCCGAGAAATACAATGTCAATGGCGGCTCGATCTCTATCGGCCATCCCTTCGGCATGACGGGAGCTCGCTGCACAGGGTCAATCCTTCTGGAGGGGCGCCGCCGCAAGGCGAAGTACGGGGTTGTTACCATGTGCATCGGTGGTGGTATGGGTGCAGCAGGCCTGTTCGAATTCCTTTAAGAAGCCTGTGTGAATTGACCCTTCAGGGGCGTCAGCGTGACCACGTTGGCGCTCTCTGGAATGTGCTGGCCAGGTTTTGGAGCGTTTCGGAGCGAAATATGCGCATTTTCATTCTATTGGTCCTGGTTGGCCTGACCGCCTGCGGCGGTCCGCCTGGCGACCAAGCGCACGGCACCGCTACCGATCCTAATGCGGCTACGGGTTTCTTCACAGAGAATACCATTCCCCCTGAAACCGCACGTGACATCCGCGGCGACGGTGTGCTGCGTGACGCCGATGAGCGACCCTATGGCTATGCCTTTCTAGGCAATCCTCTGCCGGAGTTTACGGCCCCTCGCGTAAACGGACCAGATTGGAGCCCTCGCCAGATTGATAAATGGACCATCATTGATGTGTGGGGCATCTGGTGCGGCGACTGCATGGCGGACGCGCCTTATGCGGCGGCTCTGTCGCAGGCTGTTGATCAGGACCCAGCCCTGGATTTTGTCTCCATCCACACGCCGCCCAGCCTTCGCCGAGCCGATGAAGCCTTCGGCGACTTCGGGTCTGTCGAGGCGTATTTTGAAGAAGCTGGATACAGTTATCCTACAGTGTTGGACATCGACGCAGGCGTGCGCACTGCTTTGCAGATTGCCTGGACGCCAACATACCTTCTCGTCTCGCCCGATGGCATTGTGCGCGGCTTCCGAACGGATTTATCAGTGGCTGGCGGTGACCCGGTGAAGGATTTCCTCCAGGATGTGGCGCGCGTCCAAGCTGAAACCGTTGTTGCTCCGCGCCCGCGCCTTCCTGCATTTGCTCTCGATGGGGTAGCGGGTATTCGCAGCACAACACTGTTCACACAGAGCTCAATTGAAGCGGCCTTTCCCGGGTTCGTCGTAAGGGCGGAGACGGAGTTGGCCTCCGGCAATGCGGAAACCGTTTTCCATGTGAGAGAGCCGGGCTCACAAGCTGAAGGCCAAGTGTTGCTCTTTACCGTTTTACCGGATTGGGACAAGGGCCATGTCGCTGAGGTGACCACGCGTAGCGAGGCGATCAGGGGACCTTACGGCACGCGCATCGGAGAGACGAGTTTCGGCGATTTTGAGGGCCTGGGGCATGTGACATGCGCACTTGGACCGGCCGAGTCAGGCGATGTTTTTCTGTGCCATGCTAAAGAGGACGAGCGAAACGTGTTCAGGTGGACCTTCGCGCGATCAGAGGGCTATGCGGGGAGCTGGCCTGAATCCACTGCATTGACCCGCGCCGAATTGGTGGAAATGTCGTACCTTCCATCGAGCAGAGTGCCCTAAGAAAGGCGCGTTCTCGTACGCCGGCCTATTCTTGATGAGCGTAGTGAACGAATGAGCTGAACGCTTCCCCCGAATATTGGTGGACTTTGAACGATTTCACCGTCCTGCATATGATTTCTCTTGAAATATCTGCCATTTCTCAGTGATCCGATTTGAAAACGCGCCTGACGCGCGGTAGGAATTAAGCAACGATTGACATGGAACGAAAAGGCAACATTCACGATGATGCATCCGTCCACAAAAAAGCTCTTAGACCGCCTCGCAGAAATGACCCGAAATCGCCGAATTGCCTGGCAGGAAACATCTACGGGCGGGGGGGTCGCGTATGCGGCCGAGGGATATACGGTGCATCTAATCAAAGAGCCACAGACGATGCAGCTTACCGATGCCAATGGTACGATCCTGGAAAATGTGTCGTCCGATGAGTTGGCACAAACCGAGAGCGAGTCGGGTTCCACCTACATCCCGATTTTCGACGAAACCTATCGCGAAGCGGCACGTCAGGCCCGCGGCACCGAGCGGGCAATCGACGCTGTTATGGCCGGGCTCGATCTGGATGGTGATGGTATCCCCGATATCGCTGCCCCTGTTCCCGCCCAAGAGAACCTACAGCCCTCTGTTCCTTCAGAGGATGCGAGTGCCTATGAAGATGTGGCGGATGAGTCTGGGTTTGTTGACAATGCGGGTCCATTCGGCGCCTCGGAGACAGGTATGCCAGCAGTTGATGCTTCCACTACGGCCTTCTCAACCACCGCGCCGACAGAACCTGAGCCCACGATCGAAGATTCGATCGCACCGCAGGCTTTCACCCAGACCGATCCGCTGAACCAAGACGCTTTCCAGTCTGCAACTCCCGTTCACGCTGGTGAAACCGACACTCTTGAAGCCAGTGAAGACAGCGCGAGCAATGTCGGAGAGGCTGTTGCAAACATGGCCAACGAGGTAAATTCCGGCGATTCGTTTGTGGAACAGCCGAGCACTAGTCGTCTTAGCAGCGGCGGCTTTGGCGCCACCGGTTTCGCTGGTGGGTTTGGCAGTCAATTTGAACCGTCGACGTCCCCTGTAGAACCCTCGGCTCCCGAGCCAATTATGACTGTTGAAGACCCCTCATACTCAGAGCCTGAGCCTGCTGCAGAAGACGTTTCAGCATGGGGTAGCGAGCGTGAAACGGTTGATCCTTCACCTGCGCCTACATCACCGCCTTTCGAAAGTACGCCCGAGCAGGTGGTGGCAGAGACACCAGAACCCTCTCCCCCCGTTTATGATTATGCAGAGACCAAACCCGTTGGTGCTTCCGCCGATTTGAACGCCAGCACATCTGATCGATTCAGCAGCTGCGGCGCTCCTGCCGAGCCGTCGCTGAGCATCGATACGCTGCCAGAGTCTCCAGCGCTTAACCCTGAAACAACAAGTTCGTTCGACTCGCCAGCCGATACGGCACGAGCGACCAGCTATGAAGCGACAGTCCCTTCACCTCCTGCGGAAGACACTGCGTTTCAGGAAACGGTTACGCCCATCGCGGAGCCTGATCCCGGCCGAGGACCTGAGAGTGATCCTGTTGCTGTAGCGCCGTCCAGCTGGTCACCACCGGCAGCACCGAGTGTTGCGCAAATAGCGCCCGCTATATCTGCACCGCCTGACTCACCTGAGCCTGTACAAACGCCCCAAACATTGCGGACGGGCTTGGAGCCAGCCCAGCAGTCCAATGCTGGCCAAGCAGATCGCCCAGGGCAGCCTGCCGGAACTGTAGAAGGTGACAAGACAAGCGTGAGCCTGCCCCCTGAACGACGAACCTGGGGCGCCGTAGAAGACACCGTGCAAGGGGTTGGTGAAGCTGTCTCCGATACGGCGCAGACTGCTGCATCGGAGATTTCCGGTGCTGCCGCAAGTCTGGCTGGAACGGCCGATACAGCTGTGCAATCCACCGTCGATGCTGGAAACGCTGTGGTTGAAGAAGCTAACACGTCTGCGCGGAGCATCCTCGGCGGCGCAGCGTCCCAGGCTTCTGGTGCCGCCGCGTCGTTGGCAGGCTCCGCCACTGCAGCAGTAGGTAGCGCAGGCCAAGCTTTGGATGGTGTGGCCAACAAGCTCAACCCACTGGGTGGTTCGACTCCCGAGCCGGCAGTCGATGGCGAAGATGATGTGCACGGCAAACCCAAGCCGCTGACACGCTTCAACCCTTGGAGTTAATCCACAGGATTTGATCCCCGACGGGGACTTGGATGTCCGACCGGACTGGCAATGGCCATAGAGTGAAAAAGTCTATGGAATCTCGCCTTTTGGGCGAGGTAACCCAAGGCTTATGTTGCAATGCGGCAACGAGGTTTTTTAAAAGCCAGCAAGCGGACGAATAAGCTTCGGACTATCGTTGCGCTTTAGCGACAGCAAGTTGACAAGACGGGCAGCGCTGGCAGCCCGCTTTCTGTGCTGCCCATAAACAAGGACGTCTGGGTGATGCAATTTTCCCTTCCTTCCAAAATACTCCGGCTTTCACTCAGCATGGGTGTATCTTTGCTTGCTCTTGCCTCACCGGCATTCTCACAGGAGGCAAGCGACTCCGAAGCGCGCCTATCCAAAGTGACGGTTACGGCCCAGAAAATCGAAGAGAATATTCAGGATGTTCCGATTTCCATTACAACGGTGGCTGACGAGAAGCTGACCAATTTGAAAGCGAGCGGCGCCGATGTCCGTTTCCTTTCCGCCCGGGTGCCGAGTGTGATCGCGGAAAGCTCTTTCGGCAGGACGTTTCCGCGCTTTTATATTCGCGGAATTGGTAATACCGATTTCGATCTGAACGCCTCCCAGCCGGTGTCCCTGGTCTATGATGGCGTGCCCTATGAAAATCCAATTCTGAAGGGCTATCCCGTTTTTGACGTTGAGGGCATTGAAGTCCTTCGCGGTCCGCAGGGCACACTGTTTGGAAGAAATGCACCAGCGGGCGTGATCAAATTCGACAGCGTGCGTCCTGGCGACGACTTGAATGGATATGGCCGGACATCTTGGGGAACCCATAACACAATCGATGCTGAAGGCGCTGTCGGCTTTCGAGTCGACAAGAACCTGGCTATTCGCGTTTCGGGTATTTACCAGTCGCGCGATGATTATGTGGAAGACAATTTCCAGGGCATCGATGACGCCTATGAAGGCTTTGAGGAGCTAGCTGGCCGGGTCCAGTTGCTGTTCACGCCCTTTGACAATGATTTCAGCGCGCTTTTGAACGTACACGCCCGTGATAATGAAGGCTCAGCGCGCCTCTTCCGGGCTAACATCATTGATCCTGGCACCAATGGTGTCGGCTCAAACTTCGCGCGTGATGATGTGACTTTCGACGGACAAAACTTCCTCGAGCAGAACGCATTCGGCATTACGCTTACGCTCGAAAAGTCTCTCTCGGACACCGTCGATCTGACGTATATTTTTGGGCGCGAAACGGCGGAAGTGGAGAGCCGCGGTGACATTGATGGCGGTTTTGGTGCAGCCTTCCTTGGGGAGGGTAACTTCGGACCCGGCTTTATTCCGTTCCCATCGGAAAGTTCCGGGGCCGTCGACGACTTGACCCAGATTACCCATGAAATCCGCGTCGCTTATGATTCCGACGGCAGCCTTCGTGGCCAAGCAGGGCTCTTCTTCTTCGACGAAGAGGTGTTCATTACATCAGCCTCGTTCGATTCGCTTGCGCCCGGCCAACCGCTCAATGGGCTCGCAACCCGCGCACAGGATACGCAGGCGTTCGGGCTTTTCGGCTCTGTATCCTATGATTTGAATGACCGATTGACCCTGGCTGCGGGAGCGCGTTGGAGTGAGGATGAGAAAGACTTCATAGCCGAGCGGACAATCGGGCCCTTTGGGTCGGGCACTGTGGGGCCTCTCACTGAGTCTGTCGATGACGACGAAGTCAGCTGGGATCTATCGGCAACCTACAGCGTAAATGAAGCCATCAATGTCTATGGCCGCGTCGCCAAGGGCTTCCGGTCTCCCTCTGTCCAGGGACGCTTGGTTTTTGGTAATGAATTGTCCACAGCGGACTCCGAAACGGTTTTGTCCTGGGAGGCTGGCGTCAAGTCTGAGCTTTTTGACGATCGCCTGCGTGCAAATACAAGCGTATATTTCTATGAGATCGAAGATCAGCAGCTCACTATTGTCGGTGGCTTGGACAATACTGTTGCCCTTTTCAACGCAGACGAAGGGCAGGGCTATGGCTTTGAAGCCGATATTGAAGCCATCCCGCTGGACAACCTGCTTATCACCGCTGGGCTGTCTTACAATAACACGGAAATCAAAGATGATCTGCTCGTGGCACCTGGGTGTGGAGCGCCATGCACGGTCTTGGATCCTGAAGTTCTCGACAGCGATGGAAACCTGCTCGGTTTCAACATCTCAGGCAATAGCTTCCCCAATGCGCCGGAATGGATCGCAAATGTCACAGCGCGCTACGCCATCGCGGCCCCAGGGGGTGAATTCTACGGCTACACCGACTGGGCCTACAAAGGCGATACAAATTTCTTCCTCTATGAGAGCGTCGAATTTGGCCAGGATGGCTATTGGGAAGGCGGCTTGCGGATCGGGTACGCCTCTGATCTCGGTTACGATGTCTCAATATTTGGCCGGAACATTCTCGACGAAGAGGCGCTCACCGGCGCGATTGACTTCAACAACTTGACCGGCTTCGTCAATGAGCCCCAGACCTTTGGCGTGGAACTTGCTTACACCTTTTAGCAGTTAGGCGAGCAAGGCCGCAACTCAATCTGAAACGGCTATCGGGAGCCTGTTTCAGGCGCTAAATCAGGCCCCGTCGGGTGATTGCTCGGCGGGGCTTTTTTATAATTTGGGGCTCTTTCCGGCCAATTTGCACCGTTTGGTCGTTTGATTTTTTCGTCAGGGCCAGGAGCACACCGGACGGGCATGCGGGCATGTCGGGTGGAGTGCGACGACGTCCAGCGCGGACGAGACGCCCCGCCAAACGATGCAAATTGACCGGAAAGGGCCCTGGTCGATCGGTTTCTACATTCAGCGGTCCCGATAGCTTTGGGGGTTGTGGGGGCACTGCCCTGGGGGCGCGCTCTGGCGTCTATCCTTTTAGGGTGATCGGAGGGTGCTCGGATGGCGGTAGCACAAGAAGTCTGCAATCGACCCACACTCAATTTACGGGTCATCATAGGGAAAGCTCCACAGGGACGTTTCACCTTTCGCGTCAAAAATCCATGGAAGAAAACAAGGGCTATCGCCAACATCCACTCTTCCTCTAGAATTCCTGAAAAGAGAATATGAGGGAGGCACACGTAGAATGGACTTCAATATCCCGCAGCGTATCGCGGACTACTTGGTGGAACTCGATGCATTCATCGAAGCCGAGATCCGCCCGCTAGAGCAGGTCGATGACAATATCCGTTTTTTCGACCATCGCCGGGAATGGGCACGAACGGATTTCGACAAGGGCGGTCTGCCGCGCCCAGAGTGGGAGGATCTATTGCGTGAAGCAAAGCGCCGGGCCGACCGGGCCGGCCATCTCCGCTATGCGCTGCCAAAGGCCTATGGTGGCCAGGATGGAACCAATCTCGGTATGGCGATCATCCGGGAACATTTGGCAAGGAAGGGGCTCGGACTGCACAACGATCTGCAAAATGAGCACTCGATCGTAGGGAACATGCCCCAGATCCTAATGCTGCGGGATTTTGCGCGACCGGACCAGTCGCATTTGGTCGAAGAGGCCTTGGCTGGCCGATTCATAGCGACTTTCGGACTGACGGAACCCGAACACGGGTCAGATGCCACACATATGGACACCCGAGCCGTTCGAGAAAGCCGCGATGGCGTCAACGGTTGGCGTATCAACGGGGAAAAGATGTGGACGACCGGTATGCATATCGCCACCCACATGATGTGCTTTGCGCGCACCAGCGGCAGGGATGGTGATGCGCGGGGGATTACATGTCTGCTGATACCGGCAGAAGACCCAGGCGTCGTTATTGAAGAATACCTTTGGACTTTCAACATGCCGACTGATCATCCGAGGGTTTCGATCAAGGATGTTTGGGTGCCCGACACCGCCGTATTTGGTCCACCAGATGGTGGACTGGCCTTGGCGCAGCATTTTGTCCATGAGAACCGCATTCGTCAGGCTGCAAGCAGTGTCGGAGCAGCGCTCTTCTGCATGGATGAAAGTATCGAGTATGCTCGCCGGCGTTCGCCCTTCGGAAAGCCGCTCGCGGTCAATCAGGCGATACAGTTTCCGGTGGTGGAACTGGTGAGTGAGGCAGAAATGCTCCGACTCCTGATCTTCAAGACGGCTTGGGAAATGGACCAGTTGTCGAAGCCTGAAGTCGCCGTGCACCTGTCTGACAAGGTCTCGATGTGCAACTACCGGGCAAATCGGCTGTGCTGTGAAGCCGCCGACCGGGCGATGCAAATCCATGGAGGCATCGGGTATTCCCGCCACAAGCCATTTGAGCACATCTACCGTCACCACCGGCGTTACCGTATCACTGAAGGCTCTGAAGAGATCCAGATGCGCAAAGTGGCCGGCCACCTCTTTGGCTTTATGGGCCCGCAAAAGCGGCACTGATGCTTGCAGCGGGTTGGCGATGTGAGCGCCGAACCAGCTGGCTTATTGTGCGGGCGGGCCGCAGAAATTTGATGTCTGCGGTGGCGGGCATTCGCGAAGACTGTAGCGATTATCGGCATTGCGATCTGGCAGATCGAAGACATCGCTCATGAAGATGCAATTTGGGTTGCTGCCTTGGCGCGAGCGATTGCGGCTACCGAATGTGTTTTGGTTTGCCCGGTAAATGCGACACCATGCTTGGGTGTTGCCGTAATATACCTCCGCGATCTCTGTCAGTGTGTCCAAGCCAGCCTTTTCAACCGTGAACCTGCAAGGCACGTTGATGACGTCTTCACAGGGCTCAAGATTGGCCGGCATATTCAACGGTCTTGGAGGGAAATCTCCCCGGCGTGGGAGGACAGAAGCCGTTGCGGGCCGACTTGTGTCCAATCCAGCGACGGGGGCCGGTGCATTGAACTCATCGTCTGAAGCAAAGCGAGTTCTGGGCTGCATAATGGTGCAGGGCGCGTTGGAGGTATCGCTATTGCAGGTCTCATAGGCCAGGCGGATCGGCTCATCCAATTTGCAGCCTTCTTCGACTTCACGCCCAGCGACAAGACCTGTACATACAGGCAAGTCTTCCACTTCAACCACACGTTCGCCCGGCACTTCAATCCGTTCGGGAGCCGGAGCGTCAACGGGCGATGACAGCAAGCAGGGTGCGTTTTCAATCGCACCGCTCGCACTCACAATGCAGGCCTCCCGCTCTGGAGCGTCGGCTGGGACAAGCACCTCGATACGGTCAGGCTCGGGGGCGGGAAGGGCACTTACCAGCGTACAAGGGGTGTCATCGATAGAACCGTCCGTGTTGACGGCGCAAAGCTGTATTGGCTCTGGCTCGACCGGAACCTCGACTTCTATCTGTTCGGGAGCCGGTGCCTCGAAGACACCTTCTAGCGTACAGGGCACACTCTGTATCGAACCGTCTGGCTCGCTGATACAGGGCGGATTTATCACATCCGGCACCGGAAGGCTGGGCGGGACGTACCGCGCATTCAGGCGGCACGGGGCATTCTCAATGGCGCCGCCCAACGAAACGATGCAGGCATCGAGCGTGGGTTCAACATCGCCTGACGCCGGTTGGATTCCCGTTGCAGGTCCCACAGCATCTGGGCCAAGGAGCGGGGCAATGTTTGCCGAAAGGCGACAGGGCGCACCAGTAATCGAACCATCTGAATTGAGCGCACAATTCTCAAGCGTCGCGGCGTTCCGCGCCGGAGGCAGAAGCGAGTCCCCATTAGTCCCATCGGCAGATTCCGATGGGTCCGTCCCAGCCGTGATCAGCGGACCTGATGTTCGATCCTCCAATGGCGCGTTTATGGTTGACCCCATCACCCAAAGGGCAAGGGCACCCAACCCGGCAACCAGAAATCCGCCGAGCGCATAGACCATACCATTGTCTTTTTGGACAGCTTCGACCTTGCGAACCTGGGGGCGAACAAACCACGCTCCCCAGGGCAATGGCTTCTCATCTTCCTTTTTAGACGCGATGCGCACGCTTTGCGGCGAAACCAATGTGTTGATTTCGGCTTCGGAATAAGCCGCCAAGCCCAGCACTTCGATCGCCGTGGCCGGATCGCCCGGCGCGATGGACTTCACAAGCGTTTCGAACTTTGCGGTATGGGGTTCGCCGGCGGCATCAATCACACCTGTGATTAGCCCATCTGCAATGGCCGAGGCCTGGTCCCCATTCTGACGCATATGCAGCGAAACCCTGTCGAGGACCGGTTTCAACTCATCTTCAAGGTCATCCTTGTGCGGACGTGCCGGCGGCAGCCAGCCTTCGGATCGGCCAGCCATTGCAAACACTTCGTCGATCTCAAAGGCCGAGTATTTGGAATATGGTGGAGCCAACGCCGAGGTCGGGATCTCGGCCAGCAGGTTTACAAAAGGTTTGCGCAAGGTCATCGCGCGGCGCGCCTCGAGCGTAAACGCTCCAGAACGGGCGGCATGTTTGGTCCATATGGCCAAGACCACGCTGCAGCCCGAGATGGCCATATCGGCGGCCTGGTTAAAAGCGTCGCCTACGCCTATGCGCTTTTTCTCGCGCCAAATACGCAAACCGGGCTTTTGCCGATGCAGTTCCTGCTGGAGCGCTTTTGCAATATCCTCGTCAGCGTCGGTGTAGGCCAGGTACACGTCATATTCGCCGGCCGAAGCCGGGGACTGCAGTCCTGGATTGGTGTCGGCGTTCTCGCCCATCACACGCTCCAATCTGTTTGCCCCAGCACTCGCCCATCAATCTGGACGATCTTAAGGCATATTAGGACTTTCAAGTCGCCAATCGACAAGTCTTAACAAAACTTCCCAGAATTTTCACCCTGCTTAAAGCCGATTCACTTTTGATGCCAATTCGGCGAGAATCGCACACTCCTGAGGAGGTCAAGAGAAACCTTTGCTTAGCCCTTATATTGGTTAATCGCCTCAACGATAATTTTAAGAGGAGCTATAACAAATGTTGAGGGACCTTACTCGCCACGTGGCAAACGAGACCGGAATAACCCAAGCCAATGCTCGCACCGCGCTCGGCATTGTCTTCAATGCCGCCGAGAGACAAGGATCACCCTTTGCAGAGGCGATCTTCAAACGGTTGCCAGGTGCACGCACTCTGTCTGCGCGTACTGGTTCTGAAATTGGCGCGCCAAATGGAGTCATCGCTCGCTTGATCGAGCAGACCCCGGGTGGGCGCCGTTGTGTCGCTGCAGGGATGATTTCCCGTCTGCAGGACAATGGCCTTGGCCACAGAGAGATCGGCATGCTCTTGCCATCGATCGCAGGCTTTGCCGAAGACACCTACGGAATTACAGGTTTCGGACATCTTGGCGATTTGCTTGGGCAGGATGGGAATGCTGCCCTCTCCCCATCGGCGATACCTGCTGTCGCCTAGCCCGGCTGGGCTCAGCACAAAAAGAAAAGAGCCGCCCCACGATGGGGCGGCTTCTTTGTTGGTTTTCATGCGGGCAGCTGATCCCTTCGCGACCTGAATGAAACGCAAAAGGTATCCATCTTCATTCAGCCCTCAAAGCCAAACCACCCATCAGCCGACTGCCTCTCGAACAGAACAGTCTATTGAGGCTCCACATCTAGGCGTTGACCCCACAGTCTAATCAGACCCTTCCGATTGTAGAGGTTGGAAAATCGGCAGGAAATGTATCCGGAAACCCGGATTCCCTTGGTGCATGGCGCGCTATGCGCGCCAACACCGTTTTGGACTATCGCGACAATTCCTTCATTGCCTCATCCAGTCCGGCCAGGGTCAATTCGAACATGCGCTGGGGGCCTATGAGGTCTCGGATGAGCTGGATGGATGCGGTGTAGTCCCAGGCGCCTTGCTTGACTGGGTTCAGCCAGACCATGTTCGGATAGGTGCCGACGAAGCGTTGCAGCCAGAGGCCGCCGGCCTCTTCGTTCCAGTGCTCAACACTTCCGCCTGCATAGGTGATTTCATAGGGGCTCATCGTAGCGTCGCCCACAACGATGACCTTATAGTCACTTTGATATTTGTGAAGCACATCCCAGGTCGGGATGACGTCTACCCGACGTCGACGATTGTCTTTCCAAAGGCCCTCATAGGGACAATTGTGGAAGTAAAAGTATTCCAGCGTCTTGATTTCGCTCTTCGCGGCGGAAAATAATTCTTCCATGATGCGAACATGGGGGTCCATTGAGCCGCCAACATCCATCAGCAACAAAACCGATACTGTGTTGCGGCGCTCTGGCCGCATCTCGATGTCGAGATAGCCCTGCTTGGCCGTGTTGCGGATGGTCTGGTCCAGGTCGAGTTCTTCGGCTGCGCCATCGCGCGCCCACTTGCGAAGGCGCTTCATCGCGATCTTGATGTTGCGCGTGCCGATCTCGATACTGTCATCGTAATTCTTGAATTCGCGCTTGTCCCAGACTTTCACGGCCTTGCGATGACGCGACTTGTCTTGGCCTATCCGTACGCCCTCCGGATTATAGCCGTTGGCACCAAAGGGCGAGGTGCCGCCGGTGCCGATCCATTTATTGCCGCCCTCGTGGCGCTTTTTCTGCTCTTCCATACGCTGTTTCAGCGTTTCCATGAGCTTTTCGAAGCCGCCCAGAGCTTCGATTTCCGCCATCTCCTCTGCCGACAGGAACTTTTCCGACATCTTGCGAAGCCACTCTTCGGGCAGGTCCTGGACATCGACAGCGTCGGCCATGGTGTCGAGGCCCTTGAACACATGGCCGAAAACCCGGTCGAATTTGTCTATATTGCGCTCGTCCTTGACGAGGGCCGCGCGAGATAAATGGTAAAAGTCCTCAATCGACCGGTCAATGACCTCCTTGTCCATCGCCTCCATGAGCATCAGGTATTCCTTCAGCGTTACGGGAACTTTGGCCGCTCTTAGCTCGTTGAAGAAGTTCAGGAACATTGGAAGATCTCCCATGACACCAAGCACTGTAAGATAATGCGTGAGAGGGCCCTTGTCCAAGTCTACCGCCGGGGCAGGGTAGCACCTTCATTCGCGCAGCAGGTCTTCAGCGACATTTGAGAGCGTTTCGGCGAGCGTAGAGAACCCTTGCGCTAATGGTGACGTCTCCCGCCAGATCAGGGAAATCTCTCTGCGGGCTAGGGGATGATTGATGCGTCTCAGGCACAAGCCAGCGTCTCTGCGTGCTTCTCGCACTGTGTAGAGGCTGGGTAACACCGCCACGCCAACGCCCATGGCGGCCATCTGCCGCAAAGCGTCGAGGCTGGTGCCTTCATATTCCGAGGAAACATAGGCCCCGGCTTCGTCGGCCAAGGACTGGACGATAAAAGCCAATCGGTGACCGAAGCCCAGGCTCAGCAGGTTTAGCCCGGTTAGCGCGCCCAGAGTGACTGGGCCATCGAACGCGGCCAAGTCATGGTCCGGAGGCACGCAGATCCACATATCTTCCATGAAAAGAGCCAGTGCGGCACTCCCCGGATGGTCCTGTGCTGTGGAGATCACGGTATCGAGCCGTCCGTCGGCCAGGCCGCGTTCGAGGTCGACTGTGTTCTCGTCGCGCACACCCAACCTTAGATCCGGGTACTGACCGTGGAGTTGCAGAACAGCCGCCGGTAGCAAGTATGGTCCGATTGACGGCAGGACACCAAGGCGAATTCGGCCCGACAGGGTGCCCGCTTCGTGCTGGGCTGCGGCCCTAAGGTCTTCGACCTGGCGCAGGATGGTTCGAGCCCTGCGGACGAACTCTTCACCGCGCGGTGTCAGTATTGCGCCCGATCGGCTTCGCTCAATGAGCGTGACACCAAGGCCGGCTTCAACATCGGCAATCTGGTTCGACAGGCTCGGTTGACTGACATGCAAGCGACGCGCGGCATCTCCGAAGCGACCGGTCTCGGCGACGGCGACGATATATTGGAGTTGGCGAAGGGTTGGGCGCATCACTATTCTATAGCCTTAAGCTATCGAACTGAGAAGTTCTTTCGATTGGAACAATGCCGCTCGCATATCAATCTCACCATCATCAAAGCGCAAGCAGGAGACAAAAATGTTTAGCCCCAATCGTTTGGCCTCTGCCCCGTTGACCGAAGCCTCGGCCACTCTCGGTGCCGGTCGAGACGCGAAAGGCCCAAATGCCATGATGTTCGCGCCGCAGGTCAAAGTATTGCCTGCAAAGCATGCAGACGAGAGCATAGCCCGGCGCACGTGGCGTAGGGCACGTGCGAAGCGCTACGCAGGCTAAACTCAAAAGCTCGGAGACCTGTATCGGGCGTTTAACCCTCCCCCCTTGCACGCATGGCGCCTAAGACCTTCGCTCACTCCTTAGGCAGCCACCGGTACGGGTCTCCATCTTTTCCAGTACATGGATATCGCTCGTCCCGTTAGACCAAATTGGATTGCCGCGCTGTTTGTTGATACGGCGCGGCTTTTTTTATGTGTGTGAGCTTATTTGCCGAAGTCGCAATATTGCAGGGCGCGTGGTGTTCCATCCGGTTCGGTGGCGTTGTAGACCGGGCCTCCATACTCATCGCCCTCACACAGGAAGCCCATCTGGTACATATCGACCAGATAGTCGTTCGAGGGTGTCAGACCGTTGGCCAGCACATAGTCCATAGCATCCTGGTGTTGCCCGAGGCGAAACAGAGTCTCGAACTGCTCGGTACGAGATAAGTTGCCCTGATCAAGCAGAAAATTAAGCGATGTGGCTTCGCCATTCAGGACGTCGCGGGCCTCAGTATACGCGACCGTCTGGTCAGCCGTCAGCCCATCCATGTCTAGCAGGGCCGAATAATCCTCAATCGCCCCGAAAACGTCATTGCCGTCACCAGCCCTCAGGTCGGCGCGGGTTTCCAGCGCCAATACACGTTCAGTGTTGCCGAGCGATTCGTCTCCCAAAAGTTGGGTCAGCCGGTCAATCGCCGTCTGTTCATTCCCAGCCTCCTTGAGCGATGACACCGTGGCCATGGCAAGACTGAACGGATTATCAGCCAGATCTGCTGCTTCAATGGGTGGCTCAATGGCTATGGCTGGTTCAAGCGGATCTGTCGTCGAAGAGGCGCACGCCGCTAGAAAGGCGAGTGCTGAAGTGGCAAGGACGATACGAATCATTCGGGGTCTCCAATGGGTCAATCAGACAGGTCGTGTCTTACTGATCCATGGAGCGTGAACCAAGTGGCGGTTCTGTGACCATGTTGAGGCGCGCTATTCCCAATTATTAAGGCCGCCACGCTGGTGTCCATGTGCCTGATTTCAGGGCGCGTTGGGCATGCTCCACAAAGTCACACAGAAGGGGACGGGTGTCGCGCGGATCGATGATTTCTTCAGCATAGAAGCTTTCAGCTGTTCGAAACGGCGAGGCAATCGCTTTGAACTTTGCGTTGAGTTGGTCAATCAGCGCTTGCGGGTCCTCCGCTTCGGTAAGTTCCTTCCGGAAAGCGGCTTCGATCCCGCCGGCCATGGGCAGGGAGCCCCAATCGCCGGACGGCCAGCAATATCTCCACTTTGTGCGCGATTGGTTCATCATCGCACTGCCAGCAAGGCCGTAGGCTTTACGAATCACAATTGAGCAGACCGGCACACCGGCCTGATAAATTGCGTTCATGGCCCGCACGCCGCGACGGGTAACGCCGGCGGTTTCGTGGCGAACGCCAACGGCAAATCCAGGACAGTCCACGAAGTGTACGACGGGCAGGTGGAACAGGCTGGCAAGATCCACATGGCGGGTGACCTTGTCACAGACGTCACCTGTCCAGGCACCGTCGAGGAAGAACGGATCGCCTGCCAGTATAGCGACAGGATATCCATCAATTCGCGCAAGCCCCGTCACGACTCCCCGGCCCCATTGCTTCCCAATCTCAAAGAACGTACCGCGATCCACCGCCGCCTCAATGATGGTGCGCGGTTTGTAGGGCGTGGTCCCATCGGTTGGTACGATGGAGATGAGACGCTCGTCACGCCGGTCGGCGGGGTCAGAAGGCGGCTGACGGTCAGGCAGGCTGTCCACGCTTAAAGGCAGATAGGACAGAAATGTGCGCGCCGCTTTAAAGGCATCTGCTTCGGACTCGACGACATCATCAACGGTCCCATTGCGCGCCTGGATCTGCCAACCGCCAAGGTCTTCCTTGGTGACGTCTTCACCCAGCGCGCGACTCACCGGTGGCCCGGCGACGAACACTTGGCTGAGACCTTTCACCATCACGCTGTAGTGGCTGGCAGCGACCCGGCCTGCGCCCATACCTGCACATGGTCCGAGAGCGAGGGAGACGAAGGGCACCTGTGTCAGGCCGTGGACGATTTCATTCCAGCCCGGCGTTTCTGGGATGTAGGTGCGCGGATCTTTCTCCAGCATCTTGACGCTGCCGCCGCCTCCGGTGCCGTCGATCATTTGAACCAGCGGCATGCGATACTCAGCCGCCATCTTGATGGCCTGGACCATCTTTTGCCAGATCGAGGCGTCTGCGGCGCCGCCTCGTACGGTAAAATCATCGGCGAGGATGACTGCGGGGCGATTGTCTAGTGTGGCGCGACCCATGACGGAGTTGGACGGGCGAAAGTCGCGGAGCGTATCTTCTGCATCATAGATAGCGACACCGGCGATCTTGCCAATCTCGTGGAAACTGCCGGGGTCGGTCAGGAAACTGACGCGCTCGCGAACCGTGAGCTTACCTCGCGAGCGCTGGCGCGAGACAGGTTCGTCCCCCCCCATCTCCTCGGCCAAGCGTTCCCGTTTGCGGAGCTCTTCAATCGACTTTTCCCAACTCATGGGAACAGAAAACGGGGTGCCGCTGGGGCACGTCAAGCACTGCCCCCTTGCCATCGTCAGATGCATCCTGCTTTATCGACTTCAATTGCGATCAACATGGAGGATAGCGCATGACCCTCGAAGAACTCACCTCGAAAGCCAATGAAGCTGTCAGCGGCGGCGGCGACTTCACCAAAAAAGTGAAATTCGATTTCGGCGATGTCGGCAAGCTCTTCATAGATGGCGCTGGAGGATCTGCGTCAAATGACGACGGCGACGCTGACGCCACGATCAAGGTCGACTGGGACGATTTTCAAAAGATATCTTCTGGCGACATGGATGCGACCATGGCGTTCATGCAGGGAAAACTGAAAGTTGAAGGCGACATGTCCGTTGCCATGCAGCTTCAATCCCTGATGAGCAAATTCAGCTAGGGTTCACGCCTTTGAGTAGAATTAGTGAGGGCTCGGCAGCTGTGCTGGGCCCTTATTTGTATTAGGGTGTCGATATGAGCGTGCTGTCTGAACTCGATCATCTTGTGGAAGTCCCAGGCAATCCACGCCCCGAGGGCGCGGAGCTTGTTTGGTTTACCAGCTCAGCAGGTCGTCGGTTGCGGGCCTGCCTCGTGCCGGCACTGACCCTGGACACAGTGCGGGGTACGGTTATCGTCTGTCCGGGGCGAACAGAATTTATCGAGAAATATTTTGAGGTGGCCCGGGAGCTTCAGGCCAAAGGGTTCGCTGCCCTGATTCTCGATTGGCCGGGCCAGGGGTTATCCGAGCGCTTGTTGGAAGATCGCAGCAAAGGGCACATCGATGATTTCCAGACCTTTATGGGCGCTCTCCAAAAGGGATTGGATGAACTTGGGGACAAGCTACCGCGTCCCTATGTGGCATTGGCACACTCCATGGGTGGCGCAATCGCATTGGCTGCAATCTCGGAAAAGCTTGTAGAGGTTAGCGCGGCCGCCTTTTGCGCACCGATGTGGGGTTTGCGGACCCGGTTGTTCGGCATGCGCTATCTTGTTTGGGCAATGCGCGCCATGGGTCGTTCGGGCGATTATGCACAGCAACCCGGCCCGCCGGAGCGATTCAAAGACAATGTCGTCACCCATGATGAGAATCGCTGGCAGATTCATCGAGACCTGATCGATACTGCGCCTGATTTGGAGCTGGGTCCCGTGACTTGGGGGTGGCTTGGTGCGTCTCTTGCCATCGTAAGAACGTTTGCGCGCAGGTCCAAGCTGGAAGCGATTGAAATCCCTATCCTGGTAGCGTCGGCTGGGGAGGAGAAACTGGTGGACAATCGAAGCCATGACCGGATTTGCGAGTCATTGCCCAATTGCGAGCACATTAGGGTGGACGGGGCGATGCATGAAATCCTTATGGAGAAAGACGAAAAACGCTCTGAGTTCTGGGCAGCTTTCGATACGATGTTGGAGCGTGCCGGGGTATAGTTTTAGGTCGGCGTTGATAAGTAGACGTCTTGCTAAGGGTGTGACAGGTGCGAATTTTTCTGGTTGCGATTTTCGTGCTCATCGCAATCGCTGGCGGCCTCGGTGGATATCTGTCGGCGCTCCGGTTCATGGAAAACAGTGACTACGAGCCGCCGCTTTTGCGGGCGCAGGCCCTGCAGGAGGCTAGCCGCGACTATCAAGCGTGCCAGGATGACCCGGAACGGATGAAAAGGTCCAATTGCGCTCTTGAATTATCCGCGCTGCAGCAGGCTGTTAGAAAGCAGCAGGACAGTAAGATTTTTGAATGGCGAGCCATCATTACGCCCAATGTTGCGATGATATACGGCGCGCTCCCAGGCATCTTGCTGCTAGCCACCGCCTGGTTCTGGCGCCGCCGCCAGCCTGATAGTTAGCCCGCAGCGCCCATGGCCAGACGCTCAATTTCAGCAAGGTTTCCGCGGCCCAACGCTTCAATGGCCTTGGATGCAATATGGCGTGCGTTCAGGCCAGCAGCCTCATACATATTGTAGGGCGTATCCTGATCTTGAAAGACGTCCGGCAGGGTCATGGTGCGAATCTTGAGGCCGTTGTCCAATGCGCCCGCGCCGGCCAAGTATTGAAGCACAAAGGCGCCATAACCTCCGGCCGCGCCTTCTTCCACTGTAATGATGACCTCGTGCGCCTTGGCGAGGCGCTCGGTCAATTCGGTGTCCAGTGGTTTGGCAAATCGCGCGTCGGCGACCGTTGCTGAAAGGCCTTGGGCTTGTAGCATCTCTGCAGCTTTGAGCGCTTCCTGCAGCCGAGCTCCATATGAAAGGATCGCAATGCTGGTGCCTTCACGGACGATGCGGCCTTTGCCGATCTCCAAGGGCTCTGGCTGGGCTGACATACCAATACCGATGCCCTCACCACGGGGGAAGCGGAACGCTGTCGGGCCTTCATCATAAAGATACGCTGTCATCACCATTCGGGCGAGGTCTTCTTCGTCTGCGCAGGCCATACAGATCATGCCGGGCAATGCACCCATATATCCCACATCGAAACTTCCCGCATGGGTTGCCCCGTCCGCGCCAACGAGACCAGCCCGGTCGATGGCAAACCGCACAGGCAGTTTCTGAATCGCGACATCGTGGACAACTTGGTCATAGCCCCGCTGAAGGAAGGTTGAGTAAACCGCTGCGAAAGGCTTCATGCCATCGGCAGCCAGACCATCAGCGAATGTGACGGCGTGCTGTTCAGCGATGCCGACATCGAAGTGGCGATCTGGGAATGCTTTGGCGAAGATGTCAGTCTTCGAGCCCCCCGGCATGGCCGGCGTTACGGCGCAAACAAGCGGATCTTGGTAACCGAGCTCCGTGATCGCGTCTCCGAAGACTTTCTGGTAACTCGGCGCCTTGGGCGTAGACTTCTTCTGCTCGCCCGTCACGACGGAAAATTTCGAGACACCGTGGTATTTGTCGTCGCTGTTTTCCGCAGGCGCGTACCCCTTTCCCTTCGTGGTGACTGCGTGGATCAAGATTGGCCGGTCTTCAATGGCGCGCACATTTTCAAGGATGGGCAACAGAACATCCATATCATGGCCATCTATGGGGCCGACATAATAGAACCCAAGTTCTTCAAACAACGTCCCACCCATGGTGAAGCCGCGCAGGTATTCTTCGGCTTTGCGGGCCGGCGTTTCGAGACCAATGGGGCGCGCAATTCGCTTGGCCAGCTTCCGCAATCCGCGATAGGGGCCAGAGCTCACGAGCTGAGACAGATAGTGGCTCATGGCGCCGACGGGTGTCGAGATCGACATGTCATTGTCATTGAGAATGACCACCAGCTTGTTTCCATCATGGCCGGCATTGTTCATGGCCTCATAGGCCATGCCACCAGACATGGACCCATCACCAATCACGCAGATCACATGATTGTTTTTTCCTTGGATATCCCTAGATTTCGCAAATCCATGGCCAGCCGAGATAGAGGTGCAGGCATGGGCCGCGCCGAAGGGGTCGTATTCGCTTTCGCTGCGTTTGGTAAACCCAGAGAGCCCGCCGCCCTGGCGAAGTGTTCTGATACGGTCCTTGCGCCCGGTGAGAAGTTTATGGGGGTAACACTGGTGACCCACATCCCAGATCAGTTTGTCGTCGGGCGTATTGAACACTGCGTGGATTGCTACCGTCAGTTCCACGACGCCCAGCCCGGAGCCGAGATGTCCTCCCGTCACTGCTACGGTATCGATAACTTCATCGCGCACCTCATCGGCAATTTGGCGCAGCTCAGATCGAGAGCGACCCCTTAGATCCTTGGGATCATCTATTTCATCGAGGAGTCGGGTGGTGTTTGGTATCGTCATCGTCTCGTCATAAACCTGCCGTCATCGGACCATCGGAACACGTGTGGAGTTGGCCTTAGCGCTCTCGTCCTAAAACAAAATCAACCGATTGCAGCAGAATATCGGCTCGATTGTGAAAGATAGCGAGGTGATCCTTTGACTGGGCGGCAAGAAGACGCACGCGCTCTTTGGCGCCTTCTAGCCCAAGCAAGGTGACAAAGTTGGCCTTACCGGCCTTAGCGTCCTTGCGAACGGCCTTCCCGGTCATGCTTTCCTGGCCTGTCGCATCGAGGATATCATCGGCAATCTGATAGGCGAGGCCCAGGTCGTGAGAAAAGCCTGCCAGGGCTTGTCTCTCTTGCTGGGTGGCTTTGCCGATAAGAGCTGCTGAGTCGGTCGAGTAGGATATGAGCGCCCCTGTCTTGAGGCGCTGCATCCGCGTAATCGTATGCAGATCGCGAGACATTTCAGCGCCCAACATATCGATCATTTGGCCTCCCACCATGCCCACCGCACCGGCTGCATCAGAAAGCTTTGTGATCAAATCAATGCGGATCTGGGGATCATCATGGGTATCCTCATCGGCCAGGATCCTGAATGCCAATGTCAGGAGGGCATCGCCCGCGAGGACTGCCGTTGCTTCGTCGAATGCGACATGCACAGTTGGCTGGCCTCTGCGCAGGGTGTCGTCGTCCATGCATGGCAAATCATCATGGACAAGGGAATAGGTGTGCACGCATTCAAGCGCCGCAGCCGTGCGCAGCAATGATTTTTCAGGCGCCCGGAACATTCGGCCCGTTTCCAGAACGTAGAACGGGCGCATTCGCTTGCCATTGGCCAGTGCGGCATGGCGCATCGCGCGCATCAGATCGGCTTCAGGCCCACCTGCAGGAGGAATTAGCTGGTCGAGCGCCACCGTCAGTTTGTCTGCGACCTCTTTCAGGCGGCGTTCAAAATCCATATCTCAGCCTCCCTCAGCCGCGTGGCAACATGATCAGTCGAACGTTGCTGGCTCCGTAGTTACGGCGCCATCGGTCCCCTGGACAATTTGTTCAACTTTAAGCTCGGCCGCTTTCAGTTTGGCTTCGCAATGGGTTTTGAGCTTTGATCCACGCTCGTAGATAGCGATCGACTCTTCGAGCTCAACATCGCCGCGCTCCAGTTTGGAGACAATGGCCTCAAGTTCAGCCAAGGCCGCTTCAAACGACATCTTGTCAATTGCCGGGGCAACTTTGGTAGCCATCGCTTTCTCCCGTTTGATTCATCATAGGCAGTGCTCTGAACAGTCGCAATGGGCCGCCTAAGTTTGCCACAAACAGTCCCCTCACCCAGCACTGCTTTAGTATTCGTGTCTGAAATCACGAGCAAGTATGGTATCGATGCTTTCTGGATGCGGGCAGCAGGTATGGATCAGTCCCTACGAGAATACGCAAATACGATTGCAGGCCTGAAAGCACAGTCTGAACTGGAGCAAGCGTCGATCAGATTCCTGAAGTCCCGGGGCTGCCGATTCATGAGCTACCACTATCTACCACCCGTCGGTTCGAGTGAAAGCGAATATGACCCTGGTCAGCTCATTTACGCCTATGGATTTCCACAGTCTTGGGTGACGCGATACATTGATGACAGACTGTTCAAAACCGATCCCATTCCTCGCATCAGCCAGGCGAGTACCAAACCCTTCAAGTGGCTTGACCTCGTTGGTGCATCTGGCCTGTCTTCCAAGGAATCTGAGTTCATGGATATCTTGGCTTCAGAGGGGCTAGGCAATGGATTGGCCATACCGGTTTTTGGTCCGCATGGTCGCAATGGCTATTGTGGCGTTGGCTACGGTCCGTTGTCCGGTGTTCCAGAAGGCGACGAGGTCACAGTGCTTTTTGAGGCATGCCAACTCTCGCACCTGAAATTCTGTGACCTCAATCCACTCGAACCTATCGAAGCAAAACTCTCTGACCGCGAAGCTGAAACCCTTCGCTGGGTTGCTCGAGGGCTTAGTAACGGGAAGATCGCGAGAGAAATGGGGATCAGCCCGAGCACAGTCGATACGAATTTGAAGCGCATTTTCAAGAAGCTTGGCGTTCGAGACCGGGTGTCTGCTGCCCTGCGAGGCATCGTGGTTGGCGTGTTCGACTGATTGTCCGCCTTAAACCCGTTAACCCTTCACATCCAAGAACAATACAGTTGGCGCTGCATTTGTCCTGCAAATACGGGATGGCCGCAAACAAATACACAGCGTATCAGCCTGCCTCCAGTCTACAGACAGATGCGAAAATGAAACCAGATAACAGTTCCTCAGCGGGCGTTTCGAAACGATCAAAAAGCAAAGCGGGTTCTGCTTCCGTCTTCGAACTTGTAGATAAATGGTATGCGTGCAAAAATCAGATTACCCAAATTGAAGTACAGCAAGACGAATTGTTCTTCTCGGAAAAAGCAAATACTGAACTCTTCTATCAGCTCGACAATCAGCGAGATTCACTGAAAAGTTCATCCGTGAAACTACTGGATTTGATCCGGAAGACGCCTGCGGGGTCGCTTGATGAAGTCATGGCCAAACTCGCGCTCTGGCGGGACATTCGATTTCCAGACGGCAGCACGCCAACACAGAAAAATGCCATGGATCTGGTGACGGTGTCGGCACTGGAAGACCTGGAACGACTCGCGAGGAAACGCTAAGCGGCACTCATTCACCGGCGCTGTGCTTGAATACCCGAAAGCTCCAATAAGCGTCTCCGCCATCGTGGACTTCGCGCCACCCCTTGGCCCTCAATGCCGGGCGAAGCATGCGGTTAAACCAGCCATGGGCCGCCAGGTAGACTTTGCCCTCTCGGGCTATTTCATGAAGGTGGTCAGCCGCTTGCGATGCGCGGACTTTGGCCTGAGAGACGGATTCGCCATCCAAGGTGTGACCTGTCAGCCAGGCGGTGCGGGCCAGCACGTTCCAAGTCTTCGGAAGACAGCGCATACCAGACAATCGCGGCGGTGGAAGCGGTGCTTCATTAAACAGGGCAGAGACTGTCGCTTGGTGGTGCGGCGCTGCCAGGGCGGCTGTTTCCTGGGCGCGTGGCCGCTGCGATGTCAGGACAAAATCTGCATCGATCACAGCTTGCTTAAGGGCCTGCGGTGCGATTTGCCCGGTCGCGAGGCTTCCGGTTTCGTAGCGTGCCCACCAATCGATGTATTCGCGCCACGTCAAGCGGGGCCCCTGGCCGCGGTCCAGCGCCGGTTTGCCATGCCTGGATATGATGATTGGCCCCATCGTGGCCGGAGGTAGCGTCGCCAGATCACCAGAAGACTCAGGATGGGTCGTTGCAATATGGGTATCGGGGCAGTGCGTCATGTGCGCGGGACCTAGCGGGAACTCCGCCTAGCGGCAAGGCATCTCCCGTTTCTAGCTCTTGCGAACGGGTCAGTAGAGCCAGTTTGCGGTCAAAGGCCCTTCCAAAGGCGGCCATCAAGGCATTCACTGTCACCAGAAGCCCGGCACCGATAGGTCGACAATATCACCGTTTCGGCTCGCCCGATTAGATGGTCCATGGGAACAAACCCGACGGAGGCCCGATCCGCGGTTACGCCGGGCGGTAGATCACATCCCGCCTCGCTAACAACGCCATCTCGTGCAGGGCAGTGTCCCGACAGGTCGCGGCCATCTTTTGAATTGTCGCGATTATCGCCCATGAACAGGACATGTCCTGGCGGCACTTCAAAAACAACCGTTGAGTCTCCCGGCGATCCCTGACCCCATTGGTGAGTGGACCATGTTTTTCCGCCAATCGTCTCAGTGTAGACCCGAGCCGTTATGGATCTTGCTTCATTGTGGGGTCGATAGTCCAACCGCCCCTCGAATCCAGTGGTCACTGGTTCTCCGTTCATGAAAAGTTGTTCGCCACGCATTTCCACGCGATCTCCTGGCAAACCGATGACACGTTTGATCATGACCCGGCTAAAATGGGGATGTTCAAACACGACGACATCACCGTGAAGGGGGTCTTTCTGAAACAGGGTTCCCTCGCCAAGGGGCAAGATTTTTCCGATGCCCCAAGGGATTGAGTGGCGATTGAAGCCGTATGCAAACTTCGAGACCGCCACGCGATCGCCCACCCTTAAATTGGGCACCATGCTTTCTGAAGGAATGACGCGTTGTTCGTAAAACAACATGGAAAAAAAGAAAAAAAGTGGAATGAAAACAGAAAGCGTAGTGCCCCATTCCTTTGCCTCTCTCTTAACTTTGTCGCCTAGCGTGCGTTTGCCCGACGCAGCTGTCCCATCGCTGGAGGAGTGATCAGTAGCCATGGGCTTGCCTCTGGTCGTGTCGAGATCGCAAATCGCTATCTAGCCGTCACCAACACAGATTGCGACGGAAAATCTGCCCAAACACTGCAATTGTCCCAAAAATCAAGCCAGACTATACCAATCCACGCCTTGATCATCACCGCTTACGTGGGCGAGGCCTCTGTCTATTAGCAGGTTAAGGTGAGCCAAAGCCTCGCCAGTGGCCATGCCCAGGTCGTCCTGCCCGATCTTCCGGCCAAACAACGCTGGAAAGGTGTCGATGACCCGTCTCGGGGCGTCGCCCAATCTGGATTGCAGGCGCAGCAACGCCATCTCATGGCCGTCAATAAGGTGTGTCAGGCGTTTATGCGCCCCAAGGAAGGGTTCGTTGTGGGCCGGTAAGACGAGCACATCCTCTGGAAGCGAGTCTCGGAGTTTCTTACAGCTCGATAACCAATTGGCCAGAGGATTGGCATTGGGCTCGGTGGGGAAGACGGAAACATTGGACGAAATGCGGGGCAGGATCTGATCACCTGAGATGAACAGGTTCAGCGCTCGGCAATAAAGGCATGCGTGCTCGGGGCAGTGGCCGCTACCGACAAGAACGTTCCAGGTCTCGCCCGCCATTTCAAACGTGTCACCGTCTTTGATTCGAACATAAGCGTCTGGCATCTGACTGACACCGCGCCCAAAACCGCCAAAACGTGACTTATAAACTTCAATCTGGTCTTCGTTCCATCCAGCCCTGTGATAGAAGTCGATACCCGCCTTTGGGGCTTCACGGCCCGTGTCGGTAACCAGCATCCGGCACGTGAGATATTCCAGCTGGCTCATCCAGAGTTCCGCACCTGGAAACTTGCGGCTAAGCCACCCCGCATTTCCGACATGGTCCGGGTGCATGTGGGTAACGATGATGCGTGAAACCGGCTTGCCATCGAGCGTATCCTTGAAAATGGTCCGCCAGGCCTGTTTGGTATCGTCAAGGGGCATACCGGTATCGACGATCGTCCACGTTTCGCCGTCATCGATCAGCCAGAGGTTTATAAATTTCAGGGAGAAGGGCAGAGGCATGCGGACCCAGAGAATCCCCGGCGCGACCGCCATGGTCTTGCCCGTAGCGGGCGTTTCGTCCCCAAAGGGATAGGTCAGCCCGCCTTTACCGGCTGTCTTGCTGCGAAATCCATCCATTGGTCAGAGATGGCACGATCATTCGCAACGGCCAATCGGTATCGTTGGGGCAGCGCCGGGCGTCAGCCTACAGCCAGGGTGCGATCTTCACGGGGATGTGAGGTGCGCGTGAGCCCTATGCTGCTTAGCCATTTGGACAAAGAGGAGATGAAAATGAGATTGATCCTGTCTGCCGTAGCCCTTGGGTTCATCGTTGCCTGTTCTGCCGAAACCACAGTCAACACAGCTCCTATCGAAGCCACTGCGCCATCAGAAGATGCGCGCATTGTGGCTGCCCTGAGCTATGCTGACTGGTGCAGCAGCTGTAGGGCACTCGACCCTAAGATCACCGAGGCGCGGGCAGACGGTGATCCTGAAGGGGTCCACTTCGTCGTGCTGGACTATTCAAGCCGCGACGCCGACGCGTTCTTCGCGGGGGCCGATACTGCCGGTATCGGTGAAGCCCTGCGTGGCCACTATGCAGACGGTGTCAAAACCGGGCGCATGATCCTTGTGGATCTGGAAGCGGGTACGGTTGTGGGTGAGATCAGCAAGGATATGAGCGTGGCCGAAATCCGCACGGCGCTCGACAGGGCTGCAACCTAGTCATTTCCCTACTCGCAAAATGGACCGGCTTGAGTGATATTCAGGCCGGTTTTTTCATGCCGAACCGACTCGCAAAAATCCCGTCTAACCATCGCTTAGGAAGCCGTGTTGGTATAGTGAAGTTTGTCAGTTTGTTCGGCACCGGTGCATAGCGCGCCTTGGGACGAGGATCGGTCAGCGCTGTTTCGATGACATGGGCAATTTTTTCCGGTGAAAAGCCATCCTCACCAGCCTGCATCAGTGTGTCGGCATAGGCGTCGAGAGATCCGGCCCATTCGCTGCTCGCATAGCGGCGGGCTTCATTTTTCTCGTCGGCCTTTTCCCAGATCGGCGTCTTGACGGCACCTGGGCCCACGACGATCGCGTCGATTCCATAGATCATCAGTTCGCGGCGGAATGTATCGGTCGCGCCTTCCAGGGCATGCTTGGTGGCGGTGTAAGCACCGACGAACGGTCCTGCAATCAGGCCACCTGCGCTGGAGATATTGATGATCCGTCCTGGGGCCCCCGTCCGGGTCCTGTCCATCCCGAGGAGCGGTGCAAATGCCTGGGTCACGGCGATCGCGCCGAGTATGTTTACTCTGAAATGGGCTTCAATCTCGGACATGGGCTGGAGCGCGAGCGGCCCCATGAAAGCGATCCCGGCATTGTTGACCAAGCCGCAAAGGGTTTCCCCCTGCAGGGCATTGCTGACGGTCTCCATGGCGGCTGAAATGGATTGTTCATCCGTGACATCGAGCCTTAGCGCGGTGATGTTTTCATGGTCATTGCCGAGCGCTTTGGCGTCGTTCTCCTTGCGCACGCCAGCGAAGACGCGCCAGCCCTGATGGGCCAGATACCCCGCTGTTGCGCGACCAATTCCTGTGGAAGCGCCCGTAATGACGACGGTCTGCATTTTTTATTCCTTATGGGGTTTGTTCTTTTGTTTACGCAGAAATGCGTTTTCAGGTTCAGTCCGCTTTTCCGCCGTCTATCACCTTGAAAACCGGTTTGGCTTTGGACGGCGAGGAGGGGGGCGGAGGGTCAACAGCCGAACGCGGTGGCCTTGCCAGATCTGAGATGGATGGACTGTGGGCTTTTTCGACGTGATCGCCGTCTGCCTCAGGCGCCGGGCCATGATGGTCATAGGCTCTGCGGTTAAAGCCTCCACGCTTTAAGCCCTTACCGCGTGCCTTTTTATCGATCTCCTTCAACTTGACTTTCTGGAGCGCTGAAAGTGGTTCTTCAAGGTCGCCCTTTTCCGGATCGCCGAACGCCGATCCGTAGGTTTCAATGCGCGCTTCCACTTCTTCCAGGAATTCGCGCTCCCAGTCAGACAGGGGCGGGCCCAAGCCGGACTCTGCCAGCGCAGCCGCTGTTCTTAATTTGCGCAGGGCAGCGCGTTTTTTTCGCTCATCAATGTCGCGGGCCATGGCTCTGACATAGGCTGTGTCGGCGATCTTAGAAAGGGAGCGCGTTCAGGACGGAGCCGATGATCCCACCGCCGCCATCACTGCCGGCCTCTTCCGGGTTCTGCGATTGGAGCACCATGTGGCCGACGCCAGATAGACGCACATTGGATAGTTCACCACTTTTCATCACCTTGCTGGAGGTGAAAACCTTTCCAAAAGCCTGGAAGTCTCCAGAAATAGCGGACACATAATTGATATCGACGATTGTGCCCTCGCCTGACAGGGGAACGATCTTCGGATCGCCGGGCAATTTGATGTACACGCGACCGGTTCCGCGCACTTCTGCCAGGGTCCAGAACTCTTTCTTGGCCACGCGTCGGACGTTGAATGTTACATCGCCGCGATAGGCGAGGTAGCGGGTCGGTTGCAGAAACAAAGGACGATCTGGCGAGACGGGCAGGGCGACAATGCGACCGGGGTAGTCGCGTGCGGCCATCAGGGTGACAGGGCCGTGTTCGGCGTCATAACGATTCGCCTAGCGCACATCTCCAGAAAACAGGGCAAAGATATTAAACCGGGTCTTGGCAATCCTGTGCGTGGTAAGTTTGAAGTCGCCCCTGGCGAAAACGAGGCTGGAGCGTCGGATGAACGCGCTATCGCCATGTTGGAGGGCAAGGGTCAGGATTTCGCCGCCGAGGCCGATGTCATGCTCCTGATGGAGCTTGGGTGCAGGGGGCTCAGGCGAGGCAGCAGTCATGGGTGGAGATTTAGACGAGCCCGGCCTCAGCCGCCACCCAGAGGTGTGCCTCGATCAGCCCACGCCGCCATTTCACCGGCGGCATCGGCAAGGCAGGCCCGCCAATGTCCATTGATGAGAGTCAAAGTATATGCGGCCTCCCACGCAACGATTGTGTCCCCTGAGAAATCCAGCAGTGTGTCGGCAACCCGGATAGAGGCGGTTGCCTGCGTCATGGAAAAAACGCTCACAAGGTTCCGCTCAGCCTTTGCGACGCCTTGCGCACGGTAAAAAGTACAGAGCGTCTCGGTGTTCTTGTCGAACAGTCCTTTTGATGGGAGCACCACCGGAGAGCCCTTTACCAATATCGTGGCCGGAAACACCCAGTGATCGCTGATAGCGGCTACGTCATAGGCGGAAAAGGCTGCCACATAAGACTGGCACCAGGCTTTCAATTGCGAAGACAAGAGACCGGCTTCCATGCCCGGTCTGTCTTATATTTCACCGAGTGCAGCGAGATAGGTATCCAGAACCATTTCCTGCTCTTCGCGCTCGGCCCGGTCGACCTTGCGGATGCGGATCACCTGGCGAAGCGCCTTCGTATCAAATCCAAACGCCTTCGCTTCAGCGTAGATTTCCTTGATCTGCTCAGCGATCTCCTTCTTCTCATCCTCCATTCGTTCAATACGTTCTATGGTTTGGCGCAACTTCTCTTTGGTGGCTTCGTTGAGGTGGCTGGAGCTGACATCGTCCATGGAACATCCTTCGGCGGCAGATGGGAAAGCGGGCGGCTTAGCGCGCGCTGGCGAGGCGGGCAATGGCCTCGGCGATCTGCTGGCCCTCTCCATGGTGGAGCATGTGCCCTTCATTGGGCAGGTCGATCAGCGTGAAATCGACGACCTGGTCCTTCAGCCGGCCCGCATGCAGCTCCGGCTTGATCACTGTGTCCTGGATGCCAGAAAACAGAATGACGGGTATATCCAATTCGCCGTATCGCGATTGCTGAGCCGAAAGTTCTTCGCGCAGCGCGATAACGTCACCTGCATTGGCGCGGAAATTTGGCGGCCTGAACAGCAAATTGGTCGCTGACTTTTCCGTGTAATTCTCTGGCACAGGCGCGGGGAAAAAGGTTGAAACGGCACCCTCCTTGGCCCGATCAGGGCCGATCAACGGAACCAAATTCGAAAATGCCGGACCCAACAAAGGTGTGGTGGCCCACTCATTGTACCAGGTTTGGCCGCCTCCGCCCCAATCATGTGAGACTGGGGCAAGTAGAATGAGGCCCTTCACGCGCTCTGGATGGTCCAAGGCCAGGCGAAGGGCAACTGCCCCGCCGAATGAGTGTCCAACGACGACAACCGGGTCGTTCGGGGAGAGGCTTGCCAGGATGCCGGCCATCTGCGCGGCCTGAATTTCAAGTCTGTGCGCGTCGGTTGGGCGACCTGAGTATCCGTGCCCGGGACGATCGGCGAGGATAAGGTCAAACTCGTCTTCCAAGCGTGGCGCAAGCGTCCAGGTGAATTCATTGGCATTGGCACTCGCGCCATGAAGGAAAAGGACGGTGGGCGCCTGGTGATTGCCCAAGCGGATATAATGCATATCAGCCGTGTCGACCTTCAGCGTCTCGCCCCTGGGTGGGAACGCCGCCTCAACATTCGATGTGTAGACCATGCTGTGCACGCACGCGCTCAGTCCACCCAGCATCACAACCAGCAAAAAAAGTGTCATGAATGGTCTCACAATGCGGTTCCATCGGACACTTCACGCAGCCTCGCTTCTCCGCGCTGAGCCGCCTCCAGGCGCGGGTAGATTTCGAGCGCCTTTCGATAGGCTGCCAGCGCCTCGGTCGTTGAGCCCAGACGCTCCAGCATCACGCCAAGCCCCAGCCAGGCTCCGAAGTGGCGTGGCTCATGGCGCAAGGCTTCGTTGAGGTCCCGCAGGGCCTCGTCATACTGCTCGTTCTCGAGAAAAAGCGTGGCGCGTCGATGCCAGGCTTCTGCGTATTCGGGGCGCATTCGAATAACCCGATCGTAAAGAGCACGAGCATGTTTGCCATCCCCATAGGCTTGGGCTTCGACCGCGCGTTCCATCAATATATCGACTGTGGGCGATCCGCTTTCCAGCCATGCATTCCATATATCCAGAGCAATTCCTTCCGCTTCCTCATCGCTGGGGGCCGTTTTAAGCCGGTCAAACATCGAGTCCGGTGGCCCAAAAGCAGGGCCGGCAACAAGCAAGAAGGCTACGGAAAAGAGCGCTTTGAACATCATCGTAGACTATGGGCCGCCGGGGCTTTGCTGCAAGCGGCAATTCTTGGTCATTCCAGTAACCCTTTTGCGACCAGGGCGGCGCGTAGGCCTTGTGCTCCGTCAAAGAGATGGCCATCCATACCGAGCGCCTTTGCCGCGGCGATGTTTTCGGCCCGGTCGTCGACAAAATAAACCGTGGCCGGATCGGGGTTGCCCATGCGCGCTAGGGCTATCTGATAGATTTCAGGGTGTGGTTTGATCACGCCTTCCTCGCCGGAGACCACGATATCACGCAGCACTTTGATCATCGGAAAAGCATCGAACGTCTCGGCTGCGACCTCTGAAGGCAGATTACTCAAACCATAGAGAGGCGTGCGCAATGCTTCCAACTCGGCGATGATCTGCGGTGTACCAGGGACGTAGCCATGGAACATATCAAGCCATTCGTCGCGCCAGGCGGCGATGTGGTCGGCATATTCAGGGTGTCTCGCCTGGAGCGCAGGAATCGTATCGGAAAAATGCTCGCCCGTATCGTGGCGGGTATGCCATGCCATGGTGCAGATGGTGGCGCAAAACCAGGCCGCTTTTTCCGCACTGCCGAAGCGACGTCTGTAGAGCTTTTGAGGCTCCCAATCGACGATGACATTTCCCAGGTCAAATAGGACAATGGAAGCGTGCATTCAGGCCTCGTTAACGGTAGCCTGTGTTCACATTCCACTCAGCCCTGCTTTGCTTTAAACCGGGGGTCGGTCTTGTTGATGACGAATGTTTTGCCCCGGCGGCGCACGACTTTGCAGTCGCGGTGACGTGCTTTCAGGGCCTTCAGGGAGGATCTGACTTTCATGGGTCCGTCCGGGTGTGTTTGAGTGTCGCTGTTTCAGCAAAGGCGGCGAAGTAGCGTGAAGGACACAGCGCTGTCAAGGCGCGTGTCGCGGTTGGAGACAGAAGGGATGGCGAACTTGCCGATTTATATTCGAAGATCCACGCGCTGGGCTATCGTTTCTAGTTTGGTCGCCGTCCTCGGGGCGTGCGCGGCTGGTCCTTACACGCCGCAAGTGGCGGAACCAATCGGAGGAGCAGACCGGAGCACGCCCGACGAAACACCAAGTGTCATAACGCCGGTTGACCCCGTTGCCCCTTATACCCCGTCGGGCAACGCTTCGATGGATGCCTGGCGAATAGGGTTTGCTGCGCGCGCCAGTGCCCAGGGGCGAGACCCAGCGGTGATCCGATCCATGCTTGAGGGGATCAATCCGCTCGATATCTATCTTGGGAACACTTTTCAAACCCAATCGGACGTCTCAGAACAGGCCGAATTCGCCAAACCGATCTGGGAGTATCTGCGCACTGCCGTGACGGCCACGCGGATTGACCGTGGGCGTGATCGATATGTGTCCTTGGATGTTGCTTTTACCCAGCTTGAAGGCGCCTATGGTGTGGATCGTGAGACGCTCTTGGCCATTTGGGGCATGGAAACGAATTTTGGCTCCTATATGGGCGACTTTGATGCCGCCAACACTTTGTCTAATATGGCCGTTGAAGGTCGCAGGCGCCGGTTTGCTGAAAACGAACTGATCGCCTTGATGAAGATTGTGGAGACCGGTGCTGCAGACCGCAACCAGCTCGTATCGGGTTGGGCCGGCGCCATGGGGCATACCCAATTCATGCCATCGACGTTCCTTGCCCACGCTACCGACTTTACCGGTGACGGCAACATCGACCTTTGGGAAAGCCCAGAGGATGCGCTGGCTTCAGCCGCAAATTATCTGTCTGTCTCGGGCTTCGAAAGTGACCAGCCCTGGGGCTTGGAAGTAACGGTACCGAACGATTTTGACTACAGCCTTGCCGACGGACAAGACCGCCGTGTCGGCAGCTGGACTGCGCAGGGGATCCAGTTTGTTGATGGAGCACGTGGTGTTGGCCTCACAGATGGTAAATTTGCCGAGCTTTGGGTCCCGGCTGGCAGTCGGGGACCGAAATTCCTTCTGTTCAAGAATTTCGACGTATTCAAGACATATAATCGCGCCGACAGTTACGCTTTGGCGGTGGGGCTCCTGTCGGATGAGATTGCAGGCCGTGCGCCGCTCCAGGCCGCCTGGCCTACAGATCTCCAGCCGCTAAGCGTCGCCCAGGTCAAGCAGCTACAATCAGGATTGAATTCCATGGGCTTCGAGGCTGGCGCGGTAGACGGTATTGCCGGAAGGGGGACAAAGGGGGCCCTGCGCCGTTTCCAGGATGCAAACGGTTTCATCGCTGATGGATATCCAACCACGGAAATGCTGGCCTATGTCCTGAATGCGTCCGGGTGAGACCTAAAGCGCCAGCGTCATGAAATGGCTAAAAGGGTGTTCTTTGTATTCCGCAAGGGGTGCGCAAGCCTCGAAGCCATGTCGCTCATAAAGGCGCCGTGACGGGGCAAAATCTTCAGACGTGCCCGTCTCCAGGCTCAGGCGGGCAAGACCGGACCGGCGGGCCTGGGCCACGAGATGCTCGATTAGCGCATCCCCTGCGCCCGTGCCACGCGCTTCTTGAAGGACATGCATCGTTTTGACTTCGCCATGGGTGTCGTCCAGGCAATTGAGTCCAATGCAGCCAATGGCTTTTTCATTTCCCATGGCAAGCCAGTAGCGGAAACGATCAAGTTCCGGCGAATCGGTGGTGACAGCAAAACATGCCGTCTCTGGAGAAACGGCATCGCAAAACGCCCGATGGATTGCGATCAGCTTTTGGATGTCTGGATGCTGGGCTACGACTTCATGAATCTGCATGAACAAGCTCCGGCTTGGACTGTGGCGATGCTGCGAATATGGCTGCAAAGGGTGCCATACACAGCAGCAAAAATCCGGCGATAGCAAAGGGCAGTGCCGGGTGGGCGAATTCATAGAGCCAGGGCCCGAAAAAGGGAGACACGACAAATCCGATGGCATTGGTCGCCATGACCAGGCCTGCAATCTCGCCTTGTTCTTCAGCTCCAACCGCCAGGGATGCCCCCGCAAAAAATCCTGGTCGCGCCAATCCCTGGCCGAGGCCGATGGCAAATTGGGCTACAATCAGCGTGGCAAAGTCCTGGGCTGGGATAATGAGGAAGGCCCCAAAGGCAAGCGATAGGGCGCCGGTCACCATCAGCCGCTTGTTGGACATGTCCAGGCGCGGAATAAGCACAAGCTGGGCCAGTAGTGTTGCCATGGCGCCAACTGTGAATGCTGGGCCAGTGTACTGTGCGGCTTGGACGCCGGAAACGCTCATTTTATCCATGATTGCGAAGACAAATGTTTGCATCAAAACCCCGGTCACGAGGGACAATGCCGTCGCAAACACTAGAAATGCGAAGACTCTGCGATCTCGCCAGAGTCCCTTGGCGGGTCGGATCGGAGCTTTCATTTCCTCGCGTGGCGGGGTGTCTTCGGGCAGGCGGGTGTAGATGAGCCAGGACATACCTGCCGCCAGGACGCAGGTGAAAAACACGGGGCTGAGAAGCCCGAACACCGCAACCATCGCAGCCGCAAACGCCGGGCCCGCGACGGTTCCGAAACTGTGGCCGGCGGTCACAGAGGCCAATTCTGCGGTGCGGTTCGCCGGGTCTGTTCTATCGGCAACATAGGCCTGCGCGGCGGGATTGGTGCCTGAGCCGATGAGGCCAAACAGGCTACGCGAGGCGAGCAGGCTGGCAAAGATTAAGAACGGGATTGTGACAAGACCTGAAAGTGCGGCAAGACCAGACAAGCCAAACAGCAGCATTGAAGCGGAATACCCCGCCAAGCCGAGGGCAGCGACTTTCCTGCGTCCCCAAATATTGGACTTGCGGCCCCAAAAGGGGCTTGCGAGGACCCACATTGCGGCAGAGAGAGAAAAGATTGCTCCAGCCATCCAATCGGGCAAGCCCAGATCCCTCGTGAGCGGGGGCAAAACGGCGGCAATCAGCATCGTATTGCCCGCGCCGATCGTTGCCAGAGCGAAGAACAACAAGCGAAATGCGCCGCGACGGTCAGGTCGCGGCGCGGTGTCTGTGGGATCGCTCGGGTGCATACTCATCAGGCAGAGGTTTCAGCCCGAAGCGTGGAAAGATCAAGTCAGGCCCTAACCGTTTTGCGAGGCCACGGCCGGGTAGCAAGCACCGCTCCAGGGTGCGATCGTCGCATCCACCATAGATCGGTTTGAGAAGTCGATACAGGCGCGGCCAAAGTCCCGTGTCGCCTGGACAATCTGGTCCTGAGCCCAGGAATGGGCACACGCAGCCTTGTCGGGCGCAGTCGAGTTCGCATCCGCTCCTGGGCGACGATAGCTATCGATAAACCGGCTAACGCAATTACCATATTCCGTGACTTGGGCCGAAAAAGCGTCGCGTGTCGCTTCTGCACTTTCCAGTTCAGCCAGAGAGCTAAAGTTGGTGCTTGAAAAGGTTGGAGGTGTGAGTTTGCCACATGTGTTTTCAACCACCGACAGTCCTTCAGTCGTCTGGGCGGCCGGGCAGGTGCGATATGCGTCTGCCGACGCATACTGTTGTGCAGAGGCGGCGCCAACGGATAGAGCCAGCGTCAGGGCAGTGAGCGCAGATCTCATGTAAAAGCTCCTTTCGGATGGTCAGTATAAATTGGTGGATTAGCCTTAATGTGGCGTTACCGTCTGCGGTTGAATTGGTGTTCGACTGGCCAGCAAAGTGTCTTGTACGGTTGGGGGTTTGGTGAACACTGTGAACCATTAATTGGGGCAAACCGTGTTGATACTTTCCTCGATTAATCCTCCTGTAAATGTCCTGATTTTCGGAGAATGCTATCCCAGGTGCTGACCTCAAACAACGCCGGGACTGCTGAGAGGGTGTAAGGACCGCTAGGGCTCGCCTCTTGCGCGATAGGCTGCGTGCGTCCTGGCAAGTTAGCCGCAACTTAACCAAGCCTCTGCTATCAGGCGGTTTCGTCTGGCGGATGCGGCTATGTTCCAAATCATTGGTTTTTTTGTTGTTTGCGTGCTTGTCGGCATCGGCCTGGTTGCGACGGGTGCAGAAGGTGTGCTGGCTGCACTCCCCTTTGAACTCTCGCTTATTGGCGGCGCCGCCCTGGGGACCTTGATGATCGGTAATTCGGGTGAAGTCACTCGAGCGGCCTTGATCGGGCTATACCAGGCCGTTCGAGGGTCGAGGTGGCAGGCGCAGGACTATGCGTCTTTACTCGGTGTCATGGGTGAGCTTTCACGCCGCATCCGGCGCGGAGGATACATCTCAATTGAGGACGATTTAGAAGATCCTGTGGCATCGAAGCTGTTTCAATCAGCCAAGCAACTCCAATATGATCGCGCGGCACTCGACCTGATATGTGACGCCTTGCGCCTTTGTGCACTGGACCCTTCAAACCCCCAGAGGGCGCTGGAGCAGATGGACCGCTCTATCGAGCAGAGTGTTGCGCGGCGTATGCGCAGTGTTGGCGCTCTACAGACCGTGGCAGATGCCCTTCCTGCCTTAGGGATTGTCGCAGCCGTTTTGGGAATTATCAAAACGATGACTGCGATTGATGCCCCGTCTGCTGCTGTGGGCGCGATGGTGGCAAGTGCATTGCTGGGAACGTTTCTGGGCGTGTTTCTATCTTATGGATTGGTCGGTCCCCTGGCCAACCGCTTTGGCCAAGTGGTCGAGGAAGAGTCTACCGCGCTGGACGTGATTCGCACATTTCTCGTGCAGTACATTTCAGGGGCCTCGCCCCAAGCGGCCAGCGATGTCGCCCGCGCTTGTATTCCCAAGCATGCCCAGCCGAACCTGGAAAGCCTGGAAATCGCATCCGAACGTGTACGGTTTTCAGCCGCTGCGAACGCGGCCTGAGACTCCTTAACAGTTCACTGCCGGGCGCTGCGAAGCTTTCAATGCTGCGTGAAACCAATCTCAAAACACATCCTATAAGGTGAAGCGGAAAACGAGGGCCCAGCCGGGCCATTGCAAGATAAGGGATTGATCGCTGTGAGCACAGATCTGGGGCATGAGATTGAACGCAGTTATTGGCTACATGGCACGGCGGAGCGCGTTGCCACCGGCCTTACAGGCCTGATCGCGGTCCTGATCGCGGTGCGCACGGCGGCCTGGTCCCCCGGCGCTGAAGTGTTTGCCCTTCAGAACGAGCTCATGCGGATGTCAGCCTTCGGATCCCTGACCGTTTGGGCCACGCTCACAATCGGCATCAGCCGCCGCGGTGCGGCCGCCATGCTCACGCTTGTCTTTGCAAGCTTTCTTGAGATGATCATCCTGACTCCATCCCACGAAACGCTGCGCACGTTCTCATCGGCTGCCGTTGGCATCGTTCTGGCCTTCCTGGGACTGCAGTTTTATTGGTATCGGGTTTCCTTCGGACGCCGCATCTTGTCATGATTGCCAGCCTACGGGCTTGATCGAACCGGCAGGCGGTGCATATCTGCGCGTCAACACATACATCACTTTTGTGTGTGCAAACGGAAACACAGTCCGGCTCCATGCGCGCCGGCCCCGGTTTGAGGAGACCCGCGCATGTCTCGTTTTGATGATCTGTTGGGGACTGTGGAGACCTACCAGTCTCTGGCTTCAGAGAATTATGACCGCATCCGACGGCTGGCTGAGGAGTTGCGCGAAGGACTTTGCGGTTTCCTTGGATCACAGGACGGTGCGTGCGTTCACCTTGTTCCGCCGGGGGGTGCGTTTGAGCCGCGTCCCTATGGTGACCAAGCGTTTTCTATTGCGCCCCGGGGGTTTCGCCCGCTTGGCCCCGTGCAGTTTGGCTTGGCCATTCGAGTCACAAAGGGAACCGATTGGCTTCGGCTTGTGTTGGAGTGTCGCAAATCCGGCGAGACCTTTCGGGTCATCATGGAAGGTGACAAGGCGTACACCTTTCAACTCCCCCTGGCAGACAACGATCCCGAACCGTTCTACGAGGAAATCTTCCACCATGTCCGCGGGTGGTTTCAGGAGCGCATCGACCGCTACAATGAGGGCGATTCTGGCACTCGTGAGATCGGTTTCGATTTTGCAGATGGCCAAGAAGAGGTGAAGGTTTGACTTTCCGGTAGGAGGGCGGATTTTAGGGTAGGGACTTTTGGACTTTAACTCCATACCGATATTTCTGGCGGGCAGCCAACAGTCGCTGATTTTTTCGGTGGCTTTGATTGGGGCACTCGGATTGGGCGCCCAGTGGCTCGCCTGGCGTCTGCAGGCCCCTGCAATCGTCTTGATGGCCTTGGCGGGCTTGATCGTTGGCCCCCTCTGGGCGACCACGCTCGGCAATTCAGATAGCCTTTTTTACATCGGCACCGATGGTGCACTGCTCGACCCAAGTGCTGAATTCAATGAATTGCTCAGGCCGATCATTTCCCTAGCGGTTGCGGTTATCCTGTTTGAAGGTGGCCTTGTCTTGCGGTTCGAACATTTGCGCGATGCCGGCGCTGCCGTGCGGCGTATGGTGTTTGTGGGTGGCCCCTTGGCCTGGGCACTTGGGTCGCTTGCGGCACATTTTGCTGGTGGTCTGGATTGGGCGTCTTCCATCGTATTTGCCGGGGTCATGGTGGTGACAGGCCCAACGGTGATCATGCCGCTTTTACGGCAGTCTAAAATCGGTGGGCGAACAGGGGCAGCGCTGCGTTGGGAAGGGATTGTGAATGATCCTATCGGTGCCTTGTTTGCTGTGGCGGCTTTTGAGATCGTCCGCGTGGCGTCTGATGGCGAGAGCACCATCGGGGTTGCGGCTTGGGTCATCCTCGCGGCTTCAATAGGGGTCGCCCTGGGCCTCGCCTTTGGCTGGGGCATTGTCCGGCTGTTTCGGGCCGGTCTCACGCCTGAATATTTAAAGGCACCCATCATTTTTGCTTCAATCATCCTCTGTTACGCATTGGCAGAGATGCTCGAGAAGGAAATCGGTCTCGTGGCTGTGACGGCTTACGGAATGTTCCTGGGTAACTCGAAGCTGGCTGGGTTAGCAGAGCTTCGAAAGTTCAAGGAAGACATTGCCGTCCTGCTCGTCTCAGGGGTTTTCATTATCCTGACGGCGGATCTCACACCTCAGCTGATCGAACAGGCGCTGCAACCGCAGACATTCTACTTCCTGGCCGCCATGCTTTTTGTCGTGCGTCCGCTTTCAGTCTGGATATCTACCTACGGCACCCTCTCTCGAAATGAGGCGATCCTGTTGGGCTGGATTGCGCCAAGGGGTATTGTGGCGGTCGCTGTGTCGGGTTTGTTCGGCGGTCTTTTGATTGATCTTGATCGAAATTCTGCGTTTGACATCTATGGCGCCGAGCAGATTACGCCGCTCGCCTTCGCCATGGTTTTTTCTACCGTTGTGCTTCATGGGTTCACCATAGGCCCGCTGGCACAGTTCCTTGGACTTGCGCGCAAGGAAAAACCAGGCGTGCTGATGGTCGGAGCCACGCCTTGGAGCGTCGATCTGGCCAAAACTCTCAAAGCCTCGGGTGTTGAGTCGATTATTGCCGACACGAACTGGCGGCGTCTTCGACCGGCCCGAGAGGCCGGATTGGAGACGTTTTTCGGGGAGGTTCTGTCCGAGGACGCTGAAGTCCGGCTCGACCATGCTCGTTTTGAGACGGCGCTCGCCCTATCGGCAAATGAACCTTACAACGCGCTCGTATCTAGCCACTTCGCACCGGAACTGGGCCGTCACAAAGTGTTCCAGCTGTCCGCCCAGGATGGGGAGGATGAGGATCCTCGGAGCATGGGCGCCGGCTCGCGTGGGCGAACCCTGATTAAAAGAGGACGCGGCTACGACCAGTTGATCCGAGACCATTATCGCGGCTGGGCCTTTGCCAAGACACAACTTACTGAGAAATACACACTCGACAGTCTTAAGGCTGACCGTCCGGGATCGGATATTGTTGCGGAAGTACGGCCCGACGGTGCTGTGACGTTCCTTAGCACGGGTGCTGATCCGCGCGGAGGAGAAGGCGCAATCTTGATCACCTATGGTCCACCGGGCACCACTGAGTTTGGTCAGAAAATGGTTGAAGGCGACGCAAACACAGATGAACCGTCCTTGGCCGCCAGCTAGGGCCGTCCCAACATCAGCGAAAACACCTCTGTAGGAAAGTCCATCCGACTATTCGTCATCCATTTCGTCATAGAAGAAATCACCCCAGAGCGCTTTGCGCCCTTGCCGGGTCGCCTCGACAACAATCACCACCACGGCGCCCGCCAGAACGAATATTGCCGTTGAGGGCTGACTTGCCCAATTCACCATAACTTCGATCATCACCACGCCTCGGTTTGCTTGCTTTGTATGGGCTTATTTTGCCCCCGGGCCGGTTAATCGGGTCTCTCAAAATGAGGGCAAAAATAGGCCAGTGTATTGCCAGCTTTGCCGCAAGCGTTAACCAGGCGGGCAATTTGGTAGGAACTGCACCTGTAGAGGCCTTCCAAATTCACTTTTTGCTTCGCGTGATTTACATCAAGTCTATGGCCCGTTTCCCGCCCCCTTCAACGCCACCACGCGCCTGGCAGAGGATGTTATCCGGCCGCCGGTTGGATCTGCTCGACCCGTCACCCATGGATGTGGAAGTTGAGGATATCGCCCATGGATTGGCGCGGGTTGCGCGATGGAACGGCCAGACCGTGGGCGCCTATGCCTTCTCAGTGGCGCAACACTCTCTGGAAGTTGAGCGCTTGGTGCGGCTGCTTAAACCCAACCTGACACCAGAAATGCAGCTCGCTGCGCTGTTGCATGATGCCCCGGAATATGTGGTTGGAGACATGATCTCACCCTTCAAAGCCGTGCTCGGCGGCGATTACAAATCGGTTGAAGCGCGCCTGACCCGAGCAATACATTTGCGGTTTGGCCTGCCTGCTGTATTGCCTGCCGCGATCAAGAAGCTCATCAAGCGCGCCGACCTCATGTCTGCCTGGCTGGAAGCCACCCAATTGGCTGGCTTTTCGCGCCAGGAAGCAGACCGATTTTTCGTGGCGCCGCCGGAGGGGGGGCAATCGGAATTGGTTCCCCAATCACCTGGCGAGGCTCAGGCTGCGTTCTTAGACCGATACCAGCAGGTTCTAGCGCGTATTGATGATGCCAAAGGCGCGGCATGACACGAGACCTGGAGATCGGACTGTCTGCTGTGATTGTTGCCGCCGACCCCATTGGACCGCGCGTTCTGGCGACACGGGGACGGGACGGGGACCCGGCATTGCCGTTCGGCCCATTCGATCCCGCAGAGCACCGAACGTTTGAACTGGGCTTGCGCGGTTGGGTGAGCGAGCAAACCGGATTCGATCTCGGCTATGTCGAGCAACTCTATACCTTCGGTGACAAGGGCCGGGAAACGCCCGGTGCGAGATTGGTTGATGCCGCAGAAAAAACGCGGGTGATATCGGTCAGCTACCTTGCCCTGACACCCGAGCCTGGGGAAATTGACGGTGCCTTTGATGCGCGTTGGCGGCGTTGGTACACTTTTTTCCCATGGGAAGATCACAGGGCGCGGCACCCTTCGATTATTGACCAATTGATTGTACCTGGTCTGACATCGTGGGCGGCGGGCCATTCGGGGCGACTAGATCGAATGAATGTTGCGTTTGGGTTGGGTGAGGCCCATTCTTGGGTCGAGGAGCGGGTCCTCGAACGCTATGAGTTGCTCTACGAAGCGGGTTTGGTAACCGAGTGTGCCCGCGATGCTGGATTATCATTGCCAACAGACCCAATCGGTAGCTCGATGTCATCCGATCACCGGCGTATCCTGGCGACCGCCATGGGGCGATTGAGGGGGAAGGTGAAGTATCGACCAGTGGTGTTCGAGTTGATGCCAGACCGGTTCACGCTTTCCGCGCTCCAGCAGGTTGTTGAATCCCTTCTCGGCCTCAGCCTCCACAAGCAGAATTTTCGGCGCGCGCTTGAGAAGACAGGTTTGGTCTATGGCACAGGCGCAATGGAGACATCCACAGGCGGTCGCCCTGCCGAACTCTATCGGTTCAATCGGGAAGCCGTTCGACGCCAGGAAGTAAGTGGCGTTTCAACGCCGACAGCGCGCCGCGAGGGGTAGTGCCCCGATTATTCAACGCGCCATCCATTGTCTGTCCGGCGGGCTTCCAAAGTAATGGATTCAGCATCATCCCATCCGGGGCGGCTGCGTGTTGACGTCTTGGGTGCCTGACGGCCTACAAAACGAAGCAGGAGCGCAATTGACGCGATAACCAAGCCTGCAATCGCGGCCGCAACGGTCAGCACACCAGCAAACACGATCAAAAGACCGGCAATCGCAAACTTGGCAATATAAGCAGCGGCCATACGCAGATTTGCGGTGACCGCATCCAAAACGTTGACGTCGGGCAGTTTGCTTTCGTTCAATGTCATCAGCTCGTCTCCTGTAGGAGATGATGGGGCGCGCATGCCCCGCCGTCAATTGCAAGAAAAGGGCAATTTCGTGAATTCGCCGTGAACGACGCGTCACTAGGCAACAAAAGGCAATACTGCCCAGTGCCATGTTCAGTTCATAACGTGGCCGCGCTCAGCCTTGATCTTTGCATAGGCCGATGTGATGGCGGCCGCTTTTCTATGGGCGGCTGTCTCGAATTCCCTGGGCGCGCCATTTGTCACCACGCGGTCGGGATGATTGTTGCTCATCAGGCGCCTGTATGCAGTTCGAATATCAGAAAATTCAGCATCATAGGCTACACCGAGGACGTGATAAGGGTCGTCTGCCGCCCCGCCCAAATAGCTGGCCTTGATCCGCCGGAATGTTGCTTCTGTGAAGTCGAACGCATCCGAAACCGTCTCCAGGTAGTCGAGTTCTTCTTTTTTCATAACGCCATCGGCCATGGCGATCTGAAAGAGGCCGTCCAGCACACTTTCAAGCAAACATGGACGATCTTTGTATTTT
>JBCCTK010000003.1:0-46926 GCA_039198685.1 Pseudomonadota bacterium | reverse complement strand
GTTATGCTGTAGGGAGTCGTATTTTGCACCTGCCGGGTCAGAAAATCGACCCAGATTTCCCCTGACGGATACACCACTTTCATCGTCCGCTCGCGTGCTTCCTGCGCCCGGCTGGCCCTGAGCCAGGCCGACCCACCCGAGACAAACTCAAACTCTGCCGTTGCCTCGTCCAGAAAGGCCGTCGATATGCGATCTCCTGAAGCCTGCACGTTCACGAACTCGCGGCCAATGAGACAGGCGGCCAAGTCGAGATCGTGGATCATTAAGTCCCAAATGACGGATACATCACCGGCCCGGCCGGCTTGCGGGGGCGGTCCTGCTCTGACTGACTCAAGCCGCAGGGGTGTCTCGTCGATAGAAAAAATGCCCATAGCTTTAGCGACGAACCGCTCCTGGTGGCCGACCTGCAGCACCTTTCCCCGTGTAACAGCTTCCCCTGCAAGCTTTCTCGCTGTGATAGCATCCAGAGCAAGCGGTTTCTCGACAAGCACGTGCTTATCGGCCGCCAGCCCCTGGCCGACAAGGGCGGCATGGTGGGTAGCCGGCACAGCAACGACGATGGCATCAACCTCATTAAGGAGACTGGCATAGGAATCGAAGGGACTTGCACCGAACGGGTCAGCGACGCTTCTGGCGCGTTCCAGATCCAGATCGAATATTCCGACCAGTTCCGAGCGCACTGAAGCGGCGGCCTTCTGAGCGTGGTAATTCCCGAACACACCTGCCCCAGCAACGCCGATTTTTAATCGCTCCAAGGGTCTGCCTCCCAGTGCTTGATGACTTGCATAGACACCAGCGGCCCTCACGACGCAACCGCGCCTCCTATGCCCAGTTTTTTTCGCTAAGCCTTCACAAGCCGCTCCAAGACTTCACTTATGGAGGAAACGACAAAGGAGGAACACGATGGCTGATTTGACTTACACGGGCTGGGCACTAGCAGAGCGGCCGGCAGGCGTCCCGAAATCCACCGACTTCAAGAGGGTTGACTGCCCGGCACCGGCGCCTGCCAACGGCCAAATTCAGGTCCGTAACTCGTGGATGAGCGTAGATCCCTATATGCGCGGTCGCATGCGCGATATTCAAAGCTACGTTCCCCCTTTCCAGATTGGTGAGGTGATGCAGGGCGGCGCGGTGGGCCACGTGATCAGCTCTGCTCACCCCGATTATGCCGAGGGTGACCTCGTCTCTTCAATGGCTGGATGGCGAGAAGGGTTTACCGCGCCCCCAGATGAGGTCATGGCACGCAAACTGCCCGAAACCGGTTTGCCAGAGAGTGCATTTCTTGGTGTAGCAGGAATGCCGGGTCTTACAGCCTATTCAGGAATATTACGGATTGCGGAATTGAAGGAGAATGACACCGTTTTTGTCTCCGGCGCCGCCGGTGCTGTTGGATCTACCGTGGTACAGATCGCCAAAATCAAAGGCTGCACTGTGATCGGTTCTGCGGGTGGAGCCGACAAATGCGCCTTTGTTAAAGCACTCGGGGCAGACGACGTCATAGACTATAAAACGGCAAAGGGTTGGCATGGCCTCGCCGATCAGTTGAATACCGCCGCGCCCAGCGGGATCGATGTGTATTTCGACAATGTTGGCGGGGATCACCTAACGGCAGCCATTGAATGCGCGCGACCCTTTGCGCGTATGGCGCTTTGCGGAATGATCGCCCAATACAACAATACCAACGTGGCTCCGGGCCCGCACAACATAATCATGGCTGTTGGCAAACAGCTTAAGCTCCAGGGATTCATAGTATCGTCGCACCAGGACATGCAGCCAGATTTTTTGCGCGATATGTCGACCTGGATCCCAGCGGGCCAGATGAAGTTTCATGAAACCGTCCTGGAAGGGATTGAGAAAGCGCCGGAAGCCTTTATGGGGCTTTTCTCCGGTGCCAACACAGGAAAGATGTTGGTCAAGCTCAGCTAGTCAGACTACGAGGACACAAAGCCTATGGCGCGCCTATTTGATGCCTACATCATGGTAGACTGGAGCGCGGCAGCCAAGCCGGTGACCGGCGCAAACTCCGTTTGGGTCGGAATCCTTGCAAAAGATGCCCGGCTGAAATTTCAGTTTCGCGCGGTGAACCCCGATACGAGACTAAAAGCCCGTGCCTTTATCCACGATATGGTGACCAAACTCATCAAGCGCGGGGACAAAGTGTTGCTTGGGTTTGACTTTAGTTTTGGTTTTCCCGCAGGAACGGCCGACGCTATGGCGTTTGGAGATGATGTTGCGCCATGGCAGGCGATGTTTGAATACCTGTCGGGAAAAGTGCGCGAGCGTGAGGATAATTCAAACGCCCGATTCGCGATCGCAGCGGGCATGAACTATGCGATTTCGAAGGGGCCGTTTCCCTTTTGGGGCGCGCCTGCGAAAGACCAGGTGAATACGCTCGGCGGCAAACGTCCCACTTTCGATGACAACAAGCCTTTGGCGGAGTTCAGGATCGCTGAGCGGCATTTGAAGGAAGCGGGTCTCGGTCAGCCCAAATCGTGTTGGCAACTCGCCTACCAGGGCAGCGTTGGCAGCCAAACATTGCTCGGCATTCCCCACATTGCATGGCTTACGGCCCAATTGCCAAACGCACAGGTGTGGCCATTCCAGCTTCCTCTTGCGGATTTGGAGGAAGAAATCCTTGAGCCGATCGATGTCGTTATCGCTGAAATCTATCCGTCTCTGATCAAAGCGAAACCTGCAAGCGGCCAAATTCTGGACGAAGCTCAAGTAGAGGCAATCGCCCGCCACTATTGCGATCTCGATGGAAAAGACCGTCTCGGGGCACTTTTTTCTGGCGCCGAGCACCTGAATGCGGCCCAAAAGTCACAGATTGCGTGCGAGGAAGGGTGGATTTTAGGCATATAGCCCGTGTTTATTGGGAATCTGGCGTATCGAAGGGTCACGAATCGTGTCTCTGTCGCCGCAGTCGGCTGAATGTGCCGATCAATCAGAGGAGAATCCCATGAACAAGGGCGACCTGACCAAACACGTTTCCGACAACGCTGGCATCACCCATGATGAAGCGGGCAAAGCCGTGAACGCTGTTTTCGAAGCAATTGCCGGCGCTGTGAAAGGCCGCAGCAAAGTTGCCATTGCTGGCTTTGGTACCTTCGAAGCCAAAACACGCAACGCCCGTGAGGGGCGCAACCCGGCAACGGGTGAGACCATTCAAATCCCGGAGAAAACCGTTGCAGCGTTCAAGCCAGCTACGGCGCTCAAGGATATCTAGAGTCCGGAAACTTCTGGATCTTGGGCGGCGCGGACCTTTGCGGTCTGCGCCGTTTTCCATTCGAGCAGAACCACCTGGGCGAGCCCCGCAAAGAGCAGGGCGATAAATGCCGCCTCCAGCATGCCCTGGGCGCCGCGTCCCTGGACCAGTCCTAACTGGTAGCCAAGCGGCAACATCAGAATGAAGAAAGAACCGATATGCAGCGCAGTCGGCATCCAGACAACATTCTGGGCGCGCAAAGCCATCGACGCTGTCACTTGAAGCCCGTCAAACGTGGTGGTCAAAGCGATAAGCCAGAAAACCGACATGAGCGCCGCAGCCACTGGTACGCCATCAATCACGGCATTTGGATTGACAAGGCCTGCTGCGATGGTCCCGCGCCCGATCCAGAGAAACGCCCCAAGCACCAAGCCTGTCAATAATGTTGCAACAGCGCCGAGCCGACCGGCATCACGCACACCGTCACGATCGCCGCGCCCATAGGCTTCTGCAACGCGCACGCTCGTCGCAGTGGCAATGCCCAGGAAGATCATGAAGGCTGTGCCCATGATTTGGGTGGCGAAGCCGTACACCACATTCACGGCAGCGGAGATCCAGAGCGCAATCACATAGGTTGCGTTGAAGCCGCCCCACTCTGCAACATTGCTGATCGCAGTCCCAGTCCCGACAGCCAATTGGCGGCGGGGTTCATCCGCTGGCGAAGGCGGCGAGGGATGCAGCGCCGGAGTCAGCCAGACCACAAGCGCACTGAAGAGTACGATTGAAGCACTCCGTGTCAGCGTCGTTGCCCAAGCCACACCTTCAGCCCCCAACTGAGGCATACCCCACCACCCCGCCACGAATGCCAAGTTCAAGACGAGATTGATCACCACCATCGAATACCCCACACACGTTACGAGCAGGGGGCGGCGCAACGCTTCAAGATACATGGAGCAGACTGTGCCAATAAGGAATCCGGGCAAGCCCAGAACCAGGATACGGGTCACGGCCGCGATACTTCCGACCGTTTCTCTACCCTCCCATCCCGGCTGGAAGTCGATGCCCAGCCAATGTGCTAAAAATTGCGGTAGCTCGATGAAAAGGAACAGGAACAGCGCGTCTGCGTTGGGATAGGTGACCAAAACAAGCACCAGGCCGAGGCCGAGCGCCCACAACAAGCCGCGCCGGAAGATCCTGCCGCTATGGGCTTCTTCGCCGCGTCCACTGAGTTCGGCAGTGAGAACCTGAACCCCCATGAGGATGCCCATGCCGAAGCCGAGCATGATCCCCATGGGCAACCAGGCATTCAGCACAAAGGGAAGCTCATATGGTGCCATTTGACCGAGCACGATGGCATCGGTCAGCCCCATCAGCATCCATGCCAGGCGCGATACAGCTATCGGAAGGGATAGCCGAACAAGGTCAATAACTTCGCTCGCCCGCGCCCAGGCGGGCAAACCCCGCCTGTGCATGGGTGATGCCTCTGTTTAACCGGCCTTGCGCCGGACTTCACGCGCCCCGCTGGACACCGCTTCGATCTTCTCTGCCAGCAAGAAGGCCAATTCAAGCGCCTGTTCGCCATTCAGGCGCGGATCGCAATGGGTGTGGTAACGCGATGACAGGTCTTCCTCAGTGATCTCCTGGGCGCCGCCAAGGCATTCGGTTACATCCTGACCTGTCATTTCGATGTGTACGCCGCCGGGATAGGCTCCTTCAGCTGAAATGATGTCAACAAACTGGCGGACCTCGCTCAGGATTCGATCCACTGGCCGGGTTTTGTAACCCGTGCCGGTCTTCAGCGTATTTCCGTGCATGGGGTCACAGGACCAAACAACCGTGCGGCCACTTTTCTGGATCGCACGCACCAGTGGCGACAATCCTTCGCCAACGCCTTCAGACCCAAATCGTGCAATCAGCGTGATCCTGCCTGGCTCATCGGTGGGATTCAAATGCTCCACAAGTCTAACCAATTCATCGGCTTCAAGGCCGGGGCCACATTTGACTCCAATTGGGTTCCGAATGCCGCTTACGAAATTGACGTGGGCGTGGTCGAGTTGGCGCGTGCGGTGGCCAATCCACAACATGTGAGCCGACGTATCATACCATTCTCCGGACGTGGAATCGATCCGTGTCATGGCCTCTTCATAGCCAAGCAACAGTGCTTCATGACTGGTGTAAAATTCCGTCTGTGAAAGCTGGGGCACAGTGTCCGGGCTAACACCGCAAGCGGCCATGAATTCAACGGATTTAGTAATTTGCTCTGCCAAACTTTCGTAGCGTGCGCCTTGTGGGCTGCGTTCTACAAAGCCCAACATCCAGCGATGGACGTTGGAGAGGTTTGCATATCCCCCTTGGCTGAAGGCGCGCAGCAGATTCAGCGTCGCTGCAGACTGGCTGTAAGCTTGGGCCAAGCGCTCAGGATTCGGGACGCGGTCTGCTTCGCTGAAGCTCATCCCATTAATATTATCGCCTCGGTAGGAAGGCAATTCCACCCCATCGATCACTTCGACGGGACTGGACCTTGGCTTGCCGAATTGACCGGCGATGCGACCGACTTTCACCACGGGTTTGGCCGCACCAAACGTCAGCACAACGGCCATTTGCAGTATAACTCGAAACGTGTCGCGGATGTTATCGGGATGAAACTCCTTGAAGCTCTCGGCACAATCACCGCCTTGAAGCAGAAAGGCATTTCCCTGAGCGACGTCACCTAGTCTCGACTTCAGGCGCCGTGCCTCGCCTGCAAATACAAGCGGAGGATAGCCCTTCAATCGGCCTTCAACCGTGGCCAGCGCATCCGCATCCGGATAGTCTTCGGGTATATGTTTGGCTGGCAGGGCACGCCAGTCCGAGGGGGACCATGTCATCATATTGCTCCAATCGACATATTAGAAAACACAGCGGCGGCGTTCCATCAACGCGCGAATGCAACCAAACAGTTCAGCATGGCTGGCTTGCGGGATCAGCAAGCGCGGCATGAGCGACTCTGCTAGGGAACAGTCCATGGCCCACGTCTACATTTCCCATAGTCCCGTTGACCTCGATCCATTGCTGGAGTTGCACGAAGCGCTTCGCCAAGCGGGAATTGCCGCTTGGTATCCGCCCTCACCGATCGCTGCGAAAGACAATGCCCTGGTTCGCGCCAAAATTGACCAAGCCTTTGCAATGATCGTCCTTGTCTCGGCGGACGGCTTGCGTAGCGAGGATGTGCAACGTGACGTAGCGATCGCCCAAGCGCAGGGCATTAAGATAGTTCCACTCCAACTCGACCGTGCCCGAATGACGGGTTCGCTGGGGGCTATCCTTGGCTCGCTCGTAAGGCATCATGCCGACACGGACGGAGGTCAAGCCGCCCTGATCGAGGAACTGAGGCGCCTTTATCGGGCGCGATGCCCCGTCTTGGCCGTCATGAATCTGAAGGGGGGCGTCGGCAAAACCACGATTTCAGCGCAGGTGTTTGGAGCCCTCCAGGCCATCGACCAATCGAGGGTTCTGCTCGTGGACCTCGATCCACAATACAATCTTACACAAGTGTTCTTCGACATGGAGGATGCGGATGCGCGTGCGGCTCGCGACGCTTCTGTGATCTCATTGTTTGAAAAGTCGACCCTTCATGCAAACGGCGTGTCGAGCCCAGCAACCGACTGGCGTTCCTTGTCTCGCGAACCTTTCACGATGCCGCCAGAGTCAAACTTGATACACTCGGTTCTGGGATCGGATGGTCCGTCCGGCCGCTTCGACATCGTCACCGGACAGTTCGAAATTTCCAAATATGCGTTTGCGACAGACCCAATTGGTTTGGCAGCGATAAAGACAAATTTTCTGAACCAAATCGAAGCGTTGCGGAGCCGATATGATCTCATCGTGTTCGATACCAATCCGAATGCTACCTTTCTCACACGGTGTGCCCTGGAAGCTGCAGACAGGGTTTTGGCACCAATGCATCCTGACATCTACTCGCTCAGGGGCGTTCGCCTATTGTCCCAGGTCATAAAAGATCAAGTCGCTGGCGATGTCGCGCCGGATTTGTCTGTGGTTTTCAATGGTGTTCAGCGCCGGGAACAATCCGTTTTCGAGGCAGATGCCCGAAACGGAGTATTCGATACAAAAGCCGGGTTCGCTTTGTCTCACGCCCTGCTCGGCACAGCGATCCCACGCAGTGGTCATTTCCTGATCCGCGAGCCGGAAAGCGACACACCTCAATGGCACCAATTGATTGTTCATCACGGACGAGGAGGGGGCTTGAAAGTCATTAGAGATGCTTTGGGCACTGTGGCCAAAGACATTAAAAAACTTGATGATCCGGCCCGCTCAAACTCGCAGCAGGCGGCCTAAAGTCGCCTCAATTGGGGCTCCTGGACATCGCGGAAGTGCCATCGGCAGACAATGCGTATAACCGTTTCCGCGGAAAAAAGGTGCGGGTTTAGAGCTCAAATACAGCCGCTCCACCCTCATTGCCGATAATGACCGTTCTTGCCATGGCGATGAACAAACCATGTTCGACGATGCCTGGAACACCGGATAAACGCGCAGCCGTTGCATCAGCATCTGGTATGCGTCCGCAGTGACAATCCAGGATATGGTTGCCGCCATCTGTAATCAGGGGATCCCCGTCTTCCAGGGTTCTGAGTTTTACCCGTGGCTTTTCAATCCCGGAGGCGCACAGTTCATCAAAAACCTGTTTGGCCGTGATGGTGAACCCAAAGGGTGTGACCTCGATTGGGAGTGGAAACGCGCCGAGGCGCTCGACCTGTTTTGATGGATCAGCAATGACGACCATATGGTCACTCGCGGATGCAATGATCTTTTCACGCAGCAGGGCCGCCCCTCCGCCTTTAATCAGACGCCCTGCCCCATCAACCTCATCTGCTCCATCAACGGTAAGGTGAATACGGTCGACCTGATCAATCGGGACAAGCGTGATCCCAAGAGACTGGGCCAGGTTTCTTGTTTGCTCACTGGTAGGAATGCAACGCACGACCAGTCCGTCGGCGATTTCTTCTGCGAGCAGCTCTATGAAAAACTTGGCTGTGGAACCTGTCCCGAGGCCAATAGTCATACCGTCTTCGACAAACTCTAGAGCCGCAGACGCTGCATTCTGCTTCTCATGCTCATTCGCCACTGGTGTTCTCCTTCTTGGCCTGCATTGATGAGCGGTAGGTCACAGCCCACCCTGCGCGCTCGATTTGGCGCGCCCTGGCAACCGATAGCGCATCTGCGGAGACATCTTTCGTAATCACACTGCCTGAACCGATATAGGCGCCGTCACCAACCCTTACCGGGGCGACGAGTGCGGAGTTCGATCCTACAAAGGCGCCCGCGCCAACATGAGTTTCGTGTTTTTCAAACCCATCGTAATTGCAAAAGATTGTACCGGCACCAATGTTCGCGCCTGCGCCAACGCTACCGTCGCCAGCATAGGAAAGATGATTGATCTTGGCTCCTTGGCCAAGACGCACATTTTTGGTTTCGACAAAGTTCCCGATTCGGACGTCTGGACCGATTTCGGACCCTGGGCGAAGCCGGGCATACGGACCCACCACAGCGCCCGACGAAACATGTGCGCCCTCAAGCTGGCTGAATGCCTTAATCTGCACGTTTTCATCAATTTTGACACCGGGACCAAAAACGACATTCGGTTCAACAATCGTGTCCGGTCCAATCTCGGTATCATGGCTGAAAAACACTGTTTCCGGAGCCAACAATGTCACCCCTGATGCCATGATATTGCTGCGTTTTCGTGCCTGAAACGCGGCGTTTGCCTCTGCCAGCTGGATCCTGGAGTTTACGCCCAACACATCGGCTTCCTCACACACCACCACCTGGTTTGTGCCGCCATCAGACTTTGCCAAGCCAACAATATCCGTAAGGTAAAATTCCCCTTTGGCATTGTCATTCGTCACCCTCTCCAGCAGCGCAAAGAGTTTATCGGCACGACCTGCCATAACGCCCGAATTACACAGGGTCACGGCGCGCTCTTCCGCCGTCGCATCTTTCGCTTCGATAATGCGCGAAAGGCTTGCATCCCCTGCCATGATAAGACGTCCATAGCCACCCGGTTCAGCGGCTTCAAACCCCAACACACCTAATGTCGCGTCGGCTTCGACCGCTTCAAAAAGTGACCGGACTGACTCAGGCCGGATCAGCGGCGTGTCGCCATAGAGCACAACAACTGTGCCCGACAAGGATCCAAATGCTTGTCGGGCAGCCCGAACCGCGTCGCCTGTGCCCAACTGGCGTTCTTGCAGGGCGACCGTGCCCGGCCCCAGACGCGCTTCGACGTGGGCCTTGAGATCTGGCTGGCCCGGCGAGCAGACCACGAGTGTCCTGTCACACTCGACTGACAATGCGAGATCGATTGACCAATCGATCATCGCCTTACCGGCGACAGCATGCATCACTTTTGGCATGGCAGACTTCATGCGCATGCCCTTGCCCGCGGCGAGTATAATCGCCGTTCGCGCTGTTGGGATGTTCGTTGCCACCTAGGCACCTCCTGGCTTGACGCCCACTTTCGCCCTAGAGCAAACCGCGCCATATCAAAAGAGTTTCAGATGAGGTTCGGAGGGAATGTCATGGACCAAGGGCTTCGGGAAGCAAACCGGCTGACGGGCTGGACAATTGTATTCGATCTGGACGGCACGCTCGTGGAAAGCGCCCCGGATTTGCTGAATGCTCTAAATCACACAGTTGGGCCGCTGGGCATCGCACCAATCGACTTACACGACATCCGTGCGATGATCGGACGGGGCGCAAAGGCCATGATCCAAGCGGCGTTCGAGGCAGAGGGAAGACATCTAGAACCGAAAAATATGGAAGCGTTGTGGACAAGTTTTATCTCACACTATCAATCCAACATCGCTGTCGACAGTTATCTCTTTGATGGGGTGGAAATAGCCTTGGCTGATCTGAAAAATTCCGGTGCAACGCTTAGCGTTTGTACCAACAAGACCCAGGGGCTAAGCGATCAACTCTTAAATGAGCTGGCTGTCGCGCACTTATTCTCTTCCGTCGTTGGCTCGGACAGTGTTCCCGCCAAGAAACCCGACGGCGGACACATATTGACAGCCATATCTCGCGCGGGTGGCACATCCAGAAAAGCCATCATGGTCGGTGATAGTCGCACAGACGAAAAGGCAGCCCAAAACGCCGGGCTGCCGTTCATCTTTGTACCCTTTGGGTATGAAGTAGCTGCCGTGGAAGACATCACCAAGTCGGCTGTTCTCAACCACTATTCAGAACTCTTGGAAAGCGTTTTGGCCTTGGCAGGCTAGGCGGCCTGTTCGGGTCTATAGTCTTGTCGGCCGCCTTTGGTCTCATCAATACGACGGCGGCGGGGCATTCCATTCACCATGTTAGAGCGCACGTCTGTCCGAGCACTTCGCATGGCAGCAACAAACCCGGCATCGACAAGATCGACATCGACGTCATAGCCCCGATCGGCCCAGTACTCGCGAATTTTCTCGCGCAGGCGCAAAGCGCCATCATTATCACACCAGTCTTTCATCAAGCTCTCTCCAGGCTTATGTTGTTTTTCAATCGACCCGATTGGCGGACCGACCAGCCTGTCCTTCTTACACCGCGAACATTTCGCTCGTTCTTGTGTGATCGTTAGATGACAACCTTCGTGGGTGAGAACAAGAGCTGCAGTAATCACAAGAATTCGTCCGGCTTAACCCTGAACGGCTGTTCATGATGAACAGAATTTCGGGTTTTCACAGTTCTGCAGTTCGTCTGCTATTTGTCCCTTGATTACGCGATAGCCGCCAAACCACTGCTATCTTATGGCCATGTTTCAGCCACACATCAGGCTATTATGTGACGATAGATGCAGCTATTTCCTGAATATGCATATCTGCTATGCATATTCAGGTTTTGAGTTTCCTTGGTGCGGAGGCGAACTGGCGCTTGACGCTTTGGCAAGGAGCCCGTAATTCCCGGTCCCGGACCAATGTGGGCGATTAGCTCAGCGGGAGAGCACTGCCTTCACACGGCAGGGGTCACTGGTTCAATCCCAGTATCGCCCACCACCGCTTCGACAACAGCTTTCACGTTAAGGGATATTTGAGGTGCACCTTATGCAGATCATCCCCATTATTCCAATCTGAAGTCACAGTCGACACGGTCAATTTACCCCGTGTCAGAATGGTGCCCGCACATCGATCATTCTCAAAGCTGCGGATCAGCGGTGTTTTGAAATGACCCACCATAGCCGATTTCTACGGACAATTGGTTTTCGACGTCATCCCATAGGGTCTGTACCAACACATATGAATGGCCTGACGAGACACTTTGCCTATGGCGCGCCTTGGAAACCCGGTACATCGTCGAGAGACTTTTTCTCTCGGTCGACACCAATTGTCAGCAAGATCGACGAGGCCACAAAGATCGATGAATAAGTCCCGATTATCACACCAAAGATAAGGGCAAAGCTCATTCCACGAAGAACCGGCCCGCCGAGCAGGAAGATCGCAAGCAGTGCCAGCAGCGTTGTACCAGATGTCAGCAATGTGCGTGACAACGTGCCGTTCAGCGCCAAGTCAATCACCTGGGCGAGTGCCATCTTCTTGTATTTTCGCATCTCCTCGCGCACGCGATCAAACACGACCACCGTATCGTTCATGGAATACCCGATAATCGTCAAAAGGGCCGCGATTGTGGTGAGATCAAACTCCAGCCGCGTCAGAGCAAACATGCCCATGGTGATGGTCACGTCATGGGCCAGCGCTGCCACGGCGCCCACTGAGAACTGCCACTCAAACCGGAACCAGATATAGGCCAACATGAGCACCAGCGCGGCAACAAGTGCCGTGACGCCGGCCTGGAGAAGCTCACCAGAGACTTTGGGCCCTACGAATGAGGTCGAATTGATCTCGATATCTGGGAATTGAGCGTTGAGTTCCGTCACCACGAGATCATTAGCAGCCTGCGGGCCCGCTTCGGCAATTGGCCCGGTTTCAGGCGTCTTAAACTTGATCACGAAAAGTAGCTTTGCATCCGCGCCTGTGCCGCGCGCCTCATTAACGTTGATATCCGCGAGGTCGAGGCCACCCATGAAAGCTCGCATGTCAGCGATCTCAACCCCGTCAGGGGCGGAGGTTTCGATGACAGACCCACCCGCAAAGTCGACACCGAAATTGAGGCCGCGTGTCGCGACGAGCGCGATAGATGCTAAGATCAACACGGTCGAGAGGATGAAGGCCGGGAAGCGGTGCTTCATGAAGCCGACGGATGTTTTGGCAGGAACCAGTTTCAGAAGCATCTTTCCGTCTCCGCTCAGATCGCCAGGGTCTTGGGCCTTGCCCAACGCAGCCAACTCGCCGTCATCCAGCGCGTGACGACAAAAGCTGTAAACACAGACGTGACAATGCCGATGGCCAGGGTCACGGCGAAGCCTTTTACTGGACCGGAGCCCAACAGATAGAGCACGGCTGCAGCAATGAATGTGGTGATATTGGCATCAAGAATCGTCGATAGGGCACGCTCGTAGCCGGCCTGCACCGCTGTAATGGGTGTTCGCCCAGCGGTCTTTTCTTCACGAATACGCTCGAACACAAGAACGTTGGCATCCACAGCCATACCAATCGTCAGAATTATGCCTGCGATGCCGGGCAGAGTTAACGTGGCACCAAGACCAGACAGGGCGCCGAGAATCAACACGATATTGGCAAAGAGACTTGCCACGGCAAAAGCGCCGATGCGCCCATAGGTCAAGATCATAAAAACTGCGACCAAAGCCAGCCCAATGATCGATGCCGTGGTGCCCGCACGGATCGAATCTGCCCCGAGTGTCGAGCTTACCGTACGCTCTTCAATGAAGTTGAGTTGTGCGGGTAGCTCTCCCGCTTCAATGATCGCAGCGAGGTCCCTGGCTTCATCGATACCTGCCTGATTAGATGGAAAACCACCTGAAATCTGAACCTGGCCGCCATAAATTGGCTCGCGGATCACAGGTGCGCTCATCACTTGCTCGTCCAAGACAATGGCGAAGCGGCGGTCAATATTCTGCTGAGTAACATCGGAAAAGCGCTTTTGGCCGACGCCGTTGAGCCGAAAGTTCACCGCTGGTGAATTATCATCGGGGTCAAACCCCTGGCTGGCGGATGCGACATCCGCACCTGTCACCACGGGGGTATTACTGACCAGGAGATTCTCACCTGAGTCCACATCCCGAAGCAATCGAAAACCTGTGATGGGCGATCGGCCGAGCGTTACAGCCTGATCCACATTAGACGGCGTGTCATCGACAAGCGCGAAGGTCAAATTACCCGCCTGGCTCAACACATCCTTGATCCGTGACGGATCTGGCTCACCGGGTACTTCGAGGATAATACGATTGTCGCTCTGGGGCGTTGGATTGATATCTCTCACGCCTTCCGGATCAATTCTTCGCCGAACGATTTGCAGCGTTTTGCCTTGGGCGTCCTTCACATAAAAAGAGCGCGCAGCGGCCGTCAATTCGATTTCAATACGCGTATCGCTGACCTGACGAATAGAATAGGTCCGAGCGCCCCCCAGCGCGCCTTCCACGGGCGTATTGAGATCATCAATCCGGTCCAGGGCCTTGTCCATTGAGTCGGCTTCAAGACGATTGCGTGTCAAATTCACAACCAGTCTATCGTCCTCGACTTCGCGGCTATTGTACACGCGGTCACTTGCCGGGGTTCGAAGTGCCTGCTCCACGTCGGCTGAGAATACGGTCAGTCGGTTGGCAACAACTGTCTCGGGGTCAATCTCCATCAGCAAGTAGACGCCGCCGCGCAGGTCCAGGCCCAAATTCACCTTGCCAGAGGGCAGCACCCCCGGCCACCAGCTTTGCTCCGCCGCATCGCGCTCGGCGTTAAAAGCCGCGAGCTCTTCCGCCGTCGGGCTGGTCGGCCGGTCTGGCTCTATACCCATAAACGCGTTTGAAAACGCGTTTGGCAGAGCCATAAATCCCCCGATAATCAAGGTCAGGCTGATCAGTGCGACTTTCCAAGGGGGGAATTGGAGCATTTGGAGAAGGTCCTTGGCTTGCCGGCAGGTGGTTTAGTCGTTGGCCGCTACGGGCGCAGACTTTTCCGGCACATCGGCGATGAATGCCCGGCGTATACGCACGCGGACACTATCAGCAAGCTCTACCGTCAGTTCATCGTCGCTCGCTTTGGTTACCTTGCCAATCAAACCGCCTGACGTGACTACCATATCCCCACGCTTGACTGCAGCGATCATTTCCTGGTGCCGTTTACGCTGCTGCTGCTGGGGGCGAATCAGCAAGAAATAAAAGATCAGGATCAGAGGAATAAAAAACAGCAGCTGGCCGATGATTGGGTTCCCACCAACAGCAGGCGCCGCGGCCCAGGCCGGCGATACGACCAAGGCTGCAAGCGCAGACAGCGTTGCAAAATTGAGGAGTTTCATGGCGCGCTGCGCTCCCTGAAGTTTCGGCCTGATAAACGATTAAGGCGCCCCTATAGCTGTGTGCGCGCGAACTGGCAAACAAGGCCCGCCTGACCACCAACTGCAGTGTTACAGAGCTTTTGAAAGACCGTCTCTTAAGGGCAACAGCGACGTCAACAGAGGAGCTCGGGAGACGCATTCGTCTTGACGCCAGACTTGTAATTCCAAGGATTCAAATGTGCCTACCGGCGCCACGATGACCCCGCCGCTTGCCAAAGACTTAAATAGGGGCTCCGGAATCTTCGCCAGCCCTCCCATGGCAAGGATATGTGAGTAAGGCCCATGGGCCAGGCAGCCGCTAAGCCCATCGGCATGGAGCACCCGAACATTGAGAACACCGAGGTCGCTCAGACCTGCGGATGCCATGTGAGCAAGTTTCGCGCTACGCTCGGCGGCGACCACCTCTTCCACCAGTCCCGAAAGAAGTGCACTGGAAAATCCGCTGCCCGCACCAATTAGAAGCGCGCGCCCATGGGGCCGGTCTCCAAAGTCTGCCGCCGCGAGAATCTGAGCTGTGACCAACGGTGGGGCAATTGTCTGACCTGCGGGCAAAGGAAGGTGGACGTCCTCAAAGGCCAAATCGCTCAGGTCTCCTGGCGCAAAACTAGCCCGGTCAATTGATTCCATGGCTTTAAGAACACCCGGATGGGTGATGCCGCTCTGGCGCAGGGACAGGATGAGCCTGGCAGCGCGGAATGGGTCTGCGATCAGCTCGGCCATGCCCGCATCTGATCGAGAAACCGATTATGGGTCAAATCCACATGCAGCGGCGTAACGGAGACATAGCCGTCATAGATCGCCTTCAAGTCTGTGCCCTCGTCTGGGTTGGACAGCGTGCCGCGGTAGCCGATCCAGAAATAGTTGTTGCCGCGCAGGTCTTCGCGTTTCTCTGTACGGATGATCTGTTCATCGCGGAAACCCTGGCGCGTGTATTGGATGCCCATCACGTCATCGGGGTCGCGGTCCGGAAAGTTGATGTTGATCACCACGTCATCGGGCCAGCCCTGTTTGAGGATGGGCGCCAACGTTTCTGGCCCCCATTGTTCTGCGGTCTCCCATGGGCAAGAGCCACGAGCCCGGAAATTCTGGCTCTGGCTGAGCGCGATTGAGGGGATGTTGTGCTGCATGCCGAACATGGCTGCTGCGATCGTGCCGGAATAGGAGGTGTCCTCGGCGATGTTCTGGCCCTTATTGACGCCCGACAGGATCAGCTCTGGCGGCTCCTCCATCAGGTCGCGTAGGGCCAGCAGCACACAGTCAGACGGCGTGCCGGACACCGACCAGCACTTGTCTTCGAGCTTCCGCACCCGCACGGGCTCGGTCAGCGTCACCGCGCGGGACTTGCCAGATTGCTCAATCTCCGGCGCGACAATGGTGATGTCGTCTGAGATCGTCTTGGCGATCGCCTCCAGCACGGTCAGACCGGGCGCGTTGATTCCGTCATCATTGGTGAGGAGAATGCGGGTCATGCCGTCAGCACCTCCACCTCGCCCATATAGCCGCGCAGAGCCTCGGGCACGGTGATTGAGCCGTCTTCATTCTGATAGTTTTCCAACACCGCCACCAGCGTGCGGCCCACCGCCAGGCCCGAGCCGTTGAGCGTGTGCACGAATTCCGGCTTCGGCTTGGGATTGTCCTCGCTCGCCTCTGGCCGCCAGCGGGCATTCATCCGGCGGGCCTGGAAATCCCCGCAATAGGAGCAGGAACTGATCTCGCGATACTTCTCCTGCGCTGGCAGCCAGACTTCCAGGTCGTAGGTCTTGCGCGCGCCAAAGCCCATATCGCCCGTGCACAGCAGCATGCGGCGGTAAGGCAGCTTCAGGCGCTCCAGCACAGTCTCGGCGCAGCGGGTCATCCGCTCCAATTCATTCAGGCCCTCTTCCTCATCGCGGACGACAGAGACGAGCTCCACCTTGTTGAACTGGTGCAGGCGGATCATGCCGCGCGTATCGCGCCCCGCGCTGCCCGCCTCAGAGCGGAAGCAGGGCGTGTGGGCGGTGTAGCGGCTCGGGAGGTCATCGGCTTCGATGATGCTCTCGCGGACGATATTCGTCAGCGGCACTTCGGCGGTGGGGATGAGGCGATGCGAAATGCCTGTCTCGGCACGGATGAACTCTTCTACAATTGGTTTGGCAAGGAATGCCGCTTCCTCGGAAAGTGCCGGCATCGATTTTGTATCGCCCTCGGATGACAACATCTCCGAATAAGCGCCAACCCAAGAATCTGCTTCGGCGGATGCTTCTAACGGATCACCATTTGGGAAGCGGCGTTGGAAACTCCGCCTCAGCAACCCACCTAGCGGCTGACCTTCTGAGATAGCCCGTTCTTTTGAATAGTTTATCGAAAATAACTCCTCCCCAAACTTCGGCAGCTGCCCCGTCCCTTCTAGCGCAGCGTCCCTCACCAGAAGCGGCGGGCTCACCTCAGTATAGCCGTGCTCGCTCGTCTGAATATCCAGCATGAAGGCGGCCAGCGCCCGCTCGAGTCGCGCGAGCTGCCCCGAGAGCAGCACAAAGCGCGCGCCGGACATTTTCGCCGCCGTCTCGAAATCCATGCCGCCAAGGCCGTCACCAAGATCCACATGGTCCTTCGGCTCAAAGCAGAGCTCGGTTGGCTCACCCCAGCCCGACACCTCTTCATTGGCTTGCTCATCCTCGCCCACCGGCACCTCAGGTAGGGGCAGATTCGGCGTTTCCATGAGCAGGGCCCTCAGCTCCGCCTCCACTTCCGCCTCGTCCTGACCAGCCGTCTCAATCGTCTCCTTGGCCGCCGCCACCTGGGCGCGCAGCTGTTCAAACAGCGCATCATCGCCCGCGCCCTTGGCCTTGCCGATCTCTTTTGATTTCGCATTGCGCGCCTGCTCGGCCTCTTGCTTGGCGGTCTTCACCGCGCGCAGCTTTTCATCCAGTGCCAGCACCTCAGCCACCACTTTGTCGCCCAGGCCGGAGGATTTCCGGTTCCACGCATCCTTGAAAGGGTCAGGGGCGTCGCGCAGGGCTTTGAGGTCGAACATGTGAGGCTCCGTGTGTGCGGGCGTGTCCTAGTCGAGGAACGAGCTTGAGTCAGCCCACAAGTAAAGCACCGGCCCCCAAACAATCCCGGCCCTCACCTGAATGTGGCCAAACGGGACGACCCACGTCCATTCCCGCTCTATACCCGGCCCATCTAACGCCCCGCTGCCAAATACCGCTATAACCGACATGAACCGACTTGGGAAAACGTCACACGGCCCTCAAGACCGTTCATTCCGCAACCAACGCGACAAGCATATCACCCTCCGCCACGTGCGCTCCCGCCTTTGCGCCAAGGGCTTCCACCAAACCATCACGCGGCGCCTCAAGCGCATGCTCCATCTTCATGGCCTCCATCACCGCCAGCACGTCACCGCGCTGCACCTCATCGCCTGGCTTGGCACGCAGCTCAATCAGCTTGCCCGGCATAGGTGCCAGCACAGCGTCACCACCCGCAAGCGCATCGGCGTCAGCGGCGTAGTCCGCCACTTCGATAAGGAAACTGTCGCCGGCCGCCGTCACGGCAAAGCGCCGGTCGGACAAATCCGTGACCAGGGGAATGGGCAGGTCGTCGCCGAGTGCTTGGTCGATGGCCAAGTCATGAACAGTGCCCTCAATTTGTAGTCGAACACTTGCCCGAGGCGGGCCATTGAGGCGCCAGCCGTCCTTGATCTCCCACGGCGAGGCATAACCGTTTTCCTGAAGCAGTATATCAGCCACTGCCGCCAAGGCGGATTGCGTGTTCTCTTCAGGAATATGGGTCAGCGCTTCACCCATTTCTGCAATCCAGTTCACATGGTGACGAGCTTCGACAAAGGTTTCTGAAACGATGCACCGGCCAAGAAAGCCGACATTACCTACTATGCCTGCCATTTGCGTGTGTGCGAGAATGCCAGCGACTCGGTTGATCGCCGCATCACGATCTTCTCCCCACACCACCAGTTTGGCGATCATGGAATCATAGGTGGGCGGCACCACATCGCCTGTCTCGAACCCGGTCTCCCAACGCATGTCGTCTTGCAGCTCAAGCGGACCGAAGGCTGCAAGGCGCCCTGCTCCTGGTTTGAAATCTTCCGCAGGGTCTTCAGCGCAGATGCGCGCCTCGATGGCGTGGCCACGCATCGTAATCTCATCTTGCTCAAGTCCTAGGGGGTCTCCCGCCGCTATGCGCAACTGGAGCTCAACAAAATCGAGACCCGTGATCATCTCGCTAACGGGATGCTCCACCTGAAGCCGCGTGTTCATCTCAAGGAAGAAGAAATTCTCCGGCGTGACGGGGCCTTCTCCATCGACGATAAATTCGACAGTACCAGCGCCCTGATATTTGACCGACTTGGCTAACTCGACTGCAGCAGTCGTCATTGCTTCACGCGCCGCATCAGACATTTTTGGCGCCGGGGCTTCCTCAACTACTTTTTGTCGTCGGCGCTGAAGGGAGCAATCGCGCTCGAAGGCGTGAACCACATGGCCATGGGCATCGCCGAAAACCTGCACCTCAATATGGCGGGGGCGCTCGACCAGTTTCTCTAACATCACCCGGCCATCGCCGAAAGCCGCTTTGGCTTCTCTCACGGCGCTTTCCAGCGCGGCGTCCAGCTCAGATTTCTCCATCACAAGGCGAATGCCTCGACCACCCCCTCCGGCGACGGCCTTAATCAATAAGGGATATCCAATCTTCTCCGCTTCATTAGCAAGCGTCGATGAATCCTGCGCCGCCCCACGATACCCGGGTAGAACTGGAACCCCGGCAAGCTCAGCAATGGCTTTTGCTTCATCTTTGAGGCCCATGGACCGGATGGTCCCCGGCTGAGGTCCCACCCAGACGAGACCTGCTGCAATCACCGCTTCGGCGAAATCGGCATTTTCAGATAGAAAACCATAACCTGGGTGAATGGAATCGGCGCCGGTTGCCCTTGCCGCACCGATCACACGCTCAAAGTCAAGATAGCTTTCTGAAGCCTGCGCAGCGCCAATGTGCACCGCCTGGTCGGCCCGGCGCACATGCAGCGAGAATGAATCCGCATCGGAATAAACCGCAACCGTATGGATCCCGAGGCGCTCGCAGGTGCTCATAATCCGGCACGCGATCTCGCCACGATTGGCAATCAGAAGTCTCCGAAATGCCATACCCAACTACTCAGACCAGCTGGGTTTGCGCTTTTCGAGGAATGCGGAAAGACCCTCGATGCCTTCGTCGGTTACGCGGCGTGCCGCGATCCGTTTTGCGGTCTGATGGGACAGTGTCTTGTCAATCGGCTCACTCACGACATCGTGCACTAGTTTCTTTGCATCAGCGACAGCGCCAGGCGCGGTGTCGAACATCAATTTGGAGAGATACTCCTCCATGTCCGCCAGCTCAGCGTCATTTTCTACGACATACTGCACCAAACCCATCTTTTCAGCATAGGCCGCATCAAAGCTTTCGGCTGTCACAAAGAGAGCTTTGGCCCAGCGCGCACCCAGAGCCTGGATCACGAAGGGAGAGATCGTTGCCGGTGTCAGACCCAATCGCACCTCGCTAAACTGGAACTTCGCCGACTTCATCGCCACGGCCACATCGCAAGCCGCAACCAGTCCGGCCCCACCGCCCATACAGGCCCCTTGAACAAGGGCCAGAGTCATTTGCGGCAAGTCATAGAGGGCGCGCAGCATCTCAGCGAGCGCGAACGCATCTTCTTCATTCTCAGCGCGCGTATAGCCCGCCGCCGCCTGCATCCATGCCAGGTCAGCGCCCGCCGAGAATGACTTCCCACTCCCGCGCAGGATCACCATGCGGAGGTGGGTTTCAGCGCGTAAATTTTCAAACGCATCGGCGAGTTCTCGCACAACTTGAGCATTGAATGCATTGTGTTTTTGCGGGCGGTTGAGAGTGACAACCGCGACACCGCCGGGCGTGGCGTCTAGTGTGATCGTTTCATAGGTCTGCATGGGGATTGCCTTCACATCCTGAATATGCCGAAGCCGCGCTCACCGAGAGGTGCGTTCAACGCAGCTGAAAGCGCCAGCCCCAAAACACGGCGCGTATCTCGCGGAGCAATGATGCCATCATCCCAGAGACGCGCTGTGGAATAATATGGATTGCCCTCTGCTTCATACCGTTCTCGAATAGGATCTTTAAAGCTCTCTTCTGCCTGCGAACTCCAGGTCTCTCCACGCCGTTCCATACCGTCTCGTTTCACCGTTGCCAGAACCGACGCGGCTTGCTCTCCGCCCATGACAGAGGTGCGCGCATTCGGCCAAAGGAAGAGGAAACGCGGACTATAGGCCCGCCCGCACATACCGTAATTGCCCGCCCCGAAACTTCCGCCGGTTACGAGCGTGAGTTTCGGCACGGAAGCGGTCGCCACCGCCGTGACCATTTTCGCGCCATCCTTGGCTATGCCTCCGGCTTCATATTTCGAACCGACCATGAAACCGGTTATGTTCTGCAAGAAAAGGAGCGGAATGCGCCTCTGGTCTGCCAGTTCGATGAAATGGGCGGCCTTCTGGGCGCTTTCCGAGAACAGGATGCCATTGTTGGCAAGGATTGCGATGGGGATTCCATGGAGGTGGGCAAAGCCACATACCAGAGTATCACCATATAGCTTTTTGAATTCATGGAAGCTCGACCCATCGACAATCCGCGCGATCACTTCTCGCGCATCATAGGGCTCACGGACATCTGTGGGGACCAAGCCATGGAGTTCGTCAGGGCTGTAAAGTGGGGCAAGCGGCACAATCTGCCCGACCGTGTCTGGTTTGGGTTGGTTCAAGGTCGCCACAATGGATCGGACGATGGCCAACGCATGATCATCAGAAACAGCGTAGTGATCTGCCACTCCTGATTGACGTGCGTGAACCTCAGCCCCGCCTAAGTCTTCCGCACTGATTTCTTCACCCGTCGCAGCCTTCACAAGGGGCGGGCCACCCAGAAAGATGGTTCCCTGCTTGCGAACAATCACCGTCTCATCACTCATGGCCGGCACATAAGCGCCTCCTGCCGTGCAGGAGCCCATGACGGCTGCAATTTGTGGAATCCCCTTCGCACTCATATTGGCCTGGTTGTAGAAAATTCGGCCAAAGTGATCCCGGTCGGGAAAGACCTCTGCCTGGTGCGGCAAGTTCGCCCCACCTGAGTCCACCAGGTAGATGCATGGAAGATGGTTCTGTTCGGCGATTTCCTGGGCGCGCAGGTGCTTTTTCACCGTCATGGGGAAATAAGCCCCGCCCTTCACCGTCGCATCATTGCACAGGATCAGGCACTGACGCCCTTCGACCTGGCCGATACCCGCAATGAGGCCAGCCCCGGGCGCCTCGTCGTCATACATCCCATTGGCCGCCAGGGCACCAATTTCCAGGAACGGCGTGCCAGAATCGAGGAGACGTTCAACGCGAACACGTGGCAACAGTTTCCCGCGCTCTTCGTGGCGCTGTCGAGACCGCTCGGGCCCACCTGAAGCGGCGCGCAGCGTGCGGTCTTCAAGATCAGCGACCAGCGCATCCATGGCAGCGGCATTGGCAGCAAATTTCGGGGCAGCCAGGTCGAGCTGACTTTTCAGTACGGGCATGAATCGCGACCCTTGTTTTCTCTTTGTTTGTTAGCGCCGACCCGGCAGAAAGTCGAACCCATCGAAATTTGCGGTCAAATGATGCACTTGAAAGCAACACCGTCTATAAGTCTGGTATGGCTGATTCAGAAACGACCAATGCTCCTGAGCTAACGGTTTCGGAGCTCGCCTCAAATCTCAAGCGCACAATCGAAGCAAATTTTGACCGTGTCAGGGTGCGCGGCGAATTAGGTCGGGTGACCATTGCACGGTCGGGACACATGTATGCCGATATCAAAGACGAGAAATCTGTCCTGAACACTGTAATGTGGAAAGGCCAGGTTTCCGCCCTTCCCTTCCGGCCCGAGGAAGGACTGGAGGTGGTGGCAGAAGGCAAGCTTTCGATTTATGCAGGCCGGTCCAATTATCAACTGCTCGCATCTTCCATGCGCCCGGCCGGAGCTGGCGCGCTTATGGCGCTACTTGAAGAGCGCAAGAAGAAACTTGCCGCCGAAGGCCTTTTTGACCCAGCACACCGCAAGCCGCTTCCAATGCTGCCAATGACGATTGGCGTGGTGACCTCCCCATCCGGCGCTGTGATCCGGGACATTCTCCACCGCATTCGCGACCGGTTCCCAGTCAGAGTCATCCTATGGCCCGCCTTGGTTCAGGGAGACTTGGCCGCGGCCCAGATCGAAGCCGGCATCCGCGGGTTCAACGCGATGTCGACAGGCTCCAAACCCGATGTCTTAATTGTGGGTCGCGGCGGAGGATCGATTGAAGACCTTTGGCCGTTCAATGAGGAAACGGTGGTCCGCGCGGCCTTTGAAAGCCAAATTCCGCTGATATCGGCTGTTGGGCACGAAACAGATACAACACTAATCGATCATGTTTCTGACGCTCGAGCGCCAACCCCCACGGGCGCTGCGGAAATCGCCGTACCGGTTCGCTCAGAGCTGCTCCTCCAAGGCGAGGAGCTCGGCGCGCGTTTGAAACGTGGCCTTTCCCAGCAGGTGCTGCGAGGCAAACAGCGCGTTCGTGCGTCACGGTTGCCCCGACTGGAAACCCTGGTCCAACGCCCGCGCCAGCGCCTCGACTACGCTTCGGCCGGTCTGCCGCGCGCCACCACTTCTCTGTTGGATCAGCGAAAAGCCCGGCTTGACCGTGCGATCATCGCGCTACCCTCTCCTCTTGTCACGGTGCAGTCCTTCAGACAGAAGTTGATCCTTGCTGGCTCGGGGCTCTCCAATGGGCTCAAGCAATCAATACAGGTCAAACAGCTTGAACTGTCCCAGGCCTCTGGTGGACTGCGACCTGCTCGGTTAGTCTTGGAAATCGGCAGGGTGCGCATGGGACTAAAGGAAGTGGCACGGCGCGCGCGTCCTGCTCTCAATCGCACTATCGATGTGCGGCGCAGCCAATTAGCGTCCGCTGCGAAGCTCCTTGAGGCGCTCTCACATCAATCGGTTCTAGAGCGCGGGTTTGCCCTGGTGAGAGACCCGGATGGGAATGTCATCAGATCTGCGACCGCAGCATCACATCGCCCAAAAATCACGCTAAACTTTTCAGATGGTAGTCTAAGCGCCACGCCAATCAGCTCGGCGCACCGACCCGCGAAGACTCCTGAAAAAAAGCCGGTTCGTAGATCAGTCGGACGGGTCAAGAAAACCGACCAAGGCGACCTCTTCTAGTCTGGTATTGGAATTTGTTTGACTAGGACCACCGTTGATCGCGCGCGTTCTAAACCCATCCGTAGGGCTTCGATTAAAGACGCGCGAGCATGTAGTCAGCGCTGGAGACTTCGAAACCTGGGCCATCTTCCACATTCAGCTGGTCGATTATGCCATTTTTGACCAGCATGGAGTAGCGCTGTGAGCGTTGACCCATTCCGAATCCGCTTGCGTCCATGCCCAACCCGAGGGCCTCTGTGAATGCACCATTACCATCGGCCAGCATCCGTACTTTTCCGGATGCGGCAGCACTCTCACCCCATGCTCCCATGACAAACACGTCGTTCACTGAGGTGCAAACGATCTCATCGACACCTTTGCCTGCAAGTGCATCTGCCTGCTCAACAAATCCTGGCAAATGCTTCGCAGAGCACGTTGGGGTAAAGGCTCCCGGCACGGCGAACAACGCCACTGTCTTGCCACCAAACACATCAGCAGTGGTCCGAGGCTGGGGCCCGTCCACCGTCATTTCCATGAAGGTTGCTTCTGGCAGGGCATCGCCGACTGATATGGACATTTCTATCTCCTGACTTTGACATGTTGAAGGCATCTCAACCGGCCAAATGGGGCGTGCCGAATGTCTATCAACCATTTTCGGGGGAGGCTTGCATTAACGCTCCGTTTCGAACAGCCTAAGGATCTGGGAGGAAATTACACCATGTCGGACAGCCTGACAGGCAGACTTCTGATCGCCATGCCAAGCATCGGTGACACACGTTTCAAGCGCTCGGTCATCCTCGTTTGCGCCCACAGCGAAGACTACGCCATGGGGTTAGTGCTGAACAAACCCATGGAAGGCTTGATGCTGCCAGACCTACTCGGCCAACTCGGCATCGATTCAAGCATTGAACTTCCCAAGAACCCAGTACTTGATGGCGGTCCGGTCGGCAATGACAGGGGTTTTGTTCTGCACAGCGGGGACTACCAGTGTGACGGCGCAACGCTCGACGTCAGCGCCGATGTCTGCCTCACCGCCACGCTGGATGTTTTGCATGCTATCGCCTCCGAGGACGCACCAAGCGCCTCCACCCTCGCCTTGGGGTATTCTGGATGGGGGCCTGGCCAATTGGAATTGGAACTCCAGGAAAATGCCTGGCTGATTGGCAAGGCAGATCAACACATTTTATTCGGTGGGGATCATTCCATGAAATGGTCCCACGCCCTTGATCTAATCGGTGTTTCTTCAGGCCGATTGCAATCATCGCCTGGACGGGCTTAATCCGCTGGCGTGTGACGGATCCGCTCAGTAGCAGCCGCACGGGTAAGTGGGCGCCCCAACGCAAATCCTTGGGCATAATCAAAGCCAAAACCCTGTAATCGTTCCAACTGCCACAGCGCTTCAACACCCTCACCCGTTATGGTCATATGAAGGTCGTGGGACAATGAAGCCACGGATCTCAAGATTGCATCCGTTCTGGGTTCGCCTAACCGCCTGATCAATTCGGGATCGATTTTCAAACCGTCTGCCGGCAAATCTGCCAGCCAGCTAAAGGAAGAATGCCCTGAGCCGAAATCATCAAGCACAAGCCCCGCACCGCAAGATTTCAAAGCTTGGGCGACATTTAACGCCTCCGTTGCGTCGCGGAGCGCCGCTTGCTCAGTCAGTTCGATTCGCAGCGTATTTGGCGCCAAGCGGTGGCCTTCGATCAGCGCCTCAACCAGATCGACAAGACCGAAGTGTTCAAGGTCGCGCCCAGTCAGGTTAACATGAACAAAAAGGTCGTGACGCCCACTTAGAGCGCGCCACTCGGCCAACGCTTCCGCAGCACGGATCAGCATATTCGATGCAAGGCTGTCGTCCTCAAATCGAATTGCCGCGTCAATCGTTTCGAGGTCGATATTCCACCGCGCAAGGGCTTCAAAACCCACTGTCTTCCCTGTCAGGATAGAGACTATGGGTTGGTAGACGGGCTCTAGCTCAGGCCCTGGCGTCAGCTTATCGTCTGATCCGTTGCCAGACAGTAGCATGCCCTTCGCCTCGTCATCACCCAGGAAGGCACCAAGAAGCTGGATCTGTCGACCGTCTGCCAGGTCCAGTGCGCAGTTTACCGTAACACCCGCCCCCTCCAGCCCCAGAAGCAGTCGCCGGCGGCTAAACCCATCAAGCAGGGGCGACAGTCCATCGGTTGACCAAACGCCCCGGAGAACGCCGAAATCCGAACGGGGTGCCACGTCAATGGCAAGGCGCCGGGACCGCGCATTCCAATTCCATCTGCCTTCATATCCTTGACGCGATTGCTCACTCATGGCGCTGGATCATCGCGCAGACGTGCATAAAGCACATGATCCCGGCGCGCGCCGTTGATCTCGAGATACCGCTTTGCAAATCCCTCTTCGATGAAACCACATCGTTCCAGGACATTTCGCGATTTCGCATTTTCCGGAAGCGTGCCGGCCTCCAACCTTGCCAAACCAAGAGTCTCAAAACCCCAGCGAGAGATACGATTCAGGGACTCGACCATGATGCCGGAGCCAGTTGCATCCGCCAACAACCAGTACCCAACCGAGGCAGACTGCGCAGGGCCGCGCCGTACATTGGTGACGGATATGCCCCCCAATAGCGCCTGGTTTAAGCGATCAAAGATTAAGTACACATATGCGCGGTCGTTCCGCCACCCAGTCCGCCAAGCCTTCAGCCGTCGATTCCAATCTTCACGCGAAAGCGCATCCCCGGGCCAGCGGGGCTCCCATCTTTCGAGGTGCAAACGGCTAATCCGCCTTCCGATCGCCCAATCGGAATAATCGGCCCTTTCCGGAGCCCGAATCAACAGTCGCTGTGTGGTCAACGCAGTCTCTCGCGCAGGCAGCGGTATCATCACATGTGCACCAAATCGCGGATGCGTTGGCGAACGCGCGACAAATCTGATGGGATCATTTCGAAGACTTCTTCGCCCGCTAAAGCGCCCACACACCTTTCAGGCAGCTGCATGCCTTGCCCAGTCGCCTGCGCCACCGTCTCGGGAAACTTGGCGGCGTGGGCTGTTGCCAGAATAACATCAATCACGCCAGACGCACTCATGCGCCTTGCTGCGGCTGTGCCAACGGCGGTATGGGGACAAACAAGCCATCCCGTCTCATCCAATATCGTTGCAATCTCATCGAGGGTTTCGACGTTTGAAACGGCATCGGCAGACAACCCCATGCAGCCAAGCGGCCCCGAAATTGATTGTGGTAAATCGACAGATCCCGCCTGTTTGAATCGTGCATAAAGCGACACAATCGCCTCGGCATCCCTCTTGCTGGCCTCAAAAAGAACCCGCTCAAGGTTGCTGGGTACGGTAATGTCCATGGCGGGGCTCGGGGTCGGCATTGTCTCACTGCGCGCCATGGTTCCAGTCTGAAGCACTCTCCTAAGCGCGTCATTCTCGTTCACGGCGCAGACGAGTTCAAACCCGTTCAACAGTCCGCAACGGGCCGCCACATAGCCAGCAAGGGCATCGCCCATATTGCCGCTAGGAACGATAAAACGAAGTGGCGTTTCAGCGCCAAGGCTCGATTGTGCGGTGGCATAGTAAACAGACTGGGCGGCAATTCTGGCCCAGTTGATGGAGTTTACACCAGATAGTCCCACGTCATGGACAAAAGCCAGATCACCAAAAAGGCCTTTCACAATCGCTTGGCAGTCGTCGAAATCCCCCTCAACAGCGAGGTTATGGATATTGCCAGCGCCTGTCGTGGTCATGAAGAGACGCTGCACGGGAGAGACACGGCCATGGGGGTGCAGAACAACAAGGTCCACACAGTCTGATCCCGCAAAGGCTGACGCTGCAGCACCACCTGTGTCCCCACTGGTTGCACACACGATGGTCATGCGTTTCCCGTTTCGCGCCAAGGCAAAGTCAAACAATTTTGCGATGAACCGCATCGCCACGTCTTTGAACGCAAGCGTCGGCCCGTGGTGCAGCTCCATCAAGAAACGTTGCGGCGCTATCTGGCTCAAAGGCGCTACCTGACGGTGCGCAAAACCGTCATAAGCTGCCGTGCAGAGCTGTTGCATCTCGGTTTCCGACAGACAGTCTCCGGCAAATGCACCGAGCACCCTGGCCGCGACATCCGCATAGGGTTCTCCATCTGACGGCCGGCGAATCTGCGGATAGAATTCGGGAACATAGAGGCCACCATCGGGGGCGAGCCCGGCCAGACATGCTGCAAGGAAATCAACGGGCTGTGCGCCGCCGCGCGTCGAGATGTACTTCATCACTTGCCTCGAAGGCTGATTCGCCCCCTTGAGGCGTGAAAGACGAAATACATCACAAAGAGCGCGGCTGCGAGCCCCCACCATGTGATCGCGTAACCGAAATGGCGTTCCGGTGGCAGGTCATCGATTGGATTGGGGGCGCCATAGGGATTCTGTGTCGTTCGGGTCCGGCTTAGATCTTCGGCGTTGCGGATCGTCAGATCGACCGGCTCCGCCACACGGATATTCCCGGCCTGAAGTCCTAAATTTGCGAGCAAGCCCGGCACATCAAATGTGTACCAACTGTTTTGATCCGGCCGATTTCGATTTGACGCACGGCTCTCTCGCTCGAACAGCCTGACGTCACCAATAAAGGGCATATCGATGGGCACATTGGCCTGGACAGGCCTCGGTCCGCCGGTCGCATCGATTGCTAACAAAACCGTTTCGTCTGTCCCCGAAATGCTGAACGCAACATAGCGACGCCAAATGGGCTCACCATCGGCAATTCCATAGACGTGTTGGATCAACGCATCCTGTGGCGAAGACACACGACCGCTAATGGATACGATTGCGGGGATCTCGCTCGGCGAACTGAAACGCTTTTCCTGAAATCGTTCATACTGCCAATTTCCAAGCATTGCCAAGATAGCGAGGCTGACCGCCGTAAGCACGGTCATCACAGGAAGTGGCTTGAATTGCATGTGATTCAAACGGCCTGATGAGGCTCTATGCCCCAAGGATTAGGAAAGGCGCCACATAAACAAATGCGAAAAGGAACAACCAAACCACATCGACAAAGTGCCAGTACCAGGCTGCAGCCTCAAACCCGAAATGTTTCTCAGGCGTGAACCCTCCCATCATCAGTCGCAAGAGACACACACACAGAAAGATGGTTCCGATCAAAACATGTGCGCCGTGGAATCCCGTCGCCATGAAGAAGGCCGAACCGTAGAGCGTCCCATCGAACGTGAATTCGGCATGGCCATACTCCACGACCTGCAGGTAGGTGAAGAAGGCACCAAGAAGCACCGTCAGGATGAGCCCAGTGCGAGCGCTGGCACGATCCCCGTGCTGAAGCGCGTGGTGGGACCAAGTGATCGTTGTTCCAGACAGGAGTAAGACCAGGGTATTGATCAATGGAAGATGAAACGGATCAAATGTTTCCACGCCAACCGGAGGCCAATCGCCAAAGCGTGTCAGACCATCTGCGTAGATGGGATTCGCTGCGTCCCAGGTCTCGCCGACGCGTGAGTCATGGAAAATCGCGAACTCGAAGAACCCCCAAAACCACGCCACGAAAAACATAATCTCTGAAGCGATGAAGAGGATCATGCCATAACGCAGGCCAATCTGGACTACCGGGGTGTGATCGCCGCCACGGCTTTCCTTCACCACATCCATCCACCAACCGACCATGGTGTATAGCACAATGGCCAGCCCGACGAGCATGGGCCACAATGTGCCCCCTTCGAGCCCGAATGCCCCCTTCATGTAAATGACCCCACCCACGGCGAGCAAAAGCACGCCTACAGAACCGACAAGCGGCCAAGGAGAGGGATTTACGAGGTGGTAGTCGTGATTGACTTCGCCATGGGCCATGGAGAAAAGCTCCGCAGTCGGTTTGTCTATATTTTGATCTGTTTAGACTGCGGTGCGATCAATTGCCAACCGGCTAATCGAGGTTGGTATCATTGGACGCACCCGCCCATTCACTCGCAGGAAAGAACGTATAGGAGAGCGTGATGGTGCGAACGTCTTCCATAAGGCGTTTTTCATCCATCGCAGGATCAACAAAAAAAACAACCGGCAGGGATTTTGTCTCACCGCCCTGAAATACGCGCTCCTCAAAACAAAAGCATTCAAGCTTCGAGAAATAAGGCCCGGCTTTATGCGGCGTAACGTTGTAGCTGGCGATCACTGAAACCGGCTCGGCGGAGGTATTCGTAACCTCGTAAAAGGCCAACCCATGCTCTCCAAGCCGTATTGAGTGATTGGGTTCAACGGGGCGAAATTTCAATGGCGCACCGTTTACATTGGCATCAAACCGAACATCCACCGTTCGATCCAGGACGGCATCAGGCGCTTTGGTCGCCACTCGCGTTGTCCCGCCGAACCCTGTTACACGGCAAAACGTGTCGTAGAGTGGCTTTGACGCGAAGGATAAGCCCAGCATGAATAGAGGAATTCCCACAAAGACTAAAGCCGTTCGGACATTCGAATGCATCGTCCTAAAAGCCCCCATCGGCCATCGCGCCTATACCCTGGCTTAGTCGAACAATGGTGATTGTGAGCACCAGCATGACAAAGGCCACCAGGGCCAAGGCCAGCCAGACATTTCGGCGACCACGCGCCTTTGCCTCTTCATCGGTGAGAGGACGCACTTCGATCTCATTGTCTTTTGCCATCAAAACAGCTCCATCACGGGTGTCTGCAGGCCCAAGAGGTGTTCAGCCATCAGCGCAGCGAATACAGCAAAAAGATAGATGATCGAGTAGGCAAACAAACCGGCTGCGGCTTTTTGATCGGCTGGGTTCGAATCTGGTTCACCCGCCGCGGTGCGCGAAACTTTGACCGACAGAGACAAGAACCCCAGTCCGAGGGCCAATGCGGCAATCGCATAAATCCACCCTGCAAGGCCGGTCACAACGGGCAAGAGAGAGGTCACCAACAAGACGAGCGTGTACACACAAATCTGGCTCCGCGTTGCGCGAGCGCCATGGGTCACTGGCAGCATTGGCACCCCGGCCTTTGCATACTCCTTATGGGCCAAAAGCGAGAGCGCCCAGAAGTGTGGCGGTGTCCAAAAAAATATGATCGCGAACAGGATCCATGCATCAAGCGGTGCAGTGCCGGTGACCACCGCCCAGCCGATTACGGGGGGAAAGGCCCCTGCACCGCCGCCGATAACAATATTCTGGGGCGTCGCCCGCTTCAGCCACATCGTGTAAATGCCGCCATAGTAGAAGATGGAAAAAGCCAGCAGCGCCGCAGCAAGCCAATTGCTCGCCATCCACATGAGCAAAACAGACACGCCAGACAGAATGAGCCCAAGCGAAAGCGCCTCTTCGGCTGGCACGGCGCCCGACGGAACCGGCCGGGTCGAGGTGCGCGACATGACGGAGTCGATGTCCGCATCGTACCACATGTTGATCGCGCCAGCTCCGCCAGATCCCAATGCGATCGCCAATGTCGCAATAATGGCCATCACCGGATGCAGCGTTTGCCCCGTGACGCCCTGGGCTGCGACGATGCCAACAAACCCCGTGAAGACCACCAGCACCATAATACGCGGTTTGAGTAGGTTGAAATAATCCTTTGCGGTGGCCACCGTTGCGGTGACGGGCGCAGCTGTCTGGTCAGTCATAGGTCTGGCCGGCTCTCTTTTAGATTTTCCAGCGGCGCACAGCCGCGTCTGCGATGCAAATGACAAAGATGACCAGCGATGTCAGCGTGGCAAAGTAGCCAATGTCAGCAATCAACTGAAGGGTTTGGAACGTATCTGAAATGTCGACATAGCGGCGTGGCATCCCTCGCAGCCCGAAAAACAGCTGCGGAAACGTTGCGACCCAAATCCCCAAAGCGAACAAGCACACCTGAATACAAGCAAGCCAGCGCCTGAATGCCAGACCGAACCCAGCGGTAAGGCACGCATAGGCAGAGGCCAGAAAGAGGAACCACAAACCAATGAGAATCGTATGGTGCGCATGGACGACCACATAGTAGGTGTCATGCAACACCGTATCGGCGGAGGCGTTTGCAAGCATCACAACGCCCAGAACGAGTATCGCCACGACCAGCGCCCCAGCAATAATGGAGACGGCTGATGCACGGTACCCAGTCTCCCCGTGCAGCCAGAGTCTCACGGCACCATAGGCAGAGAGACCCAAAAAAATCGAGGCGGTCCCAGTAAGCCAAACAGGATGAAGGCCGACCAGCATCAGCCAATCGATTAAATCTGGCGATGGCGCCTCTGATAGCGGTGGGTAAAGAACCCATCCTTTGCCATTCCCGTTCGCGGTTACAAACTGGCTATGCCGCGCTCCGAAAACGCTCACTATGGACAAGCCCAGTCCGCCCAGAGTGATGATCGAAGCTACCAAACCGCCCCAAAGCCGACTGCGAACCAATACAAGCAAGCCTAGTCCTGCCCCAAGAACGATCACGGCAAGCATGGCGATGGTAAGCCAGACTTCAGGGGCGCCAAGATACCATAAGACGTGTTGCAAGAAGACCGGGTCTCCACCGCCGGATGGATTGAAAAATGTAGTGCCAAAATCCCGATCTGTTGCGATAGCGCTCAGCGCAAAACCGCTGACAGCGACCAAGGCTGCAAACAGCGCGGCCAGGCTTCCAAAAATCCAACGCGCTGTTCGGCCCATACGCCTACCCCAAAAGAGAACAGGCCCGGTTCTAGCGGGCCTGTGTCATGAGTTTGAATTGGGAAACCAGCCTAGTGGCCATGCTCCACCTTCACCACGGGCAAGGTCGAGTACTGGTGATATGGCGGCGGTGAGGAGAGTGACCACTCCAGGGTAGTCGCGCCTTCGCCCCAGGGGTTCGCGTCTGCCTTACGGCGCCGGACCATGGATTCGATGAGCAAAACAAAGAATACAAGCGTGGCCAACATGGTGATGAAATAGCCAATTGTTGAAACAAAATGCCATTGGTGAAACGCTTCGGCATAGTCAATATACCGCCTTGGCATGCCATTGAGACCCAGGAAGTGCTGCGGGAAAAAGATCACGTTCGAACCAACAAACATCAGCCAGAAGTGCACCTGAGCCAAAAGCTCGTTGTATTTCACGCCAAACATTTTTTCGTACCAATAGTACCAACCCGCAAAGAGCCCAAAAACAGCGCCAAGCGACAATACATAGTGGAAATGCGCAACCACATAATAGGTATCATGGAGTACATGATCGATCCCTGCATTGGCCAATACAACACCTGTTACGCCCCCAACGGTGAACAGGAATATGAAGCCGATGGCCCAAAGCATCGGAACCTTGAATTCAATCGAACCGCCCCACATCGTGGCAATCCAGGAGAAAATCTTGATGCCTGTTGGCACCGCAATGATCATTGTGGCAGCGACGAAGTAAGCCTTCAAATCCAGGCTCATGCCCACAGTGTACATATGGTGTGCCCACACGATGAAGCCGATCACACCGATAGATACCATCGCATATGCCATGCCGAGATAGCCGAAGATTGGCTTCTTGGAAAAGGTCGACACAATGTGGCTGATGATGCCGAAGGCCGGCAAAATCATGATATAAACTTCCGGGTGCCCAAAGAACCAGAACAAGTGTTGGAACATGACCGGGTCGCCGCCGCCGTCGGGTACAAAGAATTGTGACCCGAAATTGCGGTCTGTCAGCAACATGGTCAGCGCACCAGCAAGAACTGGCAATGCCAACAGCAGCAAGACTGCCGTAATCAGAATAGACCAGGCAAACAACGGCATTTTGTGCATGGTCATGCCTGGTGCACGCATGTTTAGGATCGTCACGATGTAGTTGATTGCGCCCAAAATAGACGCGATTCCTGCGGTATGGAGCGATAGGATCAGAAGATCCATTGCCGACCCGCTATGCCCCGTCAGGCCCGATAGCGGCGGATAGAGCACCCATCCACCACCAAAGCCCCGGAGCAAGCCGCCATCTTGAGCCGGTGCGAAGAACGACAAAGCCAAGAGTATGAAAGCCACACTCGTAAGCCAAAGCGAGATATTGTTCATGCGCGGAAAGGCCATGTCTGGCGCGCCGATCATAAGCGGCACAAAATAGTTCCCAAATCCACCAATTAATGCGGGCATCACCATGAAGAAGATCATGATAAGACCGTGATACGTGATCAGCGTATTGTAGAATTGCTTGGCAGCATCGCGCGCTTCATCGCCTTGGATACCATACATCCATTCGGTAAACCCCATAAGCGGGCCAATACCTGGCTCCATCAACTCCCAGCGGATAAGGCCTGACATGGCATAGCCGATAACGCCAAAAACCAGCGCAAAGACCAAGTAGAGGATCCCAATGTCTTTATGGTTGGTCGAATAGAACCAACGGACAAAAAAGCCGGGCTTATCATCGTGGCCGGCCTTGGAAGGATCCAGCGCGATTTCATCCATAGGCATAGTTTAGCGCCCCTCAGTATTTGTGTTTTCGGCGAAGCGTGTCGCCTTGTTCAGTTCGGCATCAACCACCTGGACTGCGCCTTCAAACTCGCCATCACGCATAAGAGCGATCCACTGGCGGTATGCATCTTCAGACACAACGCGAACTTCAATCGGCATAAAAGCGTGGTTGACCCCGCACAATTCAGAGCACTGGCCATAGAAGACGCCTTCCTGCTCGACCAGGAACCAACCCTGGTTCAGTTTTCCGGGGATCGCGTCGGTTTTAACTCCAAACGATGGCACGGTCCAAGAATGGATAACGTCAGCCGCGGTGGTCTGGTAGCGAATATAGCGATTGACGGGGATGACCATGGGATAGTCCGTGGCCAGGTTTACAGGTTTTTCCGCAAAGTCTGATCGACCGGTATTGCGGATATAGTCAGCCTCATCCGTCGTAAGCCCTTTGTGCACGGGATTTGAAACGAACGAGAGCGGATAGCCCTCCTCGTCCAATTCATCCATGTACTCATAGGTCCAGTTCCACTGGTTGCCCTGCGCCTTAACCGTGATCCATCCCTTGTCCGCGGCGGCGGGATAGACATTGGGATCGTCCAGATCGCCAGACTGGGCAATTGCTTCAAGATCTGGCTCTTGTTCAATGTAGAACAGGTTTGTGAATGAAGGTAGCGCGATCACAACCAAGATAAGCACAGGAACGGCCGTCCAAACCACCTCGACAAGAGTGTTATGACTGAACTTTCGCGCATTTTGATTGGAACGGTGATTGTAACGCACCATCACGTAGACCAGCAGGGCGGTAACGAAGATTACGATAGCCGTGATGATCCACAAGAGAAACGCATCGAAGAACTGGAGGCGTTCGGCGATCCGAGTTGCTGGCTCCTGAAGGGAAAGCGCGCCAGGTGTCGGTGCACCGACCATAGCCTGGGCCGAACCGGCTGTTGCGATGGCCGTCAAACCTGTAATGAGTCCGCGCAGAGGCATGTGTTTGTGGCTCCTGTATATGGCAACCGATGTATCGTGGCTGTCGATTTGTGGCGAGCGCAAATCCCGCACATTATTGTCGCACGACGAGGCAATAACGGGAGTTTGTGTTAAGAGACACCAAAAGAATGGAGGAACTCATGCCCAATCGTTTGTCACTCTGCGCGATCGCCATGTTCACAATGGCACTCCCCGCGACCGGCCAAGCCGTCATCATCGGCAGTGGAATCGCTAAAGACTGCTTCATGCAGGTACAGGCGCAATCGAGTCGCTTTGTTGAAGTCGACAGACTGTGCACACGCGCACTCGATTTAGAAACGATGACCCGCACAAACCGGGCGGCTACTTATGTCAATCGTGGAATTATTCGCATGCGTGCCGGCAATTATGATACCGCTTTGAGAGACTATGAGCGTGCGATCAACTTGGAAGAAGGCATGGGAGCCGCTTACCTCAACAGAGGCGCCGCTTTCATTCACAAAGGCGAATACGTGTCCGCGATGACGGCGCTGGACCGTGCCATCGCCCTGGAGACCAGCGACCTGCCAGCCGCCCACTATAATCGTGCGCTGGCTCGAGAGCAGGTGGGCGACGTCACCGGCGCTTACTATGATTTCAAAACCGCAAGTGAATTGATGCCGGAATGGCCCCTGCCCCAGCAACAACTTGAGCGGTTCACCGTGACCGGCGAGCCTGACGCCTAATACCCCTCGTCAATATCAGCCCGGTCGAGATTGCCAAAGCGGGTCACATTGGCATCGAAGGCCAGTGTGACCTTGCCAATCGGACCATGTCGCTGCTTGCCAATAATCACTTCAGCCGTCCCGTAAACCTGGTCCATACGCTCACGCCAGCGCGCCCATTTTTCACTTGAACTTGGATCACCAGGATCGGCCTGGGGTTCAGTGCGTTCGAGATAATAGCTCTCGCGAAACACAAACATCACCACGTCAGCATCCTGTTCGATCGATCCCGATTCGCGCAGGTCGGAGAGCTGAGGGCGCTTATCATCGCGCTGTTCGACCTGCCGCGATAGCTGGGACAGCGCAATCACGGGCACGTCCAGGTCTTTTGCGAGCGCCTTGAGAGCCATAGAAATCTGCGTGATCTCCTGGACCCGATTGTCGCTTCCCTTCCCGCTGGCCGATGTAATGAGCTGTAGATAATCTATGATGATCAAGTCCAAACCGACAGTGCGATGCAACCGCCGCGCTCTCGCTGCAAGTTGGCTGATCGACAGCCCTCCCGTATCATCAATATGTAGCGGGAGGTTCTGCAACTCGGCAACCGCATCGCGGATCTTGTCGAAATCCTGGGCCTGCAGCTCTCCGGAACGAAACTTATGGCTGCTGATTCCCGTGCGCTCTGCAATAATTCGTGTCGCAAGTTGTTCGGCCGACATCTCCAGAGAGAAAAAAGCGACTACAGCCCCATCTACGGTTTTCTTTGCGCCGTCCTCCTGGATCTCACGTCGGCAAGCCGCCGCCGCATTATAGGCAATGTTTGTGGCCAATGACGTCTTTCCCATGGAAGGTCGGCCCGCCAGTATCAGCAGGTCTGATTTGTGCAGTCCGCCCAATTTATGATCGAGATCCTCGAGATGGGTGGCGATCCCGGCGATTTTCCCATCCCGCTTGAAAGCCGCTTCAGCCATCTCCAGAGATTGACGCACTGCCGAACCAAACTCTGTAAAACCCCGGTTGGACGAGCCCCGTTCTGCGAGGGCAAACAACTCCCTTTCGGCCACTTCAATTTGGTCACTTCCACCCTGGCCCGTTTCTGGGTTAAGCGCGCGACCAGTCATGCCCGACCCAATATTCAGTAGCGCACGCCGAACAGCGAGGTCCCGAATGATTCGCGCATAGTCTGTCACTTCTGGACCGAATGCGGCGCTTTCTAGAAGATCCGCCAAGTAGGTGGCACCGCCGATTGCAGACAATTGGTCTGTGCGTTCAAAGTTTTCCCGAAGGGTTACGCCATCTGCCACACGCCCCTGTTCAATGAGCGATGCGGCTGTTGAATAAATTTCCTGGTGTGCCGGGGCATAGAAGTCCTCGGGGCGGATCAACTCGGTGACGCGTTGATACGCATTATTATCAAACAAGATTGCGCCCAGCACAGCAGCTTCTGCCGCCAGATTGTTCGGCACATCAAAGGGATTGTGTTCGTGATCTTTGGCCATGGCAGCTGCTTAGACGGATTTGCGCGGGAATTCGCGACTTGACTTTGATCCGTTCCCCGATGGTTCCATCGCTATTCACAACCTCTGAGTCAGACTGAATAACATCTTTCCAGCTTCGTAAAAAAAAGACCGTGGAGGCAATCCACGGTCCTTCAAAATATTAAGGGAAAAGTGAGAATGATTAGTCGTCTTCACCGCCCGCAAGCGTATCTGCCATTTCAGCCTGAGCTTCAGCCATTTCACCAGCCTGCTCTTCATCAATCGCACGCTGTTCGGCCTGAATAGTTTCCAAGACGTCTTCGCCTGCCGCTTGGCGCTCAGCCTCGTCTGTCGACCGCGCCACATTGACCTGTACAACCAGGGAAACTTCCGGGTGAAGCCGGATTTCGACGTCATAGAGACCGATGGCTTTGATCGGCTGGTCGAGGCGGACCGCAGAGCGTGCCACGTTATGACCTGCTTGTGTTGTTGCCTCTGCAATGTCGCGTGCGCTGACGGAACCATACAGTTGTCCTGTCTCACCGGATTGGCGGATCAGAACAAAATTTTCGCCTTCTAGCGATTTGGCTTCGGCCTCAGCCGCTTCTCGGGCATCGGCATTACGTTGCACGATGACTTCTCGTTCGGCTTCAAAGCGGCGACGGTTCTTTTCAGTCGCGAGAAGCGCTTTTCCCTGTGGGATCAGAAAGTTGCGCGCATAGCCGTTTTTTACGGACACTTCATCGCCGATAGTGCCGAGTTTCTCTACGCGTTCGAGGAGGATTACTTGCATCGCTCTTCCTCCTATTTCACTGCGAACGGAAGGAGCGCCAGGATGCGCGCACGCTTGATGGCGCGTGCAAGCTTACGCTGGTTCTTGATGTTCACAGCTGTGATGCGGGACGGGACGATCTTGCCCTTCTCCGAGATGTAACGCTGGAGCAGCTTCACATCCTTGTAATCAATTTTGGGGGCTTTCGCTCCGGAAAATGGATCGACTTTGCGCCGGCGACCAAAAGGACGACGGGCCGGAAGGTTGGTGATATTCATGCCTGAGGCGTTCTTCGTTGCCATTGTCTCGCTCCCCTATCGCCGCTCGCCGCGATCACTACGGTCCCCGCGGTCTCCACGATCTTTGCGAGCAACAATCGGTGATGGCTCTTCGTCGAGTTCATCAACGCGAATTGTCAGGTAGCGCATGACATCGTCAGAAATCCGGTGACGGCGCTCAATTTCATGAATGGCGTCCGCTGGCCCAGCAACATTCAGCAAGCTGTAGTGGCCCTTGCGCTGTTTGTTGATCGGATAGGACAGATTACGCAGTCCCCAATATTCTGTCTTGGAAACGCTTGCACCTTTTTCACGAAGAAATTCGGCAAGCTCTTCTGTCAGGGTCTCGGCTTGTGCTGGCGAGATATCGGGTCGTGCAATCACGACATGTTCGTAATAAGGCATTCTCTCTTTCCCAAATAAGGAATGCGGCGCAGCTTGGGCGGGATACCCCCACTACGATGGCCCCTGCCATGGGAGATTATTCTCCAGGCAAGACCGCAATCCAATGCAAGTGGCGGCATAAAGCGCAACGGCGAGCGAAAATCAACTGTCTTGCGCTTTCCTAAAGCAAGCGATAGCCCCGCCTGCAAAGCAAAGGAGCTGCCCGTGGCAAAACTAGCGTTTATTTTTCCCGGACAAGGCAGCCAATTCATTGGCATGGGCAAGGGACTTGCCGACGCATTCCCTTCTGCCAAAGCGGTCTTTGATGAGGTCGATGAAACGCTCGGGCAGGCACTTTCCACACTGATGTGGAGCGGCGAGATTGAAGAGTTGACACTAACGGCCAACACACAGCCTGCCCTGATGGCACACTCTCTAGCCGCCATGCGGGCGCTTCAAGAAGGCTTTGACATCAGCCCGAAGGATGCAGCGTTCGTTGCAGGACACTCACTCGGCGAATACAGCGCATTGGCTGCAACCCGCGCACTTTCAATCGCCGATACGGCACGCCTCCTTCGTATTCGAGGCAATGCGATGCAAGCAGCCGTTCCATCCGGAAATGGCGCCATGGCAGCTCTGTTGGGCGCCACGATTGAGCAAGCGGAAGCAGCATGTGCAGCAGGCAAAGCCGATGGCGGTGTCTGCGAGATCGCAAATGACAACGCACCAGGTCAATTAGTTCTATCGGGATCAAAAGGGTCAATCGACGCAGCGTGCGCCTTCGCAAAGGCCAGCGGTGTAAAAAAAGCAGTCCCACTTTCAGTGTCTGCCCCTTTTCATTGCTCTCTCATGCAACCGGCGGCTGATGCCATGGCTGAAGCGCTCAGCACGATTGATATCTCTCAGCCAATCGTGCCGGTTGTGGCAAACGTGACCGCAGCCCCAACCAGGGACCCGTTAAGTATTCGCGAGCACCTGATCGACCAGGTCACGGGCCGCGTGCGCTGGACCGAATCGATCCAATTCATGGTCGCCAAAGGGATCGACACCACAGGCGAAGCCGGTGCCGGAAAGGTTTTAAGCGTTATGCAGCGTCGGATAGAAAAGTCTCTCCGCGGACATTCGCTCGGCTCACCAGAGGACCTGGAAGCGTTCGCCACAGCATTCAAAGGATAGAAACCATGTTTTCACTCGATGGAAAAACCGCGCTCGTTACCGGTGCGTCCGGCGGCATTGGTCGCGAAATCGCCATGGCCTTATCAGCCGCAGGCGCCAAGGTGGCCCTGTCGGGGACGCGCGAAGCCGTTCTTAGCGAAGTGAAAGATGCTCTGCCCGGTGATGGCACTGTCGTGACCTGCAATCTCTATGATGGCGACAGTGTGAATGAGTTGATCACAAAGAGCGAAGCAGCGTTGGGTCATCTCGATATACTGGTCGCGAACGCTGGAATCACACGTGACGGCCTTCTCCTGCGCATGAAAGAAAAAGACTTCGAAGACGTCATCACGGTCAACCTCGCCTCCTACTTTCGGCTGACCAAGGCCGCCATTCGCGGGATGATGAAGCGCCGCCATGGTCGCATAATCGGCATCACCTCCATTGTGGGCGTGACCGGAAATCCGGGCCAAGCCAATTATTGTGCATCGAAGGCAGGTATGATCGGCTTTACAAAATCTCTGGCCCAGGAGGTGGCCAGCCGGGGAATCACAGCCAATTGCGTGGCGCCAGGATTCATCGAATCACCAATGACCGATGTGCTGCCTGACGCTCAAAAGGACGCGCTGCTAGGGCAAATCCCAGCAGGGCGGCTGGGCCAGGGGAACGACATAGCCGCCGCCTGCACGTATCTCGCGAGTGATGCGGCAAGCTACGTCACAGGCCAGACCCTGCACGTGAATGGCGGCATGGCCATGATCTAAAAGCTAAGGGCCTAAGCACACATGGACGGGTTTCATCGCTTGTCGCATCGGAGAACTGTGTGCTAACCGCAACACCAAGGCCTGCGTACAGGCTGTAATCAGACATCAGAACAAGAGGTGCCCCATGTCTGACGTTTTCGAGCGTGTGAAGAAGATCGTTGTCGATAATCTGGATGTAGAAGCCGACAAAGTTGCAGAGTCTGCGAGCTTTATCGATGACCTTGGCGCTGACAGTCTCGACCTTGTCGAACTCGTCATGGCTTTCGAGGAAGAGTTCAACATCGAGATCCCCGACGAAGTGCAAGAGAATATCCGCACGGTTGGCGATGCGGTGAAACACATCAACGAGCACGTGTCCTAATCAAATCAAGACCCGGGAGGCGGCATGCGGCGCGTTGTAGTTACAGGGATAGGACTGGTCACGCCGTTGGCCAATGGACGCGAGGCCACGTGGTCCCGTCTGATCGAAGGGCGCTCGGGTGCAGGTCCAATTGACCAATTCGATACCTCCAATGTTCCCTGCAAGATCGCCTTCCAGGTTCCATGGGTCGGTGGCCGCGGCGGTGGCGAGGGCGACGACCACGCCTTCGATCCTGATGCGGTTGCCAGCGCCAAAGAGCGTCGTCGGATTGACGAGTTTATTCTTTATGCGATGGCTGCCGCGGATGAAGCCGTCGCAGATGCGGGCTGGTCTCCAGAAGATACCGAGGCGCGAGAACGCACCGGCGTCATGATCGGGTCTGGTATTGGCGGCTTGCAATCGATCTATAACACGTCAATCACCCTGCATGAACAAGGCGCGCGGCGCGTTAGTCCCTTCTTCATTCCATCGGCTTTGATCAATCTGGCATCGGGCCAGGTTTCGATTCGCCACGGCTTCAAGGGACCCAATCACGCCGTGGTCACAGCTTGCGCAACGGGAGCCCACGCCATTGGCGATTCAGCACGTCTTATTCAAGCCGGTGATGCGGATGTCATGCTGGCGGGCGGCGCTGAAGCAGTCATCTGCGAGCTCGGCATTGCCGGGTTCTGCGCGGCCAAAGCCATGTCGACAAACTTTAACGAGACTCCCGAAAAAGCGTCTCGACCCTATGACAAGGATCGTGACGGATTTGTTATGGGCGAGGGAGCGGGCGTTCTCGTCCTAGAGGAATATGAACATGCAAAGGCGCGCGATGCTCAGATCTATTGTGAAGTCGCGGGTTATGGCCTGACGGGTGACGCTTATCATATCACGGCACCTGCCGAGGGCAGTGAGGGCGGATATCGCGCCATGAAAATGGCGATGGAACATTCCGGTCTAGGTTTCGATGAAATCGACTATGTGAATGCCCATGGAACCTCTACGCCAAAAGGCGACGAAGGCGAGGTGTCCGCCGTTGAACGGCTGTTTGGCGACCACTCCAAACACCTCTCTTTGTCATCGACAAAGTCCGCCGTGGGCCACTTACTGGGCGCGGCGGGCGCTGCGGAAGCTGCCTTTTGTGCGTTGGCGATTCGCGATCAAATTATGCCGCCGACCCTGAACCTCGATAATCCAAGCGTCGAAACTGAGATCGACCTTATTCCGAATAAGGCCAAGAAAAGTCAGGTGCGGGGCGTTGTGTCCAATTCCTTTGGTTTTGGCGGAACGAATGCATCGCTTGTGATGAAGTCCGTCGACTAGATCGAAAGGGAACGCTCTTAGGAAGCTCAGGAACCGTCCATGCTGAAAGCCCTCGGGTCCCTTTTCACAATGATCCTGTTGCTCTCAATTGCAGGAGTGGTGGCAGGCTATCTTTGGTTTCAAAATGCGGTTCAACAGCCAGGGCCACTCGCGACGGACACTGTATTCGAAGTCTTGCAAGGCGATACGCTCATCGGTGTTGCTGTTCGGGCGGAGGCCGACGGCATTATTGCAAATGATCGGCTGCTGCGCTTACAGGCCCGACTGAACAGTCAGGAAACCGCGATCAAGGTCGGCGAGTTTCCAGTGCCAGCAGGCGTGTCCGTTGCGACCTTCCTAGACTTGCTGGTCGAAGGCGATGTCATCCAATATACCATTACGTTGCCTGAGGGTCTCACCACATCGCAAATCGCATTGAGGATCGATGCGGAAAGCAGATTGTCAGGTCCACTCCCCGATCCTCTACCAGGCGAAGGTCGCCTATTACCCGAGACCTATGCCTTCACCAACGCTACCAGTAAGACTGAACTCCTGGAACGGATGGCAGTTGAGCAATCTAAATTGATGGATGAACTCTGGGCACAGCGCGCAGCGGACTTACCACTTGCAACCCCCACTGAAGCCTTGATTCTTGCGAGCATTGTCCAAAAGGAGGCCGGGGGACAAAGTGAATATGGGAATGTCGCCAGCGTCTTTATCAATCGCCTCGAACGCAGCATGCGACTCGAAACGGATGTGAGTGTGCATTATGGCGTAAATGGTGGCGAGCCTCTCTTCAATGCAAATGGTGAGCGCCGGACGCTCTACCGTTCAGAGCTCGACCGCGACACGCCCTATAACACATATACGCGAGAGGGTTTGCCTCCAACGCCTATCGCAAACCCCGGTGAGGGAGCGATCCGCGCCGTTCTAAACCCGCCGGAAACCGATTATATTTTCTTTGTCGCCAGTGGCACAGGTGGCTCGATTTTCAGCACCAACTATCGCGACCACCAACGCGCGGTGGCTGGCTATCGCGCTTTTGAGCGCGAAGAGATTGCTCGGGAACGAGAAGGCTGATGGCTGGCGCGGTTCACTCCATGACAGGGTTTGGTGCGGCGCACGGAGACGCCGAATGGGGCAGCTGGAGCGTGGAGGCCAAATCGGTGAATGGGCGAAGCCTCGACGTTCGTGTCAACACGCCCCCCGGATTTGATTCGCTTGAGCCGGTCGCCAAAACCGCAGCATCTGCCCGCCTCAGTCGGGGCAATATCCAGATCGCGGTCCGGATCGAGCCTTCTACCCCGGATATCGGCAGCAGCGTCAACGGGCCTCTTCTCGATTCGCTGATCGAAACCGTGCAGGCACGATTGGCGACACGCCACAAGGCACGCCCGACTTGGATCGCAACACTCATGACGATCCGCGGTGTCGTCGAACCCGCATCCAACGATTTGCGAGCATTGGCTAGCTCCGAGACCGTTGTCAGGACCTTGAAAAACGGCATCGTTGCAGCACTCGACCAGTTGGTCGCAGCGAGAAGCCTAGAGGGTCAAAGTCAGGTCAAGCTTTTTCGTGATCTGTTGGGTAACTTCCAAGCGACAGCGAAATCCGCCACAGATGCCGCTGCTGAGCAACCTGCAAAGCTGAAAGCCAGATTGGAAACTCAACTCGCTGAACTTGGCGCGGCCGACAAAGTGGATGGCGAGAGGCTAGCGACAGAAGTTGCATTGAGTGCTGCCAAGGCCGATGTACGCGAGGAGCTGGATCGGCTCGACGCTCATTTCAACACGGCCCAGTCTTTGCTGGAACAAGGCAGCCCAATCGGCCGAAAGTTGGACTTTCTCAGCCAAGAAATCGGGCGTGAGGCCAATACACTCTGTTCAAAATCTGCATCAATTGAATTAACCAATGCGGGCCTAACGCTCAAAGCACTCAACGATCAATTCAAGGAACAAGCGGCGAATGTCGAATAGGGACCCTCTGCGACGGGGCCTCATGCTCGTAATCTCCTCGCCTTCTGGGGCAGGAAAAACGTCGCTATCTCGCAAACTCATGGACGAATTCGAAGATGTCGTGCTCTCAGTCTCGGCCACGACCCGGGACCCACGTCCAAATGAAATCAATGGCGTCGATTACTTCTTTAAATCAAGGAGTGAATTCCACTCCATGATCGCACAAGGCGCCTTTCTGGAATGGGCCCATGTCTTCGATAAATTCTACGGGACGCCACGCGCAGACACGGAGACGAAATTGAAGGCAGGCCAGGACGTGATCTTCGATGTGGACTGGCAAGGCGCCGATGCGCTCCACGATCAAATGCCCAATGATGTGGTATCGGTCTTCGTGCTGCCACCATCGATTGAGGCCCTGCAGAACCGTTTGGCAAAGCGTGAGGGATCAACGCCTGAGAATGTTGCACGGCGTATGGCAGATGCCGAGAAAGAGATCCGCCACTGGCGGCGTTACGATTATTGCATCGTGAATGACGCCTTCGACGAAGCATATGCTGTGCTTCGGCGCGTCTTGCTGACAGAGCGTATGAAACGTTTGCGCCAGCGCCATTTGGATGCCCACGTTCGCAGCCTTTTGGGTGAAGGATAGGCACGCGTGGCACCCGTCCTGTCTGTCTTGGACCCTTCTCCGATTTTTGAGGGTCAGACTGCCGCCCAAGCACTTGATGATACCCGCCAACTTGCCAAGGCTTGTGACGCGTTGGGCTATTCCAGCTATTGGGTCCAGGAACACCACAACACCCCCTGCTTTGCTTCTGTTGCCCCAGCAGTACTCATTGCTGACTTGGCTGCGCGCACGTCCCGGATCACGCTAGGGGCCGGTGGAGTCATGTTGCCGAACTACTCGCCCCTCAAAGTGGCAGAACAATTCTCGACACTCTCAGCTCTTTATCCTGGCCGCATTGAATTGGGTGTGGGACGAGCGACTGGTGCAGACCTGCGCACCTCAGCCGCGCTTCTCGGCCCTGGAGCCGATGCGTTCCCAAATATGTTGAAGCTGCTAATGGACTGGCTCTTGGATGCCAGCGGCGAAGGCCCGTTAGAGGCTGGCCACCGCGCCCATGGGATCCATGCACGACCAAGCGGGCAGAAAATTCCACTCTGGGTGCTGGTGTCATCTCCCGAGACCGCAGCATTTGCTGGCGCCATGGGACTGCGCATGGCCTTTGCAGACTTTCTTGCCCCAGGTGGCGGCGCTGCAGCGATCTCAACCTACCGCGCCGCCTTCAATCCGTCTGCGTTTTCAGAACGCCCCCATGCGGCCATTGCCTATGTCGCGCTTGCGGCTGATTGCGCCGATGAAGCAAACCGTCAAGCGGCCTCCGCTGTAGCCTGGAATATCCTGCGCTCGTCAGGCCGGTTCGCTCCGTTTCCAGACCGCGTTTTGGCGCAAACCATTCTCGACGGTGCGGATGCGGCGTCTGTCCAGTTTGCGGAAAACCGGGCCATTGTGGGAACGGCAGAACACGTATCAGGCGAAATCATCGAGCGCAGCCAGTCATCATGTGCCGATGAAATATTTATCCTGACGATTGCGGAGTCTTTGGAAACTCGAATCGCTTCCTACACGCTTATTTGGACGGCCTTTGACACGCTTGCCCATCGCCAAGATTGTTGAGCCCAGCTTATCCAGCGAACCCGTGTTGCTTCATCCGACCATACCAAGCGCCGAGATGCTCGTGCTCCTTGTGAGGGGCCCATTCCATGACCCGGCAGAAGTTACAGGTAACAAAGGTCGTGATGTCCGCAATAGAAAACCGTCCAGCCGCCACGAATTCGTTGTCCGCCAGATGAGCATCGAGGCGTTCGACGAACGTCTTTGCGCCGCGCTCGCTTTTGCCAGCCGTTTCGGCAGACTGTGGATTCTCCAGCGGGGCCATGGCCGGATGCGCATTGCGGAACCAACCGGCGAACTGGAAAAAGAACATCATTTCGATTTGACGGTCCCACATTTCAATTTGACCCTTCTCCAAGGGCGTCTGGCCCATAAGATTCGGCTCCGGGTATAGCGCTTCAAAATAGGTGCAAATGGCACGGCTTTCGGTCAAGGTGGTTCCATCATCCAGAACAAGGACCGGCACCTTTGCGAACGGGCTTATCGCTCGATACTCTGGTGTTTTATGCTCCAAGGCCATTATGTTGACCGTCTCCAGTGCCACGCTTTCGAGCTTCCCCTTTGCACGCAGGAAAAAGACCACTCGGTCGGGATTTGGCGCCTTGGGCGTCTGGTAAAGTTTCATGGTCAAGCTCCGTTTCGCGCAATGGCTTCAGTAGCGCACGCGCACACCTGCAGAAAGGGTGCGCGGCGCGCCGGGGCGCGCGCGGCCATCTGGAGCAAAACCCGGCGCATCGGCAAAAACCGCATAGACTTCATCGGTTACGTTTTCCAGCCTGATCTCAGCCGTCAAATGCTGGTTCAAACGCCATTCACCTTGCGCGGTGAAAATCTGCTCATCATCGGTGAACGCGGTATTGGCGTCGTTCAGGGGCCATGACCCGATATGGCGCAAGCGGCCTGTCAATGTGACGTCCTGG
>JBCCTK010000002.1:0-47680 GCA_039198685.1 Pseudomonadota bacterium | reverse complement strand
GTGCGGTCGTGGTTCAGAAGGACACCCAAAAGAAGGCTGCGAAAAAGAGCGGGGCCGTGCGAGGTCGCCTTGGATTGGCGATCGGGGCACTTTTGGTACTCGAGGGCGCTGCGCTGGGGATCAAAGCCTGGGAAGAGCGCCAAACCTCGGATTTGCGCAGCCTGGAAAGCCTCCAGCGTGAGGCCATAGGGCTCTCCCAACGCATTCAAAGTGAGGCCGATACAGTCATTTCGACAATATCGCTTGGACAACGCTCGGGCGCGGCGCGCGAGTTGGTCACGTCTGCCATAGCGCACGTGGATGTGGTCCTCAGCCTGCGCGATGCGGCGGCCTCGCCCGAGGGGTCTCGTCTGAAATCAGGTGCTGATGCGGCACTGGTTGCGATCGCATCTGATGAGACACTTGGGATGAGTTCCAATGGCGACCTGATTTTCATCGTTGAAGAAACAGGCTTTCCAACGGCAATCGCTTTTGCACGCGCCGAAGCTTGGCTGCCTGCAGCAGCATCCGGGCGACGCCATACCCTAGTCGGGAATTACCGATTGGGTGTAGGAGACATGTCGCTAGAGCAACAGGCCAACAGCGCCAGTATCGATCAGCCCCGTATCCAAAGTGGCGAGGGATTGTTGCGGTCGGCGACAGCATGCGCGTCGCTTTCAGGCTCAGAACTCAGGGCTTGCGTCACCCGCCCTTCCCCCTTGTTCACACGAGACGAAATACTTCGCCTGATCACCTACGGACTTCTTTTGGCCGCTCCCCTCCTCGCAATACTGGGCTTGATCAACATGATTGTCACAAGCCGCAAAGAGCGGGACTCTGCAAGCTCACAAGCCCATAGCGCTCAAGAAAGATTGGATCTCGTCATGTCAGGGGCGCGGGCTGGCTCCTGGACCTGGAGCAGTGAGACCCAAACGGCAAACTTCAGTCCCATGGCCGCTGAGCTGATCGGCCTCAATTCTGAGGGTCAATATGCCCTGGAGACGTTCCTTCCTTTGATCATGGAAAAAGATCAAAGCGCCGTCCGCGATGCATTGATGGAGGCCTCCACCAAGCAGTATCTGCAAGTGTCCTTTTCAACCGCGACGGACGAAGACCAGCAGTTTGTGGAGATGCGCGCAAGCGTCCACGAGGACGGCGAAGAGGGGACACTTCGGGGTATCGTGATGGATGTGACAGGCCACAAAAAGAGTGATCTCCGTCTGCGCATGGCAGAGCGGCGTTTGCGCAATGCCATTGAAGGCTTCGCAGGACCGTTTGCCCTTTGGGATAATCGCCAGCGCCTACTCTACTGGAATCGGTCTTTTTCAACCACGTTCGGCCTCGAAGACATTCTGCGCCCCGGCATAAGCCACGATACGGTGGAACTGGCCAAGGCGAGTGCCATCAGACGCGTCCAGAAAGAAGACAGTGACGATAAAACGCAATATATCGAACTGCATTCGGAGCGTTGGCTTAAAATTGTCGAACGGCCAACCAATGATGATGGCTTGATCACGCTGGCAATTGATGTGACCGAAAACCGTCGCAACGAAAACCAGCTTAAGGATCAGCGGCGCAAGCTCAAAACCGTTATCACGAAACTTGAACGGTCTGAGGGACAGGCCAGCGAACTGGCCTCAAAGTACCAAGAGGAAAAGAAAAAAGCCGAGCATGCCGCCAACACGAAAAGCGCATTTCTGGCGAATATGAGCCACGAACTGCGTACGCCCTTGAACGCAATCAATGGCTTTTCGGAGATCCTGATTGAGGAGCTCTATGGCCCTCTCGGCGATGAAAAATACAAAGCCTACGCTGCTGATATTCTTGCTTCCGGCCAGCACCTGTTGGACCTGATCAATGATATTCTCGACATGGCGAAAATCGAAGCCGGCAAAATGACCGTTACCCTAGCGCCGCTTGACCCGATCGACCCTGTCGATGCTGCGGTGCGCATGATGCGTCAGAAAGTTGAAGCAAAAGGCATCTCGCTCATTCTGGATGTGCCGACTGACCTGCCCGACATTGAGGCCGACCACCGTGCCATCCGCCAGATGGTTTTGAACCTCATCTCAAACGCGATGAAGTTTACCGACAAGGATGGTCGCATCACCGTGGCTGTTCGGCGCCATGACGAGCAGATCCGGATCAGCGTGATCGATACAGGAATCGGTATTCCTCGCGAAGAAATTGCGCGTCTCGGAAAGCCCTTCGAGCAGATTTCCGACACCAAGGACCGTAACTTTGAGGGAACAGGTCTAGGACTGGCGCTGACCAAATCCTATGCGGATATGCACGGTGGCCGGTTGGGTATTGCCTCTGAGCTTGGCAAAGGAACCCGTGTCTCAATCTATCTGCCCATTTCCGGTCAAGGTCTCGGCGTGCACTCGACCGACATCATGCCTGCAGCAGAGTGAAGCTAGAGCGCCTTAAGTTTCAGCGAGAGCGAACAATCCCTCCAAACCCACCCTACCTCCGTTTTCAATCAGTGTGGGGCTCAGCACGGTCGCTACCGATTACAGCTCGCTCATACCGCCATCGACGACATACTCTGATCCGGTCACATAGCTCGCATCATCACTCAGCAAGAATGCAGCAACAGCCGCAACCTCTTCGGGTTTGCCAAACCGGGCCAAAGGAACTGTCGACAGAATCTGCTTCGAAAAACCCTCGATCGACGCTTCGTCAAGGCCGGTACGATTGAAGAAGTCCGTACCGATCGGTCCGGGGCTAACCGCATTCACATTGATCTGGCGGCCAGACCATTCCCGCGCAAGAACGCGAACGACGGTGCGTAGTGCGCCCTTAGTCGAATTGTAGACCGAGCCACCCATCATGCCGAGATTTTGGCCGATGGAGGTATTGAAGACGACCTTGCCGCCATCCTTTATCAGGGTTGAGAGTTTGCCGGCCTGGAGGAGTGGACCACGCACGTTCACACTGTATTGGGCGTCGAACTCTTCAGCCGTAACATGCTCTACCGGTACAAACCGGCCAAACCCTGCATTCAGAAACACGCCATCGAGTTGACCGAATCGTGCTTTTAAAGCTTCAGCGATCTGGTCTGCGCTTTCCGGATCTGCATTGTCGGCGAGGATCGTTAGAGCCGCTGGATGCCTGGCTTCAAAGTTTGCAAGCCGCTGGGCATTGGACCCGGTCACAGCGACGCGCGCACCTTCTTGGATCAACCGTTCAGCCGTCGCCAAGCCAATGCCGGATGTTCCGCCGGTAATCAGAACGGTCTTATCTGTGAAGCGTGACATAGTTGTCTCCTTATCGCCTGTCCTCGATGTGACTGGAGATGGGTTTACGCGGCGATTTGTTCAGATGTGATATTCCCATGTCGCCCATGCAGATCGCGCATGGATCAGGCCTCAGCATCCGGAAACTTCGGCGGACTGGGTAGACGCTCCGAAGCCGTTGCAAGCAAGAAGCCCCAGATCTGCCGATTCAGAGTGATGGCATCGTCCGTATCGTCTGCTTCAAGCGCAACCTGTAGGGCGATCAACCGCTCAGCGAGTTCATTGCGCGCCATTCGAAGATCGTTGAGTTTCAGGCTTTCGGGTAAGATGTCTGCGGCCCCACTGTCTCCTCCATTGGCTAGAAGGGCCTTCATACCGTTAATTTCTCGCGACAATTTATCAGCAGCGCCATTCCAGGCTTCACCGGCCATCACTGCTATAAGACCGGAAAGACTCGCTTTGCCGCTCGCATAGTGACCATCCAGGGCAGGACCGACTTCAGTGACAAGGGTGCGCCCAATCCGGTCCAAGATCATTCCGATATCGCTCATTCTGGCACCTCCACGCCAAATTTGGGCGCGAGCCTTGAGGCAAGGACCACCTCGTGGGCAGCATGGGTGAACCAGCCTGACCAAGCCAGGATTGGATCGTCATTCTCGCCCTCGGAAAACGCGCGCGCCGAGCTGATCCAAATCCCCATGGCTTTTACACTGGCAAAGATAGACCACCACTCAAAGGCTTTTGGATCAAAGAGGCAACCAGACGCGTCTTGCCAGATTTCAATGGCTTCCGGCCAGGGTAGAAGACCTGCCGCACGCTCACGATCACCCCCGCACCAAAGCGGATCGGTGGCCCAGGCCAGATCCTCATAAGGGTCGCCGATATGGGCCATTTCCCAATCTAGGATACCGGTGATGATGCCCTTACCATCATGGAGAAAATTCCCGCTTCTGAAGTCGCCGTGGACAAGCGAAAGCCGTTGGGCTGGAGGGGGTGGATTGCCGCGTAGCCAGCGTATGGCAGCATCAGTGATCGGCTCCGGTCGGGCCTGGTCCTTTGCGATTTCGCTTGCCCAATAATCCAACTCCCGACTCCAACACGCTTCTGGTGCGGGGGTGTCGATCACCTGCGCCAAGGGTGTCCCCTTCACAGGGATAGCGGCGATAGCTCCCAAATGGTGAAAGAATTGTTGGCCAATCTGTTGCCGGTGGGGCTCTATCGCGTCGACCTTGAAGGGGTTGAGCGCGTCTCCACCATCGATGCGTTCCATAACGAAAAATGGTGTGCCCAGGAAGCGTGGATCGGTTTCCAACGCCAAGGCTTCCGGTACGGGCAAGCCTGGCTGACCGGATGCCGTTCTTATCGCTGCAAATTCGACCTCTCTGTCTGTATCGATCAGGCTTGCCGGGGGGTCTCGGCGCACGATCAAGCCCTGGGGCGGACCATCTTTGGTTTTGATGTCGATAGAGTAGGTCTCTCGGCTAGCCCCGCCCGGGATCCGAGTAATCGCAACAACGTCGACGGTCCCACCCTGGGCAATGATTGTGCTGTAATAGCTGGCAAATTTATTGGCGAGTTCCGGATATTGCAGCGCCTCAGGCATCCAAAACATCCTTCCAGCCACTCGGTTCATGGGGGCCAATGCAGAGCTGTTCTAGGATGCCAACGCCCTCGCTCGACCCGCCATCGGGGCCCTGATGCACCGCCTTCACGATAGCCTGAATGTGCAAATTGTCGGGCTGCTGCCAGGGCAGGTCTTGCGGGATGTACTCTTCGCGCACGATATCACCCTCTCCGCGCCAGGTACCATGGCCCAAAGTAGGGTGGCCATAGCCAATGCCTTTCATCTGGAACGTGCACAATGGCTCATACAGCACCGTATGAGAACCGCCCTGACCGTCTTCAGCATGCAGCGTGGCCTGTCTGACCCTTCGGGTATTCTGGGCCCAGGTAACATGCATTTTCGGCCGGTTAAGCTGGGTCAGCTGATGACACGCCGCACCATCCATGGCGAGGACCGAACGGGTGTTCCATGCCCCGCCACGGGCGTCTTCATTGACATGGAAGAAATGCGACACACTCGGGAAATTGACCGGTGCCCATAGCCAGAAGAATTGCGGCGGTTGGGCCGGCACCAAGGGTTGGGCGTCGCGTTGGCCTATGGGACGCACACCCCAGCTTCGATCCCGTGTGCCCGGCCAAGCCTTAACATCGTGGGTTTCACCATCAGCGGAAACGGATCCCGTCCAATGCCCGTTCTGTGTCATGCGTGTGCAATCGATCAGCATGCGTGGACCTTGTCGATGGGTGAAGCGCGGCTCTTCGATGGGAAAATGACGACCCGTGAATTCGACATCGAGGTTGAGCCCCTCGGCCTGCCTGAGTCGGACATGGATCCGCTTGAGCGGCTCGACCACCGCTATGGAAAGGGGGCCAACCTCGGTTTTCATACGCTCCATATTGAGCGCCCTGGAGACAAAAACAGACCTCTGGACACCATCCTTTAGGATCGAAACTGCCCCATCCATGACGTTCAGGTGCGGATACACCCCGAACGCGCACGCAAAGAAGACGGCCCCGTCAGGGCTATATCCGCTAAAGAAAAAACGATCATAGAAATTGCGGTCAGACCCAGAGAATGCCACCGGTTCTGGTGTCTGGTGGATGGGATATTCGTCACCTTCTGTGAGCATCAGATTATCGCCGCCATTGCGGCGCCTCCCTTGCATGGCGTCTCTTGGCGGACGCACAATTGTCGCTACAGTGGCAGGAAATCCGGCGTAATCAATGCAAGAGAATGCCTCGCAATGGCCCAGACCCCCAGTATCGATGAGTTGAAAGCGTTTTTCGCCGAGTCGTTCGACGGGACAGCACCTGACATTGTATCCTTAAGCGAAGGCGCTGCATCGATGCGTTTGGACGTCGCCGGCCCCCATCTGAGGCCAGGCGGTTACGTGTCAGGGCCAACCCAAATGTCGATGGCCGACACGGTCACCTATGCCGCCATCTTCACCCGGATTGGCATCGTACCAATGGCGGTGACAACCAGTCTGAATATGAGCTTTCTGCGCCCCCTCATCACGAAAGTGGCGATTGCGGAGGCCAAACTGATCAAGCTTGGCCGAACACTCGCGGTGGCTGAAGTCGGCATTCGTGGCGAAGGCTCGGGCGCACCGGCGAGCCATGCTGTCGTCACCTATGCTTTACCAAGGGCGTAATCGGTGACATCGGCCGCAGCCATCCTCGGCTTCCTCGCCGTTGCTCTCGGGGCTTTCGGTGCACACGGGCTTGAGGGGCGACTCTCTCCAGATCAGACCGGTTGGTGGGAAACCGCAACCCTGTACGCGCTGGTTCATGCCGTAGCGGCGGTGGCTGTTGGTTTGTCGAAACGAGGGGGCCCTATTTCCTGGAGTGGCTGGGCCTTCATCTTCGGCGCAGTCGTCTTTTCGGGAACGCTCTATGCCATGGCGATCGGTGCGCCGAGCTGGTTTGGAGCGATTACACCCATAGGCGGCGCCACACTGCTTGTTGGGTGGGTCCTGTTAGCGGTCGGCGCACGCCGTTAGGCAGCGACGTCCCCGATCGACGCGTAGCGCGCTGCCAGATCATCCGCTAGACGCCGAGCGGTATCGATCTCTCGGTTAAAGTCGGCAATTGCCGTTTCTGCCGGGGCGTTGGTCGCTGAGTCACCCTTTAAGGTATTTAAAGCTTCGGCGAACGCACGACTGGCCTGCTGGGCTCGCACCAGTGCGCGCTCAAAACTTGTGACGTCCCTGCGTTGGGTCTCCACAGCTCGATTATCCAGCACTTTGCGGGCTTCAGCCGTTACCGTTTGAAGGCCATTCCGGGCAGCGCGCGCATCCTGCGCGATCGACTCAACGTGAAAAGAGCGTTCAATAGATGGGTCTTCAAAACCTTCTGAGTATGAATTTGACACACCAGAATTTGGCTCACCATGCATCAATATAGATGCGAAATTGGCAAAGCCATTTGAAGCTGAAACCCAGCCTTCGTCTTCAAGCTGATCACAATAAGTATTCGCCGCTGTTCGAAGTGCGGTTTGGTCGGCGCTAAGCTCAGTCTCTACGGTTGCTTCGCCTGGCACCATAGAAATGGTTGCACACCCCGAAAGCAATACAAAAGACGCCCCAATGAATACGCTACGCATGAAGTTGCCGCCAGTTTTCATCATCCCTACCGTCACTATCAGTGACATGTGAGAATTCGCCCGTCCAGCCTTTATTCCAACGATAAGTGCAGATAGGTGAAGAGCTTATGAACACCGTGCCAACCAGGCGGACATTATACCCGCGACATGCAGCTCGCCGCACCGGCCATCTGCGCGTATCCGATCTCCACGAGATCTATTTCGAAGAAAGCGGCAACCCCATGGGTGTGCCGGTGATCGCGATTCATGGCGGGCCTGGTGGCGGCTCAAGCCCTGAAATGCGTCGATTTTTTGACCAGTCCAAGTACCGGATCATTCTCTACGATCAGCGTGGGTGTGGCCGATCACGTCCCCATTCGGAACTTCGTGAGAACACCACCTGGGACCTTGTCGCCGATATTGAGGCCCTGCGTGCCCATTTAGGCGTCGAAAAATGGGTCGTGTTCGGAGGCTCATGGGGCTCCACTCTTTCGCTCTCCTATGCCGTTACACATCCAGACCAGACGCTTGGCCTGCTGCTCCGGGGCATTTTCCTCATCACCGACGCAGAGATTCGCTGGTTCTACCAGGAAGGCGCCTCGCGACTATTCCCCGATGCGTTCGAGCGGTATGTAGAGCCAATTCCCGAATCTGACCGCGGTGACCTTGTGAGCGCCTTCCATGCGCGCCTGACCGGCGAGGATGCTAAGGCGAGAATAGAGGCCGCTCGATCCTGGGCGCGTTGGGAAGGCGAAACGCTATCTTTGCGCGGTGCCCTGCGCACGCCGCCCCGATTCGATGAAGACGATTTTCTGGACGCTTTCGCGCGCATCGAATGCCATTATTTTATGAATAAGGGTTTCTTCGAGAAAGATGGTTGGCTTCTGGACCAAGCTGCAAGCGTGCTGCAGGGGCGTATCCCGGGTGTAATTGTCCATGGCCGATATGATGTCGTCACCCCGCTATCTTCAGCTTGGGCGCTCAAAAAGGCTTGGCCAGACGCACAATTGCACATCGTTCCTGATGCAGGCCACTCTAGCCTTGAACCCGGCATCGTTGACCAACTCATTCGCGCATCGGACCACTTCGCAAAGAGGTTTGGCTAGCCAATCAGTCCCGCAACAAGGATCACGGTCAAGGCAATCGGGATTACATACCGCAACATCACGCGGGCGAAACTTAACAGCCCCCCCTCGCCTAGCTCGGTGGCCAAGGAGTCTCGCGAAAGCACCCAGCCGGCAAACAGGGCCACCAATATGCCGCCGATAGGCAGCATGACCGAACCTGTTATGAAATCGACAACATCGATCAAGGCGCCGTTATAAACATACATGACGCCGAGGCCGAACATAATGAGCCCCAGGAGAGAGGCACCCGCGGCGCGGCTGATCTCAGGCCTGTCGTCGAGCCAGGAGACGCCGACTTCAAACAGCGATATCGACGACGTGAAAGCGGCAAAAAGCGCCAGCGTGAAGAATGCGCCACCGGCCACCGCCCCCGCCACACCCATTTGGCCAAAGGCTACGGGCATGGTGACAAAAAACAGACCCCCGCCGCCTGCGGGATTCAAACCAAATCCGAAGACGATTGGAAAAATCGCAAATCCCGCGATCAGGGCAACGAGTGTATCGGCCCCCACCACCAGTCGTGATGACTCCGGAATCGACGTATCACGTTCCAGATAGGCGCCGTAGGTTATCATCAGACACGACCCAACACCGATCGAGAAGAAAGCCTGACCCACTGCGGCCAGAAGTGTATCAAACGTCACGGCCGAAAAATCAGGCGTTAGAAGGAACGAGGCCGTCTCGGCCGCGTTTCCCACGACAAAGGCAAAAACCACCATTCCCACGAGCATGATGAAAAAAGCGGGCATCAGGATCTTTGCCGCCGTCTCAATGCCCCCTTTTATGCCCCGCGCCACAATCAGAACATTCAGGGCAACGAATACAGCCAGATAGGAAACAATCTCGAACTTGCTTGCTCTTGTTTGGGCAAACTTGCATCCCGAAACATCTCCTGTGGTGATATCCCTGAGGATATCGGCCCCGTTTTCATCCACATCTGGCACCTGCGTAATCAAACCGTCTGCACTTACAAAGGCACAAGTCTCTGAGAGTCTGAGGGAGTTAATTTGGTCAGCGATCGATGCCGCTGTGGCACCCACGCTTGCGCGCAAAATTTCCGTGTCCGCATTCAGAGACGCGAATTCTCCGCTAAAGGCCTTCGGGATGTAATCAAAGACCCAGGTTGCAACAACGATATAGAAAGAGAATATGCCCAGGGAGGCCAGTGCGCCGAACCAGCCCATGAGCGGCCACAGGCTCGACTTGCCTTCAGTTTCAGCAATGTGGCGGATGCCTGCCATCGCGGACCGTTGGCCTTTTCGACCGATCGCATATTCGGCCATCAAGACCGGCAGGCCCAGAAAAACCACGCAAATGAGATAGATGATGATGAAGGCGGAACCACCATTTTCACCCGCTGTAAAAGGAAAACGCCACAGGTTTCCCAGGCCTACGGACGAACCAACGGCCGCCATAATAAAGCCAAAGCGCGAGCCCCAATGCTCTGTCTTTCCGCCAATCGCAGCCATACCCATACTTCTCCCGTACGCTCCCGGCGGACACTAAGCAGGGTTCACAAAAATGCAATTGTTGGGGTGAAGTCGCCCTAGATCACACCACTTCGTGCAAGGGTCTCGCTCCTGTGCACGTGCCCCGACAGAACCACGCCAAACGCACTCATTACGGTCAGCATGGCTGTCCCGCCATAGGAGACGAGCGGCATGGGAACGCCCACAACAGGCAACAGCCCAAGGACCATGCCCACATTGAATACGATGTAAAAAGCGACCATTCCCACAACGCCGCCAGCCGCAAACCGACCAAACGCGCTGGAACACTTTATCGCGATATAAAGGCCCCACCCCAAGATCACGGCCCAGGCGAGCATCAGGAAAAAGGCACCGACAAATCCCAGCTCTTCGGCGATGACGGTCAAGATGAAGTCTGTGTGTTGCTCGGGGATGTAATCAAGCTTGGTCTGGGTGCCTTCAAGAAACCCTTTTCCGGTCAATCCGCCAGACCCGATCGCGATCTTGGCTTGTTCAATCTGATAGCCATCGCCAAGGGCATCGCTGTTTTCTCCGTACAATTGTTCCACAAACGTATCGACACGTTCGCGTTGATAATCCTCCAGCACATAGCTGTAGACCAACGGCACACTCAACACGCCCGCCAGAGCGCTCCCGCCAATCACTCGCCAGCCAAGGCCAGCCAGAAAAATGATAATCCCGCCAGCCGCCAAAAGGGTCAGCGTCGTACCAAAATCGGGTTGCAGGAATATCAGAGAAGCCGGAACCAGCATCAGGATGAATGCCGGTATATGGCCAAGTACACCAACGGGTCCACGTGCCATAGCCAAGTGGTAATAACGTGCAAGCATAAGGACGAGCGATAGCTTCATAAACTCGGAGGGTTGGACCGCAATGGGACCAATCTCAAGCCAGCGCTGGGCTCCGCCGCGCACTGATCCAAAAAGTTCCACGCCGATCAAAAGTGCAAGCGTCGCGATGTAGATCGGCAGGGCCAAGCGAGACCACATCGACAAGGGCACCAACGACAAGCCGATCATGACAACAAAAGCCACGGCAAACCGGACCAAATGGGCCATAGGCAAACCCGCCTCGACAGGATTGTCGTATACCACCGAAAACAACATGCCCGTCCCCGTAATCGCAACACCGGCGATCAACAGAATTAGGGTCCAGGGCAGAGCGCCGAGCTTTTCGCCGATTCCGAGTTTGGTAGCGGCCCCGCTTGGATTTGAAGTCCGCACCGCGCCAGCATAGGAGAATGTTCCCATCACAAGGCTCCTTTTTCGCTGGAGCTGTCTGTGCTGGAAACCTGATTCCCGGTTGGGGTCCGGCGGCTGTCTCTTCGGATCGCAGCAGCAAGTATGTCGCGCGCGACGGGCGCGGCTGCGGCAGAACCACCTCCACCATGCTCGACGATCACAGACACGGCGTATTGCGGATTGTCATGGGGCGCATAGCCCACAAACAGCGCATGGTCTCTCAACTTCCGTTCCAGATTCTCATTCGCAATCACCCCGCGCGCACGTTCTGCTTGGGAGATATACCGAACTTGCGCCGTGCCTGTCTTGCCAGCCATGAACACACCTCCCAACCCAAGGTCGCCTGAGCGCCTGGCCGTACCGCCCCACTCTCCTGTGACCGCGAACATGGCGTCCTGGATACGCTTCATGTGATCTGGGTTTAAGGGTTGCTGGGTATCGGTGAACCGCTTGTCATCGCCTGGGCTTGTATCAGGCCCCTCATGGACCAGCTTTGGCGCAAGCACACCGCCGCCCCGCGCAATGCGGGCTGTCATCACTGCCAGTTGGAGCGGGGTGGCGCTCATATAACCCTGACCGATTCCAATGTTCAGGGTTTCACCCTCAAACCACGGCTCTCCGCGCGCTTCCTGCTTCCATTCGTCATTGGGTACAACGCCGACAGCGCCGCCCGTCATACCCAGAGCCCAACTCATGCCAAAGCCAAACTTCTTGGCCGTCTCAGCCAGTTTTTCAATGCCGATACGCTCAGCAATCTCATAAAAATAGGTGTCGCAAGACTGTTTGATCGCGTTGCGCATATCCATGGCACCATGGCCCTCGGGCTTCCAGCACGACCATGTGCGGTTGCCGAACCTGTGACGGCCATTGCAATAAATGCGTTCCCTTGGATCAATGATCTCGGTTTCCAGAGCCGCAGTCGCAACCACCATCTTAAATGTCGACCCCGGCGGATACACCCCGTCATAGGCCTTGTGGTATAGCGGCGCACGGTCATTGCCGCGCAATACATCATAGTCCGTCTGGCTTATTCCATTCACGAAGTCATTGGGATCAAACGCAGGTGTGGAAACAAAAGCGAGTATTGCGCCGGTCTCAACATCCATCACCACCGCCGCGCCAGACTCGTCTCCAAATCGTTCGATTGCAAAACGTTGCAACTCAGCATCGATCGTGATCACGACATCCTTGCCCTGCTGGGGCTCGGGCTTGTAGCCAAGTTCCTCAAGGATTCGCCCCGAAGCATTGGTGACAACCTCACGCGATCCCGGATCACCCGTCAGCCAATCATCGCAAACCAGTTCAATCCCTGAGCGGCCTGTGCGCATGTCAGGATGGCGATAAAGACGCCGGGCATTCCTTGCTTCGATCTCGCCCATATCTTCGGTGAGGCGAACGAGATCACGCTGACTGGCCTTGGCAACATAGCCTAGTACATGGGCGAAATCGCGCCCCCGCGGATAGGATCGCGTCAAGCCCATCGCGACGTCAACACCCGGCAGCTCCGCTGCGTAGAGCTTCATGCGCGCGAAGTCTTCATAGGTGAGTTCGCGGGCGACAAGTGTAGGCAAAAAGCTTGCTTGCCGTGAAGCATCGCGAAGGATCCGGGCTTGGCGCTCTGCCGGTAAATCAATGAGCTTACCGATCTCGGACAGTACGGCCTGCATATCGCCGGCCTGCTCCCGAACGATCGACACGCGGCCAGCGCTGCGATGTGAGGCCAGTGCTTGACCGAACCGGTCGACGATCAAGCCTCGTTTTGGTGGGGCAAGGTCGAGGCGAACCCGGTTTTCTTTCGCAAGTTCGCTGTAAACGTCGCCTTCGAGTACCTGAAGCTGGTAAAAACGGCCAATCAAGCCGAGCCAGAGTGCGCCACCCACACCGCCAATCATAGCGGCCCGTTTAATGAAATCCACTTCTGGATCAACCATTCTGCGTTGCACATTGCGCTGGGTGCGCGCGAAACTGGCTTTTCTCTTCCTGCGCTTCGCCATGGATTAAGCCCTCCCGACCCGGGCGCCCGGGCGTATCCGCAGGTGGAAAAGAGGCGCGAGGAGACCGAACGCCAGGGCCGTTGCCATGCCCGAAAAGACCAGGGAAGACAGGCGTGCCAATTGTCCGGTACTGGCACTCGCCAGAACCCAAAGCACCATCAGGCCTGCAAAGAGACTGACAAAAGGAAGCATGCTGCGCATCAGCGGATCATGCTCAAGATCCAGAGCACTCTCCGCCGCGGCATGCACCCCATAGGTGATCAAAGCGACGATCATGTAACTGCCAATGGGCGCATTTGAACCCAGATCGAAGAGGATCGACAAACTGACCAAAGCGAGCATCGGCCGCATGGCCAAGCCGACCCTGGCCCACCCCATCGCTGCCAGGAGAAGACCCACCGGCCAGGGCAACAAAACGCCTGCAACTTCGATTCTGCCCAGCCCCAGCCACCACAGCAAAACAACGGCGCCAATGCCCAAGGCCAGCCGTGTATTGGGTCCCGTACCGCGCCACCACAGCGCAAGACGAACAGCCCAATTGGTGGAACCGCGCCTCATTGAAGCCCCCCACTGGTCGCCGTCGCCTCAAGGGTCGGGGCAGGATCCGTTGCAATTTCGGATGTTTGGGCGGGCATGCCACCATTCACCTCTGAATCGGACACCTCCACAGGTGTCTGTTCGGGCGTTGGAATGGATTGGGGTGGGATCAGGCGAACAAATCCACCGCGTGTTTCGGCTTTGGAGAAACGGACCCGCCAGGCTTCTTCATCCGCTTCCGCCCAGCCCACCACATAGCCACGTGGAAAAAGGCCGGCTTCTCCGCTCGTTAAGATCCGTTCGTCTTGGGCAAAGTCTTCGGCTTCTGGCAGATCGGTAAGCGTTCCGACACCATCCCGGTCACCGAACACAATCGCGCGCACACCGCTCGTCTCGCCCATGACCGGGATGCGTGAGTTAAAATCTGTGACCAGCAAAATACGCGATGATCGCTCTCCGATATGGATAACCCGTCCCACCAATCCCCCTTCATTCAAGGCGATGAAGTCTTCTTCCACACCCTGAGCCCAGCCAGCATTGGCCAACAGCGTCTCGCTGAAGGGGCCCTCGATTTCCGACACAACCCGCGCTGTGGCACCCCGGGCTGGGGGTTCGCCCATGGCTGCAAGCATGCTTTCATAGGCGTCGAGTCTTGCAGCCATGGAGCGGGCAGCGGCCTCATAGCGCGACAATTCCTGGACGCGCGCTTCCAGTTCCCGGATGCGGCGTTCTTTTGCGCCATGCCCCAGGAGACGCGCGAAAAAGCTCGGCTCAGGGCTCTGCTCGCGGCTTGTCGGGCTCACCAAGATATCACCCGCCTGGGTGCGCAATGGCATCAAGGCAGAGGTCACACCCGGCGCTGTTTGCACGACCACAATCATGACACCAAGCGCGATGAACGTCACCAACGCCAAGCGGCGCAGGGGCGATTTCCGGGTGGTCGAGTATCGGCCTGAGGCCATGTCGCGTTACCTTCTGCGCGCGTTTTTGATCACCACACCAGACCCAACAAATGCAAAGTGCCGTGCTTCTTGCGGCGCGGCAAGCGTGGCGGGGTTAAACCTCAGGGCTCAGCACCGTTTTCATTCTCGGGTAATTCTCCAAAACAATGCCACATCCATTCACAACACACTTCAACGGATCATCAGCCAACATGACCGGCAGCTTGGCCTGCTCGCGAATGCATATATCAAGGTTGCGCAACAGAGAGCCGCCACCCGTCAACACTATGCCTCGGTCGACGATGTCTGCGGCCAGCTCGGGCGGCATGGCTTCAAGGGCCGTGCGTACCGCATCGACAATCTGCCCAACCGGTTCGATCAGCGCTTCTGCGACAATCGCTTCATTGATTTCAACTTCCTTGGGAACATTGTCGATGGTGCCGCGCCCGCACACGGTAACGGCCATGCCGGTACCATTTTCAGGCGGGATGGCGCTACCAATCTCTTTCTTGATCTTTTCGGCCGACATTTCCCCGATCAGGATCTGATGCTCACGGCGCAAAAAGTTAACAATCGCCTGGTCCATACGGTCACCACCGACACGAACGGATCTTGAATAGACAATGCCACCGAGACTGAGCACGGCCACCTCTGACGTACCACCACCAATATCAACGACCATGGAACCGGCTGGCTCTTCAATTGGAAGGTTCGCACCAATAGCAGCCGCCATGGGCTCCTCGATTAACTCGACTTGGCGCGCGCCCGCAGCCAACGCTGATTGATGGATGGCGCGGCGCTCAACACTTGTGGCGGAGCTCGGCACACAAATAATGATGAGCGGCGCCACAAAGGCGCGGCGATTATGCACCTTTCGAATGAAGTGCTTGATCATCTCCTCGGCCACGTCGAAGTCGGCAATCACACCGTCTTTCATGGGCCGGATCGCATCCATATTTTCAGGGGTCTTGCCAAGCATGGCCTTGGCTTGGGCGCCAACGGCATAAACGATCTTGCGACCGCCTTGGGTCATGTAAGCCACGACGGATGGCTCATCGAGCTTCACCCCCTGCCCTTTGACGTAGACCAGCGTATTCGCCGTACCCAGGTCAATGGCCATGTCTGTGGACAACATGCCGAGGAGACTACCGATCATTTCCGCACCGCCGCATTCTGCCACGCGCTTCTGTCCAGTACGCGTCGCCTTGGGTTTTCTACCCAGCCCACTTACCCATGTGCCGTTTAGAAGCCGTTAAAGCAAGACAGCCGACTCACTTAAGCTGAACGAACCGTACCAATGCAGAAGGTCCAAACGCCTGAAAGGCGAATACGTCACGAATCTACTTGTTTTCTTCCGATTTAGACAAAACGATTCGTACCTTCTCATTCAATTATTCTCAGTACGGCACAATAATTTAGTCAGAAGACTTCCGTGCATTAATGCTGGTGAGGAATGCTAGGGACACGATCGCTGGCACCCAAACTGGCAACGTCCCAATTCCAGGCGCACCCACTGCTGCAGCGATCGTATCATCCACACACCACCACAATAAAAACATCCACATCACACATCTCCTTCCAATGGAGAAATGGGAACAGATTTATTGAATTTCAATAATTTTGAAATCCTGTCAGGCAGCCAGCTTCTTCTTCCGGCGCGCTTCCAGCTTATTCAGGGCATGGAGATAGGCCTTTGCCGTAGCTACCAGCGTGTCCACATGGCGAGCCCGCCCCACGGCCATGATGTCATCGCCTTTCAAGCGCACGGAGACATCGGCCTGGGCATCTGTACCGCCCGTGACGGTGTGGACCTGAAATAAATCGAGCTTGGCCTCATGGGGGACGGCTGCCCGGATTGACTTGAACAGCGCATCAATCGGCCCGTTGCCCTCGGCGGTTGCATCAACGGCCACGCCGTCAACAAGTACGTGAATCTCGGCTTCCTGGGGTCCATCTGTTCCAGCAACAATCTTCAACTTGGTCAGCACAACCCGCTCGCCGTCCCCTTTCAGCTGTTCATCCACCAACGCCACGAGGTCATCGTCGAATACATCTTTCTTGGCATCGGCGAGTTTCTTGAAGCGGCGAAAGGCATCGTTCAGAGCATCCCCTTCGAGCTCATAGCCAAGGGTCGACAACCGGTCACGTAGCGCTGCCCGGCCCGAGTGTTTGCCCAGGACAAGACTGGTTTCTGAAACACCCACATCTTCCGGCCGCATAATCTCATACGTATCAGCATGCTTTAACATGCCGTCCTGGTGGATCCCGCTCTCATGGGCGAAAGCATTCTTACCCACGACGGCCTTGTTATATTGGACCGGAAATCCCGTCACGCGAGACACCATCTGGCTGGCCCGGGCAAGTTGGGTGCTGTCGATTTCCGTTTGGAAGGGCAGGGTATCGGAGCGCACGCGCATGGCCATGACGATTTCTTCCAGGGCAGCATTGCCAGCCCGCTCGCCCAAACCGTTAATGGTGCATTCGATTTGGCGCGCTCCATTGCTCACCGCGGCAAGTGAGTTTGCCACCGCAAGACCCAGATCATTATGGCAGTGGGCAGAGAATACGGCCTTGTCGCTGTCTGGGACGACTTCCATGATCCGTCGGATGAGCGCGCCGTACTCCTCTGGATGGCTGTAGCCTACGGTGTCAGGCAGATTTATGGTTGTGGCGCCAGCGGAAATGGCGGCATCAACGCACTTACACAGGAAGTCAAATTCAGTGCGTGTGGCATCTTCCGCACTCCACTCCACATCATCAGTGAGCCCGCGCGCACGCGTGACAGATCGGCCCACAGCCTCCAGCACGGCATTCGGGCCCATTTTGAGTTTGTGCTTCATATGCACGGGGCTGGTCGAAATGAATGTGTGAATCCTTGGCCTTGCAGCATGCCTCACGGCATCACCCACCCGGTCAACATCGCTGTCGGTCGACCGTGCCAGGCCGCAGATCACAGAGTTCCTAGACCGTCGCGCCACTTCGCTGACGGCTTCGAAATCGCCTGGCGAGGCAGCCGGAAAGCCAGCCTCGATGATGTCGACGCCCATGTCTTCAAGCAGTTCGGCCAGTTCGAGCTTCTCCCGAAGCGTCATGGACGCTCCAGGGCTTTGCTCACCGTCGCGCATTGTGGTGTCAAAAATTCTGATCTGAGGCATGTCTTGGGTCATGGCTTGGCCGGCGTGTCTGGGTGATTTCGCGGTGTGTGAAAACGTCCCCTGGCCGTGCGCCGACGATCAGGCTCGCCGGGCCATGTTCGGCCAGGGGCCGATAAGCAGCAGGGGCAATAAATTGCGCATTGGTAGACTATTCAGCCGCCTGCTTGGGCGTGTCAACGTAAGAGTCTGCCTCTTGCGACATTTCTTGCTCAATCGCACGCAGGCGATCACGGGCATACACGACCATTACCAGCCATATTGCAACGGCGCCCGCCCCCGCCAGAATAGCCAAGAGGGGATTACCCTGCAGTGCTTGGAGAATTGAAGCTCCAAAGAAAGTAATGAGCACAATTTTCACGCTCGCGCCAACCGCGAGACCTGACATGTAATGCAAGAATTTCGCCCGGGTTGCCCCAAAGATCATGTTGACCAGCAAAAAGGGCCCGGTTGGTACGTTGCGAACAATCGCACTGGCGAGAAACGCATTGCGGCCGATGAAAATCGATAATCGGTTGGCCAGGTTCCCACCATGTTGTCGCAGCGCCGCTTCACCGACAAACCGACCGGTGTAGAATGTTGTCGTGCCCGAGCACAGAGTGGCAATAAATGCATAGAATGCACCTTGCAGAGGGCCAAATGCGAACACCGAAATGCCGATCAGCCCGGCCTGTGGAAAGCCCACATAAGCCAAGACGACAAATAGGAAAATGAGTGTAGGCAGGCCCCACCCACTGTTGGAAAGCTCAGCCATGGCGTCGCGAACCGCTACTGGATCGTAGAGCGTTCCGGTTTTGCCTATCAAAAACATCGCGAGGATCAGCGAAAAAAGCAGGAGCGACACTAGGATTGCACGCGTTCGAGACGCGTCCAGCCGGCGCAAAAAGGCGGGTAGGCTAAGCATGCAGCCTATTGGCGCCCCCGGCTCGAACCAGTCAAGCAAGTTAGCGCAGGGCGCGCTGACAACGACGCGTGACTAGACTGTATTTTGATCAGGCCTGCGACAGCATTTGCTCGCTCATCTGCCAAAGGCGCTCGGCCTTGTCATCGTCGCATATCCATTCGCGGGCATGCTCCCAGCGTTGGCTGTCTGGTGTGGCAGCAGGTGCAATGTCACAATTCTCACAATATACCCCGCCCAGTCCGTCAAGCATTGGATGGGTAGCAGCCCAGGTCGCGGTGGATGCGCCTTGGGCTGGTGTCTTGAACATCGCTTCAACCATTGGGGGGACGGTCCCATCCGGGTTTTTCCATCCAAGGGCAACCATTTCCTCCAATGGCAAATGTCGCTGCAAGGGCGTAAAAATCCCGCCGGGATGGACTGAAAAGGCTCGAATGCCTTCGCCCTGCCAAAGATGATCGGCATGGCGCGCAAACAAAGCATTGGCGGACTTGGCCTGCCCATAGGCGTCCCATTTGTCATAGGCGTGCGTGCGGAAGTGAGGGTCATCCCAGTGCACGTCGCTGCGAATATGCGCCGTTGAAGACAGCGCCACAATGCGCGCACCGTTTGCCTTTAGGAGCGCCGGCAACAAAGCGGTTGTGAGGGCGAAATGCCCCATATGATTGATGCCGAACTGGCTTTCCCAGCCGGGCCCGACCCGCGCCTCAGCACAGGCCATGATCCCTGCATTGTTGATCAAGATGTGAAGGGGGCGGTCGGTTGCGAGGTAGTTATCCGCGAAGGCACGCACATCGGCGAGGTTGGCCAGGTCCATTTGCGCCAGTTCAAGCCTCCCTGGAAACGCATCCAGCGCTTCCTTAGCGGCTTCAAGTCTGCGCGCTGGAACCGTCACAGTAGCACCAGCGGCAGCGAGCGCTCGCACGGTTTCAAGGCCGATACCGCTATACCCCCCGGTGACAATGACGTTCTTTCCTGTCAGGTCGATACCTTTGAGGACCACCATCGCCGTCGATTTTGCATGGAATCCACTCCCGATCGGTGCTTGTGCAACGGATGTCATGGTCACCTCCCGATTTTTATCTACATTCGCAGCGAGGGTGCGAAACGGCAAGCGGTATGCGATTACGCGCTGGAAACGCAAGGATGGCTTTGTTACCATATGCCCATGCCGACTTTACGACTGATTTCTTCTCTAAAATCACTGGCCGGTGTTGTCTTGGCAATGGCCTTGTCCATGCCAGCGATGGCTCAAGTGTCCGATCTCACGACACAATACAGAAACGGTGATGCCGCTTTCAGGCTCGGTCATATGAATGCTGCCTTCGGGATCTTCACAGCACGCTGCAAAGAGGGTTCTGGATACGATTGTTTCAGGGCAGGAGACATGTACCGCCGCGCCATGGGGACCGAACAAGACTATGTTGCCGCTGGAGAGGCTTATGCTGCGGGCTGTGACCTGGACTATGCCGATGCCTGCCTTGCGCTTGCAAACATGCACTTCACAGGACAGGGGCTGGCAGAGGATTTTCCTAAAGCCCGCGCGCTCTACGAAGACGGCTGTGATTTAAACGACGCGGTGTCCTGCGCTGTGCTAGGGAACATGATGTATTCGGGCATGGGTGGGGGCAGAGACCGGATTATGGGCGCCGACCTCATGCGTAGGTCCTGTCTCCAAGAGGTAGAATATGCTTGCAGTCAGGTTCGGCGGTATGGCCTGTCGAATAAAGGCGAGCGGTCAAACACCCTTCGCCGTGGATGGTGGAACGGAAATTAGCTTTTGGGCATGACGCGCAAGAGCCCCAGCAAGTTTGACATGTCTTCAGGCAGGGGCGCTTCGAAGCGAACCGGCTCACCACTGATCGGATGTACGAACCCCAAAACCGCAGCGTGCAAAGCCTGGCGCGGGAAACGACGCGCCGCGTTGGTCGCGATCATGAAGGCATCTCCGGTACCGAACGCTTTCACGCCGCGATGGCGGCCATAAACATCATCTCCTATGAGCGGCGCACCAATGTGGCTGAGGTGCACACGGATCTGGTGGGTGCGCCCGGTTTCAAGCCGGCATTCAATGAGCGCGGCAGCCGGCAGGCCCGTACCCTTCTCGAGCAATCCGAAGGTTTCGAGGGTTTTATAATGGGTCGTTGCCTGCCGGGCCCTTTCTGGCACGACACCGCGCGGCACGGCCATTTTTTTGCGGTCCCCGGTGGCGCGGGCAATCGGCGCGTTTACCGTTCCCATAAGCGGTCGCGGCGCACCACGCGTGATCGCTTGGTAAACCCGGTCTATATCGTGTTCCGCGAAAAGGGGTGAAAGACCCCGATGGGCGGCTTCGGTCTTCGCAACGACCATAACACCTGTGGTGTCTTTATCCAGGCGATGGACGATGCCCGGACGTTCAACCCCACCAATGCCGGGCAACGCACCGTGGCAATGGTGCAAAAGCGCATTGACCAATGTGCCATCCCAGCTGCCTGGGGCAGGATGAACAGCCATGTTAGCCGGTTTGTTGACTATGATGAGGTCGCTGTCCTCGTGGAGAATGTTCAGAGGGATATTCTGCGGCTCGGGTTTGGCGGGCCGTGGGTCTGGCACCGTCAGGGTATATTCTGAACCCGCCCGGACTGGCGCATTTGGATCGTGCAGCGTCACACCATCGCAGGCAGCAGCACCATCCTTGATCAAAGCCTTGATGCGGGATCGCGACAGAGGCGCGAGCTTGCCCGCCAAGAAACGATCTACCCGTTGTCCGGCATTTTCTTCATCAGCGATAAGTCTTCGGGTTTGCATGTCATCTCTCTGACGTGAAGTTGTGTATTAGGGAATGGTCAGAGTATGAATTCGCCAAATGCGGGAGAGCAAAATGGTGAACATTTCACGGCGCAAAGCGCTTGGGCTTGCGGGCGGCGCACTTGGGCTTGGAGCGTGCAGTGCGACCACAGGCGGGGCAACCCTCCCATCTGATCGCACCGTTGATCCGGCAGTTTATTCTGGCCAGGTCAGTTTTGACCACGGCATCGCTTCGGGTGATCCACTGCCAAAGAGCGTTGTCCTCTGGACGCGTGTCACGCCGCATTCCGGTGAAGGCTCCATTGAACTGGAGTACCGCGTTTTTGAAGGCGATACGCTGGTCAAAAGTGGTCTGTCTCGGACCAGTCTTGAGCGCGATTTCACGGTAAAAATCATTGCGGATGATCTGGACCCTGGTCGTGTCTACAGTTTTGAGTTCGCCGTAAAAACGACCGATGGCATGGTGATCTCACCGCGCGGGCGCACCAAGACCGCCGCAGCCCCTGCCGCAACAACCCCGGTCAAGTTTGCCGTTGTGTCCTGCTCAAACTGGCCATTTGGCTTTTTCAACGCCTATCGGGAGATTTCCAAGCAACAGAACCTCGACGCAGTCATTCACCTCGGTGACTATTTCTATGAGTATGGCGTCGATGGCTACGGCGGCGAAGTGGGCGAACAAATTGGACGGCGCCATAATCCGATCACCGAAACGGTGACCCTGGATGACTACCGCACACGGCACGCCCAGTACAAAACCGATCCAGACCTTCAGGCCGCCCATGCTTCTGCCCCATGGCTCTGCACCTGGGATGACCATGAAAGCACCAATAACAGCTACCGGACGGGTGCGCAGAACCACAATCCGGAAAACAATGAAGGTGACTGGACAACGCGCAAACAGTTCGCCGTCCGAGCCTATCTCGAATGGATGCCGGTGCGCGACCCTGAGCCCGGCCGGGCCAGGGAGGCCATTTATCGCCGTTTCGACTTTGGCAGTGTCGCGAGCGTCTTTTGCCTCGAAAGCCGCCTGACGGGCCGATCCGATGAAATCAGCTGGTTCACCGAGATTGGCGGGCTGGAACCAGCAGAGGTGCCGATGAAAGCCATGTCGACAATGGTCCGCGTCCAGTCCGATGAGCGAACCATGCTGGGGGCCGAACAAGAGGCTTGGCTTGCAGATGGGCTGGCAGATAGCGTGAAGTCTGGCACCCAATGGCAAGTCCTGGCCAACCAGGTCGTGATGGCCCGGGTAACCCCGCCCAACTTCTCAGAAACACTGACGCCGGAACAGATCGCGGCCATCGATAATCCCTTCGTTCAAGGGCTCGTCGGCTTCTCCCAACTCCGCCTGCCATTCAATCTCGACGCCTGGGATGGATTTCCCGCGGCCCGCGCCCGCCTCTATGACGCGGCAAAATCCAGCAATGCGCGCCTGGTGACCCTTACCGGCGACACCCACACAGCCTGGGCCAACACGCTGGTGGACATTGACGGCGAGCAGCGCGGCGTCGAATTCGGCTGCACATCGATCACCTCGCCTGGTCTGGGAACCTATTTCGAAGGGGTCGATGGGCTTGGCGACATGTTTGAAGCGGTCAATCCGGAAGTCGACCATTACGACCCCCACGGCAATGGGTTCACCTTGGTTACGCTCACCACCGAAGGTGTCAGAGCCGATTATGTTAAAGTGTCGAGCGTCCTGGAGAACGACTATACGGCGGAAACAAGCGCGCGCTACGCCACCCGAAAAGCCGGCGCTGCCATGACCAAGCTCGAACGCATATAGGCTCCAAAACTGTTAAGTGGCCCATCGCATGAATCCCTGCCGGTGCATTTAGCACCGAGATCAATCCCTCAGGTCGACCGGGAACCAACCAGCCCTGAGCGCGACCCATCGCGAAGGCGCAGCTGAACCGGGCGGTCAAACCAAAATGGTGGAGGGGACAGGATTCGAACCTGTGTACGCTATGCGGGCAGATTTACAGTCTGCTGCCTTTAACCACTCGGCCACCCCTCCATGAGGTGCCTCGGCGCAGCCGATTGCCTTGCCGTACTTCAGCGCCTAAAGCCGACCATATCAAGGCCACCCTGCAGCGTTGGAGCGCGTCTTATAGGCATGTCGAAATCAGGACGCAACCGCCCGGCGCAACGGGGACGAAAACAAAAGAGCGAAGAGACAAACGGCCCCCTCTGGCTTTGGGGAAGTCATGCCGTTGAGGCCGCGCTGCAAAACAGTGCCCGGACGAGACTTCGCCTCGTTGCAACGGAAAACGCCGCCAGGCGCCTGAACCTCGACACAGCTGAAATCACAGACCCAAAGGACATCGACAAGGCCCTTCCACCGGGCGCAGTCCACCAGGGCGTGGCCTTATTTACAGATCCCCTGCACCCCACCGGCCTCGACGACTTGATTTCAAGTGGGGCCACGCAGATCGCAGTACTGGACCAGCTGGCCGACCCCCACAATCTTGGTGCCATCTTCCGATCGGCTGCAGCGTTCGGGTTCGATGGCATCGTTCTGCAAACCCGGCACAGCCCGCCGATCACGGGTATTGTTGCGAAATCGGCAGCCGGCGGGATCGAAAGCGTGGTCGAATGCCGAGTTGTCAACATCGCACGCGCCCTGGACACACTCGCCGATGCAGGGTTCTCCGTGATTGGCCTGTCCGGCGAAGCGCACACAGACCTGGAAAACGCATTGGCCCCCGGCGGCCCCCAAGCCATCGTCATGGGCGCCGAAGGGTCTGGATTGCGCCCTGGCGTTGCAAAAGCATGCACAATCCTGGCTCGCATTCGGATGGGCGACGGTATGGAAAGTCTCAATGTGTCCAATGCAGCAGCGATCGCCTTTTATCTCGCCAAAACCAAATGACGCCAAGATGAACACGGGGCGCCTATTTTTGCCTGAATGGCATGCTGGTATAGACTTCCTGGATTATAATTGGAGGGCGTAGCATGCTCCGTCTAATCGGTTTGGTTCTTGTGTTGGCGGGACTGGCGGTAGCCGGGTTGGGTGTCATGGCCTGGACGGCGCCCATGGAACGGATTGTAATCGCTGCGCCTCAGCCCAAAATGCCCGAATCTCGCGTCCTTCTGATATCGGCGTCCCCAGAGGAAGACCCTGTTGCCAATGCCCAAGGCTTCACGGGCGAAAACCGGTTCAATGTAGAATCGACCACTCGTAGCGCCGCGTCCGAAACGGTAGCGGCAGGAGAAAAGACAGTACCGGTTGCCCATGAGACACCGCGCGAGGCCCGGTTCGGACAGCCCTTTGAGGTGACCCTGTCGATTGATGCCACAGGCGCAAGCCAGGCGGCGGAGGCTCTGCCCGGCACAGGCAAAATCGTAGAGGCGCAAGTCGCGTTGAGCGGAGACATCCAGGCGCGGCTGAATGGCGGTACGGCGTTTGATGTGGCATTAGACAGCCCGGCTGATCAGGCGCTTTCGCCCGCCTCACCCAACGTCTGGCGTTGGACAGTCATGCCTTTGGCGAGTGGAGAGCATACACTCGTCATTGATGTGTTCATGAAGACTGAGTCTGGCACGCTCCAACCGATTAGTTCCTATAGCGACCGCATCACGGTGCACGTCTCGACACTGCGCCAGGCGATCACATTCGCCCAAACGGCGAACCCGCTTTTCATGGTATTGGGGGGAATTGGATCGGTTCTCGGCGGCGCCGTTACAGCGCTGCGGTTCTTCTCGAAATCAACGGGCCGCGGCTAGGCCAATCATCCGGCCCATGAGTGAGGTGTCGTCGCGTATCGCCGCGCCTGAATCCTATTCAATGGTGTTTCAGACCGCGCCGGTGTGCTCTCCCTGGATTGGACTCCTGCCCACCGAATTGGCCATTCTGATGCAGGAACCGAAGGAGAGCGCCATGGCTTCAAAGCCCATCGGGTTTCATCCGGGAAGGCATGTAAGCGCCATCAGTCTGCCACGGCGAGAGCACAATTATGCAATCCAGTCGCGTTAATCACTTCGCACGAAAGTGAAACACGTGATTCAGCGCGCATCGTGTAAGGATGCCAGCATACTTGGACTCGGGCCTGCATAGCTGACTTGCTCGTTCCACTCCATTTGGATGCCGCAACCTGATATGCTTCGAAGGCTCTTATTCTTCCTGCTCTTTGCGGCCAACGCGGTTCAGTTTTCGTGGGCGCAGTCCGTTGAGGTAAGAGGCGATAGAGTGTCTGAGGCCCTCCAGAACCAACTGGAACAGGAATTGCCCCCTTCACAAATTCCGGAGACCCGATTCGAAGCCAGACGCATAGCCGAGATCGCTGCAGAACGGCTTGGCAACTATCTGAATTCCGAGGGGTATTTCTCGGCGGTGGCCACGCCCGGTTTCGAGCCTGGCCCACCCATTGTTCCCCATGTCACCGTTGACCCAGGTGCGCGTTTCAAATTGGCATCCGTTGGGATCGACTATCTCGGCACACGCGTGCCTGACCGGGTCGATGCAGCCAGCCTCAGCGCAATCTCGCCGCAGACCGACGACTTCATCACACCCGAAGCAGTGATCCAGTCCGAAGGTGCAATCATCTCCACGCTGCGCGATGAGGGCTACGCTTTTGCACGCGCCGAGCCGCCACACGTGATCGGTGACGCTGCGGCTGCAACACTTTCGGTGACCTACCGCATCGACCCTGGTGCGAAAGTCGTCTTGGGGTCGGTCGATTTTGGAGACGGCCTACGAATGCGCCGAAGGGCGCTGGACGTCCTGGTGCCCTTTTCCGAAGGCACGCTTTATCATCCCGACCGTCTTGCCGAATTCAACCGGCGCCTTGGGGCGACCCGTTTGTTTTCTGTTTTCAATGCTCAACTTTCCCCAACACCATCCAGAATAACCCCAGATGGCGCAGCCGTTCACAACATCCTTCTGACACTCATTGAGCGTGACCGTTACACAATCAGCGCTGGCGCTAGTTTTTCCAGTAGTGAGGGCGCGGGCGTGGAATTGGGGTGGACGCGCAGAAACTTCACCCGCAGGGGCGACATCCTTACGGTTCGCGCGATCGCCGCCGCCCAGGAGCGACGCCTGGGCATAGAATGGCGCTATCCCCATGCGTTGGGGTATGCACGCAATCTTGAACTCTCAGCAAATGCCGGGCGTGAAGAAACCGATGCCTTTGACCGCGATAGCCTTGTGGCGACGATCAGTCTCGACATCGAACGCAATCCACGCCTGACCTACGCCTTTGCCGCCAGCAATGATTTCACCCGCGAGACCGATACACAAGGGGAGCGCGACCTGCAGATCCTAAGCATTTCGGGCGCAGCACGACTCGATCAAACGGATTCCGTGTTGGACCCAAAGAAAGGATGGCGCGTCGACATCAGGCTCGAACCCGGCACGGTCATCGGAGATGAAGCGGCCAATTATGTATCGACGGTTGGTCAGGCGAGCTATTATCAGCCATTGGATGAGCAAGCCCGCTGGATAGCAGCCACACGCCTGCGATCGGGATTTGTATTTGGCGCTGACACCTTGAACCTGCCCACGAGCCGCCGCTTTTTCGCCGGCGGGGGTGGCAGCGCACGGGGCTATGCCTTTCAGTCTATCGGCCCGGAAGACTCCACCGGGCAACCCGTGGGCGGGCGAGGACTGATGGAGGCTGCGGCTGAGCTGAGATGGCGCCGTAGCAAGACCCTGGGGTTTGCGGCTTTCATCGACGGCGCATCGGTTACGGCACGCGATGTACCGACGTTTAATGATATGCGGTTTGGGGTCGGGATTGGCGTGCGCTACTACACGATCGTGGGTCCGATCCGACTGGATATCGCCACGCCGTTGGACCCGCGCGATGATGATGATCCGGTCCAGCTCTATATCTCTATCGGGCAGGCCTTCTGATGGCGCATAACCGTCTGATTTTTCCGAAATCACGCTGGCTGCGATCGGGACTCTATGCGCTGATGATGCTTTTTCTGCTTCTCGTAGCGCTGAGGATACTGGCTGCGACATCCCTCGGGCGCGGCTTGGTGGAATCCCAGGTTGATACCCTGTCGATCTCAGGTCAGAGCGTGGAGATTGATGGGCTGCAAGGCGACTTGCTCGGCACATTCAGCATCGCCTCGTTGAGCGTGTCGGATGCAGAGGGTGAATGGCTGGTCGCAACCGGTGTGACTGTTGACTGGTCGCCCATGGCGCTCTGGGGCCGAGCGCTGGTCGTCACCAGTCTCACAGCCGATGAAATTCAAGCAGAGCGGCGCCCCATACTGTCATCTTCAAGTCCTTCGTCCTCGGAAGGGAATGGGTCTTTCCTAAGTGCCTATAGGGTGGATACGCTGACTGTTGACAGGCTCTGGTTGGACGAGGCTCTTGCCGGTGCGGAGGTCGAGGCATTCCTTTCGGTGGGTATCGAAACGACAGTTCAGACAGGTCTCCTCCGTATCGGACTGAAACCGAAGACACCCTCCAGCGACGCAATAGATGGCACTTTGGAATGGGGTGGTGAGATCCCGCTCAAGGGCGAATTCATCGCCATGGGCCCCGAAAATGGCATCATCGCCAATCTTCTTTCACCTGTTGAGCGCGGCCCTATCAAAATTGAAGTGTCCGGCAACGGCACGGCCAACGATTGGGCTTCAGAAGCAAAGATCGAGATCGGCGACACCACACCGGCGCGGTTTTCGATGGTGGCTTTGAACGGGACATCTCAAGGCGAGGCCAGCTTTTCGCTCGATGCATTTTCAGCAACACGCCCCTTCGTACCGTATCTCGGCAGCACCGCATTTGTCACGATGGAGCAAACTGACCGGGTTCACATTGGTTTGGCTACAGGTACCATCGACGCAATGCTTGATGCCCCCTGGCTTTCCTCGCAATTACGGCCAGACCTCTCGGCGATCAATACACGCGCGATCCTGAAACAGCCCTTGGCAATCGAGGAGGCTGGCCTGCAGATCGATGGAGCAACCATCGAGGGAATTGTGGGGATCGACGGCGGCACGATTACATTCGATGGCGACGCACGCCTTGAGGGAGTCTCAGCGCAACCAGGATCGGCTATGCGCATTGAGGCCCCAGCATCTCTCGTCTTTGACCCAAGCCTCAATACGCTGACCATGTCTGCGCGTGTCCTTACAAGCCAGCTGGAAATTAACGTGCCTGCGCTTGCAGCTTATATTGGCGATGCGCCATCTCTCTTAATCAACGGCGTATATGATTTGAACACGCGCCGTGCCGAGGTAGACGATTTTGCTCTATCGCTTCTCACTGCCGATATTGAGGCCGAAGGGTCCTTGGGCGCCGATCGCCGTTTTATTGACGTTCGCGGACGTCTCCTTCCAAACGCGTTAACCCCGCTTCCGGCGGGTATAACGCTTCAGGAAAGCCGCTTCCAGATCACATCCCGCGGTCAAGGCGATATCCAGCTCAAGGGCGACGCGTTTGGTCGCCTCGTGGACCCACCCCATCGGCTTGTTCAAGGGGATATGATCGCAGCCCTTGACGCTACGCTAAACGCCCAGAACGCAGTTACGGTCGAAAGTCTTACCCTGGTTGGAGATCACCTTTCAGCCTTCGCCAGCGGCCTTGTTTCTGCCGATGCAATCAACGCCGAGCTTATCGCCACCACAGACCGCTTCGATCAGAATGGTTTGTCCGTTGAAACGTCCAAGCTCAATTTGAACCTTACGGGCCCCTGGCAACGCGTCGAAGTGATCGGAGATTTATCGAGTGCCCAAACCCGCTATGCGAACACAGTCATCGACGACCCTCGCTTGGATTTTGCCGGGGTTTACACCGCCTCAGGCCTTGCCGGGCAGCTCCAGAGTCGCGCTAATTTCGATGAGCGTACCATGCAAATCATGGCTGATATGGCTTTGGACGGGTCAGCCTGGCATATTGATAATCTGGACGTCGAGTTTGATGCGTTTTCGCTTGAAGGATCAGCCAGCGGTATCGCAGCTGACGACCTGCGCGCGAAGCTGACAGTCCTCGCCCCAGCTGAAACCCTTGAAGGCGTTGGCGCCTTATCAGGAGAGATTTTTCTTACGTCTGAGGCGGTTGAAGCCGCCTTTACAGTAGAGGGCATGGAGGCGCGCACGGCATCCCTGGAAACTGTGACGCTAATCGCCAAGGGTCCCTTGGCAGAAGTGTCAGGTTCGCTTGATCTCAAAGGGGACGTCGATCTGGCAGGGATAGCTCGCCCCTTGAACGTAGCCCTTCCTTTTGAGCTGGATGTCGAATCGCTTGAGGCCCGTTTATCTCCGAGCGTGGTCCTGGCGCAAACGCAGATTGGCACCGTGGAGCCGATCGTGGTCGCCACCACCGAAGCCGGTGTTGACGTCTATGGCACGCTTGGCCTTTTTGGCGGTTTGGTCGAGTTGGATGGCGAACGCGGCGTCGACGGTCTCGCCTTTGACGTCACAGCCAGCAATATCGACGCTGCGGCCCTGACAGCACTTTCAGGACGCCCGGACTTGGAAGGAACCCTCGGCGCGGCCGTCTCGCTAAACGGATCCGGCCCTTCGTTGAACGGCAGCGCCAGCCTATCCCTTGTGAGTGTATCCCAGACTCGCTCCGACGCAGCGGAAATATCAGGCACGCTCGACCTCATGCTTGATGATGGGGACCTCCAGGCGGTATTCGATCTCACTGACAGCAATGGTACCGTGTCGCTTTCGGGCACGGCCCAGTTGCCAGTCACGGCTACAGCCGCGCCTTTCCAATTCGCGCTCCCGGAGGCGGCACGACTTCAATCGCGCTTCGAGGGCCGCGGCGCCATTGAGCCGATCTGGTCGCTCTTCGGTCCTCTGGATACGGCCCTGGATGGGCAGTTTGAACTGGCCGCTTCAGTGAACGGGCCACTCGATCATCTGGCGCCCAATGGGCAACTGACCCTTCGCAAGGGCCGCATTGAAGATGCTCAGGTCGGGCTTCGTCTCACCGACATTGAGCTGGTGGCCGATCTGGATCGAGATGCCGTGACGGTCCAGAGGCTTTCAGCCAATGGGACGCGCGGCGGACGCATGACGGGGAGCGGGCGCTATGGATTTGGCGGAACAAGTTCTGTCGAACTCGCGCTGGATCGTCTCGACGCCTTGCAACGAAGTGACGTGAACGCCGTGGTCTCGGGAAACCTGTCATTGAGCGATACCGAAAGTGGCGCACACCTCTCAGGCGCGCTCGATTTTCGATCGGCTGAGATCAATGTCGATCAACTGCCAAACGGCGGCTACAAGACGCTTGATGTTCAGTTTTACACTGGAGACGAAACCCCCGACCAAATTGAGTCACCCGAAACTGTACCCATTGGTCTAGACATTGCCCTGAAAGCCGACAGGCGCGTTCGCTTTGTGGGCGGGGGACTGGAAACCGAGTGGCGTATGGATGCCAATCTTGGCGGCACGGTTCGCACCCCGACTTTAACAGGTTCAGCTGAACTGGTGCGCGGCGATGTGGATGTGCTGGGCCGGTCTTTCCCACTGGCGGGCTCGACCATTCAGTTCAATGGCGCGGTTGAAGATGCCGAACTCGCCCTCAAAGCCGAACGCACAGATGACGGGTTTACCGCCGGTTTTGCAGTTAACGGAACTGTCAGCAGCCCGGAGTTCGTTCTCACCTCAACGCCGCAAGTACCCGATGATGAAGTACTCTCGCGCGCGCTTTTCGGGACATCGCCAAGCCAATTGAGCGCGCTTCAAGCCGCCCAACTCGCAGCTGGCCTGGCTCAACTTGCTGGCGGCGGTGGTCCCGACCTGCTTGGCGGCCTGGAAGACGCTTTAGATGTTGATCGTATCGACTTGGGCTTTGGAGACGATGGAACGGCGTCTTTGGGCGCAGGCAAGTACATCGCCGACGACATTTACTTGGAGGTGACGACTAACACCCGCGGCGCCCCAGGGCTTGGCGTGGAATGGACGCCTCACAAGAATATTGAGATTGGCGCTGAATTTGGCACCGAAGTGACGCCCCGATTCAGTATCCAGTGGACCCGGGATTATGGCGGGCCTGAAAAGCTCCAAGCACCAGAACCTGAGGGCCCGCCTTCACCCGATGGGTGATGAAGAGGTGATTTCGCGACAATCTCCAAAGCTTGATTGCATCGCTCAGCCACTGCGCGTATGAAAACCGCCTCACCATCCAAGGGCCCTGTGGCGGAGTGGTGACGCAGCGGATTGCAAATCCGTGTACGCCGGTTCGATTCCGGCCGGGGCCTCCAGGTTGGTTTGCTTTACTAAGAGATCGCCCTTGTTCGGAAACGCTTTACCCGCATTTCGCAACGGTTCATTCAACTCGGCGAAATTTCGGTTAATCGTTTACGGCTCATTAACCAGTGCCCGGGCATATGGCGAATGTCTTCTTTCTTGGAGACACCCACCATCACCCAACGCCTCGGCGGAAGCTTTTTCTTCCGCCCTTTTTTTGTCCGGTTGGTGGCAATCGGATTTGACATGGACGTTCGCTTTTCTATAAGGCGGGCTTACCTGTTGGTGATCCGCGATAGCTCAGTTGGTAGAGCAGGCGACTGTTAATCGCCCGGTCGTAGGTTCGAGTCCTACTCGCGGAGCCAAACTTCCGTCCAGACGCTTCGTTTGCGGTACAAGCCAGCTTTACCTTAGGTCGCGCTTGATCCTGGCGCGTCTTGCGCGATGATTGCGTCAAAAGCCTCGATCAGGGGACCTCAAGCCGGGAGGGCAACGATGGCGAACGCTTACATCATCGACACATGTCGCACACCGCGGGGGATTGGAAAGCAAGGTAAGGGTGCACTCGCCCACCTGCACCCGCAACATCTCGCAGCAACCGTTTTGGCCGCCCTGCGCGACAGAAACGACCTGAACACGTCGCAGGTCGACGATATCATTTGGGGTACATCCTCCCCGCGCGGCGCCCAGGGGGCAGATCTTGGCCGCATGGCCGCGCTCCAGGCCGGTTATGACACAAAGGCGTCAGGCGTCACGTTGGACCGATTCTGCGGATCTGGGATTACTTCGGTCAACCTTGCGGCCGCTCAAATCATGTCTGGTATGGAGGACGTGGTCATCGCCGGTGGCACGGAGATGATGAGCTATACGTCCGCGACCGCAGACCCAAAGGTTCCGCCTATGCTGGATGCGGGCAACACAGTCTTGCGCAAGATGCACCCCCAGTCTCAACAAGGTGTATGTGCAGACGCTATCGCGACGCTGGAAGGCATAGACCGGGCTGCGGTCGACAATCTGGCCTGCACCAGCCAGCAACGCGCCGCCCAAGCCATTGCGGATGGTCGCTTCGATAAGTCCCTGGTGCCGGTGCACAATGAAGATGGCTCACTGGCGCTGGACCGGGAAGAGTTCCCCCGTCCGAGCACAACGATGGAAAGCCTGGGCAGACTGAAAACCGTCTTCGATATGTGGGCCGCGATCCCTGTGGACGAAGACGGCACCACTTATGGCGCTCTCATCACCCAGAAATATCCCCAGCTGAAAGATGGCTTTGACCACGTCCACCATGCAGGCAACTCCTCCGGCGTCGTGGACGGTGCGGCCGCCCTCCTGCTCGCATCGGAGGCGGCGATTGAGAAGAATGGCTGGAGCCCGCGCGCGAAGATCATTGCCACTGCAAACATGGGCGATTGCCCCACATTGATGCTGAATGCGCCCGTGCCTGCAGCCAAGAAAGTGCTTGAGAAGGCAAATCTCGGCTTGGACGATATCGATCTGTTTGAGATCAACGAAGCCTTTTCAGTGGTGGCGGAGAAATTCATCCGCAACCTGAATCTCGACCGTGAAAAAGTAAACGTTAATGGCGGCGCCATGGCGTTGGGTCATCCAATTGGCGCCACGGGGTCCATTCTGATCGGGACGATTCTTGACGAGTTGGAGCGCCAGGACAAACAGCGTGGCCTCGTTACCATGTGCGCTGCCGGCGGAATGGCGCCTGCCATTATCATAGAGCGGGTTTAGGCAGAAACAGCGAGGCCTTTCATGGCGGTCTCGGCCGCCTCCAGGGTCCTGTCGATATCTGCCTCGCGCATTGCCGCGCTGATGAACATATTGTGGTAGGTGTGAAAGTAGATGCCTTGCCCCATCATGGCGGCGACAAAGGCGGTGCCGATGGCGAGATCCTTGGCGCCCGCCCCATCGAACATAATCAGAGGCATCTGGACTGGCCCTGTCTGGCTGAGTGGAAGACCGTGGGTGTTCGCCAACCCCTCAAGGCCATCGCGCAGGCGCTCACCAAGACCCAGACTGTGTTCCAGATAATCGCTTTCACGCAGAATCTGCAGCGTTTTCAAGCTTGCTGCCATAGCGGCGCTAGCAAACCAGAATGATCCCGTCACATAGATCTTTCCGGCCGATTCCCGCGCGCGATTGTTACCAAGGAGGGCAGAGATCGGATGGCCATTAGCGATCGCTTTTCCCCAGAGCGAGAGGTCCGGCTCCACGCCAAGAGCGTTCCAGCTGCAATCGCGGGCAAGGCGGAATCCTGCACGGATGTCATCGACCACAAGCAGAGCATCCTTTTCATCACAGACTTTGCGGGCCAGGCGCGCATAATCAGGCTCTGGTAATTCCTGGTCGACCAGCACATCGTGCTTGAAAGGCGCGCAAAAGATCGCCGCCAGATCATCACCCGCTTCATCAACAGCCGCCTGCAGGCTCTCGGCGCTATTGTACTGGCAGTAGATGAAGTGCGCTCGGTCCTCAGCCACCGTACCGGAAGGCAGCGGCGTACACCACGGGGCCGCACCGTGATAAGCGCCCTTGGCAAAGATCACTTTCCGCCGTCCGCGATGGCCCCGCGCCGTGAGCAATGCCATGGAGCTCGCATCTGTTCCATTCTTGCAGACCATCGCCCAGTCGGCGTGACTGACCATACCAGTGAAGGCTTCAGCGAGGTCAACCATCACCGGACCAGGCCCTGTAGCGGTATCCATCTCGACCAATTGCGCTGTGTAGGCCGCATTAATTTCTTCATGGCCGTATCCCAAGAGATTTGGTCCGTAGCCGCACAAAAAATCAATATAGCGTTTGCCGTCGACGTCCCAGAGATAGGCACCCTTGGCCCGTGAGAAGAATTGTGGCGCAGCATCTGGAAGGGTTGCGACAGACTGGTGTCCATACATCCCGTTCGGGATCACGATTTTTGCACGCGCTCGCAAGGCGGCGTCTATTGATCCGGGCATGTCATACTCCCTCATTTGTCTTTTCAGGCAGGGTGAGGGAGATGGAGAAAAAAGAAAAGCCCGCCAGAGTTTGGCAGGCTTTTGCAAGGACATCTGCCAAGGGTGGGCCACAGCGCGGTCCATCACCTGCAGCCATGCCCAAAGCAGGGATCCGGAGCGCGTGCTTCTAGCCGACAATCTCTGCAAGTGAGAAGAATTGCGCGATCTCCATCGCAGCATTTTCCTCGCTGTCTGAACCGTGTACTGAGTTTTCTCCAATGGATTTGGCGAACAGTTTGCGGATCGTACCCTCTGCGGCTTCTTCAGGGTTGGTGGCGCCCATGACTTCGCGATATTTCGCGATGGCGTCTTCGCCTTCCAAAACCTGCACGACGACCGGTGCAGACATCATGAACTCCACCAGTTCGCCATAGAAAGGACGCTCGGCATGTATTGCATAGAACCGCTTGGCCTGGGTTTCGGTCATGTGGATGCGGCGCTGGGCAACGATCCGCAGGCCAGCGGATTCGATAACCCTGTTTATAGCACCCGTCAGGTTGCGCTCCGTCGCGTCGGGTTTGATGATTGAAAATGTGTGTTGGACTGCCATTTGGGGTTCCTGGGATTTAGGGATAGCGAAGTGTTGTCGGGCCTATAGCGGTGCGGACTCGGGGGGGCAACCGGCTTCTACCGATCTGTTTTCGCCGCCCACCATGCTATGCTATCCTTCCTATGAAGGGAGCTTTTTCATGGGACACATACTCGCCTATTTCAAAATCTTGGTGCTGGCTGCACTGACGGCCGCGCTCTACCCCGCACTGGGCCTGATCTGGGCGGGCGCCCTACCCCCTGACATGGGTAAACTCGCCGCCACGTTCGGCTTGATTGCAGCGCTCGGATTTGTGCTGACCCTACTTAGCCTACCGGGCCCTCAGCCTGCAGAAAAAGAACCGGTTTAAGGAGCGCGCCATGGCGGATGCGATGAACACATTCCTGATGTTCGAAGATGGAAAAGCGGAAGAGGCCATCACTCTCTACACGTCGCTGTTTGAAGATGGCGAAGTGTTGGAAGTCAACCGGTTCGGCGCAGATGGCCCAGGCAAAACGGGCACAATCATGACGGCGAAGTTTCGAGTGGCAGGTCAGGAGGTGATGTGCACCGACAGTCCGATCTCCCACAATTTCACCTTCACACCTGCCACATCCTTCTTTGTCACCTGCGCGGATGGGGTCGAACAAGATCGACTGTACGACGCCCTCTTGGAGGGCGGCAGCGCCCTGATGCCCATCGATAATTATGGCTTCAGCCAACGTTTCGCCTGGGTGAACGATAGGTTTGGCGTCTCATGGCAGCTGAACCTGCCATGATGCAGCTGGCTACTTTCCCGCCTCTTTCCAGCCGTCTCTCGCGGTTTGCTGAAAGTAGCGGCAGGTCAGGCCAGCGTCTTTCGCGGCTTTGAACTGAGCACGCGCGATGTCCCGCGTTATGGTGTCGGCACCTTCGAACATGACCATGCAGCGCTCAAAAGGAGCATCGGTGGGCACATCCATCCCATCCAGTAAGAGAAGTGCAGCAGCGTCGTTCTCATTCTCAGCGGTGCCTGAAATCAGAATCGGTTGGCGCTTCGGGTCGAGCCCCGCCGCCTCGGCCTGGCCATGGGGCAAAAAGCTATCGTCGGAATAGGTCCAAAGCCCCGCATCCAGAGCCGCACGGCGCTTTTCATCACTACTGACCACCAAGACGCGCCAGCCCCGCTCAAGACACTTTTCAAGAAGCGGACCCGCAGCGTGTTCGGGCCCCGACTTTTCCAAATGATAGAACCACCATTCGGGCATTATTACCCCTCATAGTTCTCAGCAATCCAACGGCTGAGCAGACGGGGACCGAAGCCAGAAGGCCAACTCGGATCTGAAGCGGGCTTGCTGCCTTCGCGCCAGGCTACGCCGGCGATGTCGAGGTGGGCCCAGGCCTGGCCGTCTTTTACGAAGCGTTTGAGAAACTGCGCTGCCGTGATCGAGCCCGCTGCACGCCCACCAATATTGCGCATATCGGCGAATTTTGACTTCAGCAGTCCATCATAGGTCTCGCCCATAGGCAGGCGCCAGACCTTCTCACCGGACGTCTCGGATGCCGCGCTAAGGGCGCCTGCCAGCTCATCACTGTTTGAAAATAGTCCAGCATGCTCATGGCCAAGGGAAATGACGATAGCGCCCGTTAACGTAGCGAGATCGACGATCGCGCGGGGTTTGAAGTGTTCCTGAGCATACCAAAGTACGTCAGCCAGCACGAGACGACCCTCGGCATCGGTGTTCTGCACTTCGATCGTTTGACCCGAAGCGGAAGTGAGGATGTCGCCGGGGCGGATAGCGTTGCCATCGGGCATATTCTCCACCAGGCCGATCAGGCCAATCACGTTCGCTTTGGCCTTGCGCTTTGCCAAGGCCAGCATTGTGCCGGTGACAGCGGCTGCCCCGCCCATATCGCCCTTCATGTCTTCCATGCTAGCGCCAGGCTTTAGGGATATACCGCCCGTATCAAAACATACGCCTTTGCCAACAAGGCAAACTGGGTCTTCACGACCGCCTCCGGACCATTTCATGATAGCCATTTGGCTTTCCCTGATCGAACCCTGCCCCACACCGAGTAGCGATCCCATGCCGAGCGCTTCCATCTGCGCTTCACCGAGAATTTCGACCTCCAGCCCCTCTACCTCCAATGCCTTCGCGCGCGCGGCAAAATTCTCTGGATAAAGCACGTTTGGTGGCTCATTCATCAGGTCGCGGGCGAGGGATGTTCCGGCGGTTTCAGCATCCAACGGAACAAATGCCTCTTGCGCAGCACCAGGGTCTGCCGTGATGACTGCGAAGCTCGTCAGACTGGGCTTCTGCTCATCCTTAAGCTTGGTGAAATATGTATCAAAACGATAGGCAGCGAGCTTTGCGCCAGCCGCGGCACTGGCAGCGTGCTCAGCTTCGCTGACCGTCAAAGCCAGGGATTTGAATCCGCTCATGGATTGGGACTTGATCAATTCAGCCCCGATCCGCTCATAGGTCGCCGCTTTGCGATCGGCTGGCTTTCCCCCTCCTACCAGAACGACCCGGCGTGTTTCCACTGCACTTGGCATCACGACAATTGCCTGCTGGCCCACTTTGCCGGTGAAACGCTCAGCACAAAGCGCTTCGGTCAAAAGCCCCCCCGATGCCTTATCCAAAACTTCAGCAGCCTCAGGCAAGCTGACGCCATCATCTACAATCATAGCCTGTATCTGGGCGTCGGATGAACTTTCGAAACTGATCTTCATTTGTAAACTCTCCATCTTGGCTGACACTTAGCCATCGACGGGAGCCATGCAACTCGCTACTTGAGAAATTCCATCTTGCACCACCTATCCAGCGCAATTGCCGAGCCCGAGGAGTCGACCACGGCCCCATGAATCGAATTCAGAAATATCTGTTTGGCGAGGTGCTGCGGACCGTCGTGACCATTGTCGGCGGTCTGGCCTTGCTCGCCCTTCTGGCGCAGGGCCTTTCACAGACAGACCTGATTATCGAAAATCGCCAATCGGCGCTGACTTACTTCTACATCGTTATGCTGGGCGCGCCACAAGTGATGGCTCTTCTCACACCATTGGCTTTGTTCATTGCCACTGTGTGGTCCCTCAACAGAATCCATAAGGACAATGAAATTGTTGTGGCCCAGGCTGCGGGCATGGCGCGCTGGCATGTGGCTTCGCCCATCATTCGGCTCGCCTGCATCGCAGCAGTCGCCCATTTGTCTATCAATCTGTGGGTTCAGCCCACGGCGCAGCGTACGCTCCGCGAAAATGTCGCTGACATCCGCCAGGACCTTGTTGCGGCCCTGGTTCAGCCTGGGCAATTTACAGAAGCTGATGACAAGCTGACTTTTTATGCACGCGATAGCCAGGGCGATGATTTACGCGGCATTCTGATTTCTGATGGCCGCGATCCAACCCGGCGCGTGGACTACCTGGCACAGGAAGGCACCGTGATCCGCGTCGATGGCACACCTGCGATTGTTATGCGCAATGGACAAATTCATGACCTGTACGAGAACGCATCCCTCTCAATTCTCGATTTCGACCAATATACGTTTGATCTTGCCCCGTTCATGGCTGAACAGGGAGAGGTGACTCTCAAAAGCTCTGATCGATATTTAAACGAGCTTTTTTTTGTTGACCGCAAAAACTATCTTGAGGTCCAGAATGCCGATGGCTTTCTCGCAGAAGCCCATGCTCGGTTAACAATGCCACTCCTTAACATCGCCATGGCCATGATCGCGATCATGGCTGTTATCGGTGGAGATTTCTCAAGGCGTGGCTATTCCAGGCGCATCGCTATCGCCACAGCCGGCGCACTCGCACTCGTCATCGTACAACTTTCTGTGCAGTCAGCGGCTGCCGATGATCCAGCGCTCAACATTGCCCAATGGGCCGTTCCACTTTTGGTCATCAGTGTCACAGCGTGGCTTAGCTTTATGCGCGGTCGTAATCTCCAACCCCCTCGATCGCGCCGCTTCCTTTTGAGAGATCGCCTGGATACAGATGGCGCAGCAACCGCATGACCGCCTTCCCGCGAATATCCCGGTATATCCTGTTTCAATGTCTGCAGGGCCTCGGGCTGGTCCTCTCGGTGTTCATACTGGCCATCATGCTGGTTGATGTCGTTGAACAATTGCGCACCGTCGGTGGTGACGTGGACTTGTCTGTCTTGCAGGCCGTACAACTCTCATTGATGAAATTGCCGATGCTGATAGAGCAAACCCTGCCCTTTGCGGTCTTGATCGCGGCAATGATCGCTTACACCCAGCTCAATCGGCGCGCAGAACTTTCCATAATCCGGGCCAGCGGCATGTCTGCGTGGCGGTTCCTGACGCCGCTCATACTGATGGCAGGCTCGATTGGCGTTTTTTCAACAACCGTTTTGAACCCGGTCGGCGCTCATTTGACAGCGAGTTTTGAAGCGACGCGCGCCCAGCTGCTACAGGACGGTGCGCCAGGACGGTTCGCTGCGACGACAGGTGGGGATATTTGGCTCCGCCAGGGCGATCAGACCCGGCAGATTGTGATTTACGCTGAACAGGTTGTCGATGGGTCTGAACTGCGCGGGGTGAAACTGCTCGAAGAAGAACGGTTGATCGTAAATGGCCAACCCACTGAACTTTTCGAATTTGTAAGACGCATTGATGCCGAGCGCGCCCTGATCCGAAATGGCTTTTGGCAACTCGAAAATCTCATTGAGAACACGCCGGGCAACGCAGGCGTGGAACGCGATTTCCTCTCTATACCGACAGACCTGGATGCCGGTCAGTTGCTGGATCGGTTTGCATCACCAAACACGATTGGGTTTTGGGATCTGCCGCGATTTATCGGCCAAACATCGTCTGCGGGCCTAGATGCATCGCGCTACCGAATGCGGTACTGGAGCCTTCTGGCATCACCGGTCCTGTTTGTCTCGATGGCTTTGATAGGCGCTCTCGTTTGCCTGCGGCTTTCGCGGCTTGGCGGCACCCCGCGGCTGATCGCAATCGGTGCCGGCTCTGCCATTGGCCTGTTCTTCATCACCCAATTGTCGTCCAGTCTCGGCTCGGCCGGCGCTGCCCCGCCATACATAGCGGCTTGGTCGCCGGCCCTTTTCGCCCTTTTTGCGAGCCTCGGCGTGCTCGCCTACCGGGAAGATGGTTAGCTGCGAACGGCGTGTTCGATGATCACACGGCTACCTTCAGGAATGTTTAGAGCCTCGAAACTCCAGCTCAGCTTTTCTGTGGTGGTTGCTGCGCGACAATTGTCGCGGTCATCTCGGCGAAACTCGACCGAGAAGAGGTTTCCAGCTTCGCGGTCCACATCAAAAGAGAAGTCGCCCTCTGACGTGCATCCATTGCTGCTGACCCAGATTGATACGGCATCATCCATCACAAGCGCACCATGGACAGTGCGCGAACTCGTGGATTCATAATCCGCTGTGAAGTCATCGTCGTCGGCATCGATGATCACACAGCCAGGCAAGGTCATCGCTATTGTCAGTGCCGCGGCCGCGTAGGTTGCTTTCATTTCTGAGTCACTCCTTATTGACAAACAATATCGACATATTGAATATCGAGAAAAGCCAGTCAACCTCCAATTCACACACACAAAAGGAACATTCGCCATGAACCGCATTTTGCTCGGTACCGTAGCGCTCGTGACCGTTACTGCTTGCGTTTACACGACAGCCTCCCTGGATACCGCCAATGCCCAATCAACCGGCGTCTCGACCGAGCTTGAGGGTGTTAACCGTCTATCAACCTCGGCGGGGATCGATGTCGTGTATGAAGTGTCAGACGTCTACACGATTGATATCGAGGTCACGCGCGGCGATATTGAGGACGTGCGTGTGGAGCGCGATGGCGACACGCTCGAGATTGGCCGGGTCCGGCGGGATGGCTGGGGCTGGAATGATCGCCTGAACGCGATCGTAACAGTGCTTGGCCCAAATCTCGTCGAAGTCGATGCCTCGTCCGGATCTGATGCAACCGTAAAAGGACTTCGTGCAGCAGACTTTTCTGCGGAGGCCTCTTCCGGGGCCGATCTCGACCTTGAAGGCACTTGTGAGACACTCCGTGCTGACGCTTCGTCCGGCTCTGACATCGATGCACGCGCCCTGCGCTGTGAAGATGGGTGGCTGGAGGCGTCATCGGGCGCCGATATCGATGCATACCTGACCGGAACGGTTGATATTGATGTCTCATCTGGTGCAGACGCCTCTGTCGAGGGTGGCGCGCGGATTGGATCTGCCGAAAAGTCTTCTGGCGCTGATTACTCCGTCAAACCAGGTCCGCTTTAATCGCCCCCAGGAAGTCGACTATGATCTCACGGTCGGGCCCGCCGCTTACGGTGATGCGGGTCCCGCCCAAGCGAATTTGCCACCACCCATGTTTCTCGACGGGGTGCGCTTTCAACTCCTGATGGGAAATGAACTGGGGTTGATCGAAATCACCAGAAGAATGGTGCACGCGTATTCCAGCGGTCGTGATGACCAAGGCATCATTTCCATTCTTCATCACCGTAAAATCGATCATCGCAAGCACGGTTTCTTCCACGGGCACACCGCATTTGAACTTCGCATTGGAAAGTTTTTGGGCGGGTATGTCACCGACATGGAGCTGATCATCGCACTCAAATCGCTTAAAGGACGCGTCCAGCGACGACAACGCAATTGGGCTCGATTCTAGGGGAGCCGGCCCTGGATCCACACGTGGTGACGGGTGTTGTTGTTCAGACTGAACCGTCAAGATGCGTTGTAAGGCATCGGCCAGGCGGCCTGCATCCTCGACAAAGCGCATGTGAGTAAGATGGGTTGCGTTGCGACGTGCCAAGAGTTTCAGCGCGTCCGGGAGTTGATCGGAGCTCGGCATTGTCGCGCCGTCCAACAGGACTGGAATGACACGAACATTACGCTCCAAAGCCGCGGCAATTTCAATCCGGACAAAGTCGCTCTCGTCAGTTAACCGTTCACTGAGCCAATCCTTTCCAATCACGGCCAAAAGGGCATCACAGGCCGCAACTTTCTCAGAAATCACCTGATAAAAATCGACACCGAGTTCGATGCCATCCACATCCATGAAGACCTCTTCTCGGCCAAGCCGGGCCGACAGGTGATCAAACAAACGTCCAGCCGACGCCGCAGAATCCTCGCGCCGATAGGAAATGAATATGCCAGACATGAATTCAGCTTCTCTCTAGGCCCTCTTCTGAATTATTCTCTCAAAGATCGATAGGAAAGCTCGCATTTCATCTCGTTGGGATTTAAGTGGACGGAATGTCGCTTTTGAACCCAGAAATTGACAGCGGTTTCGACCTGAATGGCGCAGCTGCTGTCTTCCAGGCCCATGGGCACGTCCGCCTCGCTGGCGTGATGAAACCAGAGCGGGCCAGCGCGATTGCCGACGCATCCAAAGCGATCGACCGTTGGTCCTTTTCTTATGGCGCAGCTGAGGGTGTCGGGCGTATCGATCCCCAGCAGATCCAGACATGGCCCGACGAGCAGCGCGCAGCGTTTAACCATGCCCTCGTCACGTCCGCGCGTAAGGGAAAAGGCTTTGCGTATTTTAGTCGGCAAATGACGAGCCCAGACGCATTTGGACCGTTGCCGCCACCGGTTGCTGCGATGGCTAATGATCTCATGAGCTCAGACGTTCTGGCGTTTCTTGGCAAGCTGGCAGGACTTTCAGGCGTTTCCAAAGTCGATGCACACCTCACACAGTTCCGGCCCGGTCACTATCTCACGCGCCATATTGACAGTCTGCACGCCAATAACAGGAAACTCGCCTTCGTATGGGGTCTGACAAAAGACTGGCACCCCGATTGGGGCGGCCTGTTGCAGTTCTATGATAGGAGCGGAACGCCCAAACTCGCCTTTGCACCAGGGTTTAATACACTCGACATTTTCTCCGTCGAGCAAATCCACGCAGTCACATACGTCACGCCGTTCGCGACCGGCCCCCGCCAGGCGGTTTCTGGCTGGTACATGGAATAATAGCCCCGCCATACGCAACGTGAACGATTGTCGAAGCGGGACCTGAAGCCATACTAGTCCGATGGCCGATCCGAGCAATTCAGATTTCGACCCGACGCCCCTGGCGCTTTATGCTGGCCGTTCTCCCATTGCTCCAGCCTGGTTCAACGCAGCCATCGCCACCCCTTTCGAGGAACACTTCGTAGAGGTCAGCGGCGCATCGGTCCGCTATCAGCTTTGGGGAGACGGCGGCAAACCCGGTCTCTTGCTGGTCCATGGCAATGGCGCCCATGCCCATTGGTGGGATTTCATCGCACCCTTTTTAATCGAAGACTTCCAGGTAGCGGCCATGACCTTCTCTGGCATGGGCGACAGCGAATGGCGAGATGCCTACAGCTTGCAGGGCTTTGCGGACGAACAGATGGCCGTGCTCAAACATGCCGGGTTTTTCGACCTTTGCCAAAAACCCATGATTTGCGCCCATAGCTTCGGCGGCTTCGCAACCTTTTTAGTCGCGGTACAACATGGCGATCGTCTGGGCGGGACCATCACTGTGGACACACGCGTCAATCCACCCGGAAGAGCGCAAGTGACAACGCCCAAACGGCCGCGCGGCAATCGGGTTTATCCTACTTTGCCTGCTGCCTTGGCACGCTTCAGGCTGGCGCCGCCACAGCCATGCGAAAATCACTTCATCATGGACCATATTGCCAGGCACTCCCTAAAGGAGGCGACAGGCGACCGGGGCGATATGGGCTGGGCGTGGAAATTTGATCCCCACATCTGGCAGAACTTTAGCGGCATGGAAGACCCTGGTGCCCTCTTGCGCGCTATAGGATGTCGAACAGCGATCATCCACGGTGAGCAATCGAGCCTCATGGGGGAAGACGTGCGCCGATTCATGCTGGAATGCCTTGGCAATCAAGTGCCTTTTATCTCAATCCCCCAAGCACAACATCACGTCATGCTGGACCAGCCGCTGGCCTTTGTTGCAGCTTTGCGCACTGTGCTTGCCGAATGGCGATATTCCGTGTCAGTCAGAGTTCAACCCTAGAAGGCGATGTATCCTTATGATCAAGGCAGATCTCAGCGGTAAAACGGCCCTCGTGACGGGTGCTTCATCGGGCTTCGGTGTTCAATTTGCGAAAGTGCTCTCGGCAAATGGCGCCGAAATTGTCGTGGCCGCCAGGCGGGTCGATCGGCTGGAGTCCCTGGTTGAACAGGTCCGGTCGGCAGGCGGAGTGGCGCGGGCTGTCCCCCTCGACGTTAGCAACGCGGATGCCGTGAATTCGACACTTTCCGACATCGGTCCTATGGATATCGTGGTTAACAACGCAGGCGTGGGCGGTGGGAGCCGGGCCATCGACATGCCGGAGGACGAGTGGCGCCATGTGTATGACGTGAACACCCACGGTGTGTTTTGGGTGGCACAAGCCGCCGCAAAGCAGCTGATTGCAGCAGGCCGCGGCGGCTCGATCATAAATATTGCGTCGATTACGGCCTTGAGAGCCGCAGCCGGAAGTGCGGCCTATGCCAGCTCCAAAGCCGCGGTCGCCCACCTCACATCGCTACTGGCCTTGGACTGGGCACGATACAGGATCCGCGTGAACGCGATCGCGCCGGGCTATTTCAAAACCGAAATCAATGACAGCTTCCTTGAGTCCGACTATGCGCAACAAATGGTGAAGCGTATCCCCATGCGCCGAATTGGCGAGATGGGTGAGTTGGACGGTGCCCTGCTTCTGCTGGCCAGCGATGCGGGCAGTTACATGACTGGCAGTTGCCTGACGGTAGACGGCGGCCACGTGTGCAGCGCGCTTTAACAGACCAACAACGGCCGCGACGATTTTCAAGCCGCTGTTTTGCCAAAGTTTAGTCAGTTTCACTTACAGAGGCACCGGGGCTCATAATGCGGTCAGGGCTCATGAATTTTAAGGATATTCGTCTTCTTACACCCCATGCGTTAAACACTGACGCACTCGGCGAAGACTTGGCGGACGTGTTTCGTGTACACCCCCATGTAACGCTCTGTCCCATTGCAGATAAACAGGGCTTTCTACTCGGCTGTGTGCCCCGTAACAATTTTCTGAGACAGATCACGGGCCAGTTCGGTCGCGCGCTCTATGACAAAAAGCCCGTGACCAAATTCATGTCGCAAACAGTTCAGATTCGAAGCATCCACGAAAACCTGAAGGATTTACTGTCTGAGATTGACCTCGACCGATCCGAAGTGCTCCGAGATGGAATTGCATTGGTCGACGACGACCAGCGTTATGTTGGGATCCTCCCAGGCCTTCGAATTCTCAGCCAGATGCATGAATTGCATAGCGAAATGGTGACTGCACTACAAAAAGAAGTCGTTGAGCGCAAATCGGCAGAAGCCCGCGTCCGAGAACTTGCCAACACAGACCCTTTGACCGGTGTGCTCAATCGCAGGGCATTTCGCGAAGCGATCGATACCGCAATGGATGGGGCGGCATCGATTGGGTGCGCTTATCTCGATCTGGATGGCTTCAAGTCGCTCAATGACCAGTACGGCCATTCTATCGGAGATGCGATGCTTTCAACGGTCGCCACGCGGCTGAAACGATTGGCCGATACTGTTCTGGTGTCCCGTCTGGGTGGCGATGAATTTGCCTTTGTCGCCACCAACCACAACACCGCGTCTTTCAAAGCACTTTGCCAGAGAGCACACAGGGACATCTGCGCACCGAAAATGACAGAATCCGGACAGGTTCAGGTTGGCGTTTCCATAGGCTGGAGCCTTTTGCCCGACGACGCTGAATCCATCAGTGCAATGATCCACAATGCGGATAAGGCAATGCTACAGATAAAAACCGAAGGGGGCGGCGTGGCTCGGTTCCACCCCGATCACCTTGGCGCGCGCGCTGCAAGTGGCCGTTGACGCTACTCGGCCTAGCGCGCCGTCATAGCGCCATCGATGACGTGTTCCTGGCCGGAAATGAAACTCGAAGCTTCACTCGCGAGAAATGTAACCAATTCTGCGACCTCTTTCGGGGCGCCGGGGCGTCCCATGGGCGTGGTCGCCTGGGCGATGAGCTTCGGATCCATGGCGTTAGCCCCCGTTTCCTTGAACAAGGCTTGCGATGCCGGGTCGTCGCGGGTGGCATCGGACATCTCGACGATGGATTTGGTCCAGATCGGCGTGTCGATGATGCCTGGATGCACCGAGTTTACGCGGATCCCATACCCCATGGTGGCACATTCCAATGCCGCTGACTTGGTAAACAGCCGGACACCGCCTTTTGAAGCGCAGTAAGCCGATGCGCCCGGAGCGCCTCGCAATCCGGCCACGCTGGATATATTGATGATTGAACCGCCGCCCGTGTCTTTCATACGACGCATACCCTCCCGCGTGCCCAGGAAGACAGAGTCCAGATTGATGGCCATCAGGCGTCGCCAGCGTTCCAGTTCAAAATCCACGATCGCGCCGCCATCACCGATGCCTGCATTGTTTACGAGGATGGAAACAGGACCAAATTGGCCTTCCGCTTGATCGAAAATAGACGCCCAGAGCGCTTCATCGACCACATCCTGCTCGGCCGTCGCAATCTGGCCGGCCAAACCTTCGGCCTTCGCCTTGGTCATTGCCAACCCAGTAGGATCAATATCCGTAGCAAACACGTGAGCCCCTTCCCCGGCCAAATCGAGCACGCACGATTGACCAATCCCGCTGCCGGCACCCGTAACGAGAGCGACTTTTCCACTGACACGTCCCATGGGCTGTTCCTCCATCTTTGTTGTGCAGGGAGTCTAACCCAGCACCCTTGACGCGCCTACGCTTTTCGCGTTTACCCGCCGACTTGAAAGACGGGTTGGTGCAGACCCCGCCGTTGTAATCGCAGTGCCCAATCATGGCGTGCTGCCGGACTGCGCTAAAAATCTGAGGTAAGTATGTCGCGCCGTCATTCCGCGAAGTACAAGATCGACCGCCGCGTCGGTGAAAACATCTGGGGTCGTCCCAAATCTCCGGTCAACAAACGCCAGTACAAACCCGGCCAGCACGGCCAGGGTCGCAGGGCAAAAGTTTCTGACTTTGGCCTCCAGCTCATGGCGAAGCAGAAGCTTAAATTCCACTATGGCGACATTACGGAAAAGCAGTTCCGCAAAACCTATGACGAAGCCGCGCGCCGTAAGGGAAACACAGCAGAAAACCTGATCGGCCTCCTGGAGAGCCGCCTTGACGCCTTTGTTTACCGCTCAAAGTTCGTGCCCACCATTTTTGCTGCACGCCAATTCGTGAACCATGGCCACGTCAAGGTAAACGGCCAGAAGGTCAACATCCCGTCTTATCGCCTGAAGCCTGGCGACGTTGTCGAAGTGCGTGAGAAATCCAAATCCATGGCGCTCGTGCTCGAAGCGCTGGGATCGGCTGAGCGCGACATCCCGGAATATATCGAGGTGGATCCAAAGAAGATGAGCGCCAGCTACGTACGCATTCCTGAACTCTCTGACGTCCCCTACCCTGTTCAGATGGAACCGGCCCAGGTCGTGGAATACTATTCGTCCT
>JBCCTK010000001.1:0-53945 GCA_039198685.1 Pseudomonadota bacterium | reverse complement strand
CTTGGGCCGTGCGTGCATTTTCCGGCACAAGCGCCAGGGATCGATCCGACTTATAATCCAGACGGCGATACCCGTTCGCAAATCACGCTCGACAACTGCGTCCAAGCGGGTGTGGATCCAACGAGCCTCGGTTTGGCCGGGAACCTCAGCGCCAACCAGTCTGTTGAAATCAGTACCGGTGGTTCACAAAATCTGGTTGCGGAAGAATCAGAGAGCTTCACGGTCGGTTTCACCGTAGAGCAACCTTGGTTTGATGCCTTTGACTTGAGTGTGAACCTTGCCTATTACGACACGGAAATCACCGACGCTGTGGCTGAGCCTGGCGCAGGCTTTATCGTTCGCGACTGTTTCGAGGACAATCCAAATCTGGGATCAGCGTTCTGTCAGCGGATTGGTCGTAGCGATGGCGGCTTTATCGACTTTGTCGATGCAAGCTTCTTGAACATCGGCCTTGAAACGGCAAAAGGCTTCGATCTGAACCTGCTCTATCAGCAAGAGTTCATCATTGGTGAGCGTCCGCTAGACATGACCTTTGATCTTCGTTTGAACAAGACAGAAGAACGAATTCTCGACTTGTCGAATACGCTGGCACCCGGCGCTTCGGCAGAAGAAATCGAAGCCGCGATTGACGACAATGCCGGTGAGCCGGAATTCCCCGAATGGCAGTGGAACGCCACACTGATTGGTGATTACCGGGATTTCCGCACCGTTTGGCAGACCCGTTTCATCTCTGGTGGCAACGATGACCGTGATGATGATTTTGACGGAAGCGTTGAATTTCTCACCGACGCCACCGAAGACTACTTCATCCACAATGTCTCTCTTACATATGATCCCGGCTCCTGGGCCGTGACTGTGGGTATCGAGAACGTGTTTGATGAGTTTCCGAATCGGGTTGATGACGATGCAACTTTCTCGGTTCGCAACTTCCCGATCGGTGTGGGTTATGACCCGTTCGGTCGCCGTGCGTTTGTTCAGGCATCGAAAGAATTTTGATCACGGTGCCGTGATGCGCGCTTTCTTCGCTTGAAATATCAAGCGAAAGCGAAACACTTCGGTGGCGGTTTGTGCCGCCACCGAATTTTTTTGCCCCGTGCAAACCCGGAGGAAATCTTGAAACTCTACACTCTTGTAAAAGGGCTGGCCGCCAGCGCACTCACTGCATGTGCCATGCTTGCCCCAGCCGCAATGGCCCAGGAAGACGGCTTTACGCCACTGGAACACTTTATCCGCGACCCGGCATTCGTTGACGCCGATGTTTCACCCGATGGCACCTATCTCGCCACAGTCCAAAGACTTGAAAAGGACGGGAACCCCCTGATCCTTGTTTTTGAGACCGCAGACTTATCGAAGCCGCCAGTCGTGTTTGGTTCAGCCGAAAAGGTAAAAATCCGGTCCGTGGATTGGCTAGACGACGACACCCTTGTTTCCGCCATGTGGCAAATCTGGGACAGCGGCAATGAATACAACAATCAGTTTGTAAAGCTGGCTACAATCTCCATGGATGAGCGCCGCTGGGAAGATCTCCCCAAGCGCCGCTTCGACCGCAGAAGCCAAGCAGAACGTGACTTCGGACAATACAATTCCGGCTCCATAATTTCAACGATGCCATGGGATCCAGACAAAATCCTGGTGGCGTACAATCAGGACATTACTCGCCCTGCAAACATATATGAGATGGATGTCGACAACGGTTCATTGGATCTGGTAGGGCGCGGCGTAAGAGGTGGAGACGTAGGCTTGTACGGCAGGGACGGCACCCCTCGGCTGAAACAAACTGTCGACGGTGACGATATAGCCAAAGTCTACCTCCGCAGGAATGGTGACGCCGAGTGGACACTCGTTAAGGAGACGGCCCCCACTGTCGAAGCTGTTGCGGAGATATTCCAACCTGTTGCACAAGATACAGACAACGCCAGTATATTCTACGTTGTTTCTAATCATGAGTTTGATACGGCAGGATTATATAAATACGACCTTGCATCAGAAGAATTTCTTGAGCTTTTGTTTCACCATCCAGACTATGATGCGGCGGGAGTGCAGCGTGTTTGGCGACCAGATACCAAAAGCTATGAAATTGTTGGGTACAGCTACGCAGCAGCTGGGTTCGAGATTGAGTACATCTCACCCGAAGAGAAAACACTCGCTGACGCGATAGATTTAGCGCTGCCCAATGCAAATAATAGCATCATTAGCCGGTCGGAAGATGAGAAGTATATCGTCATTTCGAGCCAGGGTCCGCAGATGCCGCCAAGCTATTTCCTGCTCACCGACAAGGCTCAGTTGGATTATCTGGGCTCCGCAAATCCAGATTTGCAGCCCGCTCAACTTGCAAATGTGACCTGGGAATACTACACCGCCAGAGATGGTCGGGAAATGCCAGCCCTGATCACCCGCCCCAATGGCGAAGGTCCCTGGCCAGTCGTCATGATGCCCCATGGCGGACCCGTTGCGAGGGATTTTTGGGGCTTTGATCTTTGGGCGCAAACGCTTGCAAGCCGTGGATATTTGGTGGTGCAGCCTCAGTTCCGCATTTCTTCAGGCTTTGGCAAAGACCACATGATGTCTGGCTTCAAACGTTGGGGGTATGAACCACAAGATGATGTAGATGATGCTTTGGCTTACGTCGTCGAGCTCGGTCTCGGGATAGAGGAAGAAGCTGCGATCTTCGGATGGTCCTATGGCGGGTATTCTGCTTTTGTGGGATCCATGCGTGAAGACAACGTCTATCAATGCGCCATTCCTGGTGCAGGCGTGTCTGAAAAAGCGCGTTTCCGTTCTTATCTTGCTCAAATTGGCGACTTCAGTGACCGAACCTACCGACCCACCGCAGACGGCTTCGACCCGCTGGCACACGTGGACAAGGTGAATGTGCCCGTGCTGGTTATCCATGGGGAAATCGACGAGCGCGTGCCAATCATCCACAGTGAGCTCTTCGTGGACGAATTGAAACGTCACAACAAAGAACATCGATATGTCGTACTTGAAGACGCAAACCACTTTTTCGGAACGATCTTCTACGATAATTATCAAGAGATGTTCACGGAGATGTTTGCCTTTCTCGAAGGCCCGTGCGGTATGCCGCCTCGTGCCGTGAATATGACGGCCGGATAGGTCAATCGGCGTTGAAAAAACACGAAGGGGCGGGGCTGGAAACAGCCTCGCTCTTTTTTTTTGCATTGAAACCCACTCAAACGGGCGAGATGGATTTCTGTATGGCCCGCCTCCATCCCGCCAGCAAACTGCCGCGTTGACTTGGACTCATCTCAGGTTCGAAACGTTGAAGACCTGAATCCCTTTCGGCCCAGTCTTCGGGAGTCAGCCAGCCCAGTTCGAATGCCGCCAATGCGGCCGCGCCCAGAGCCGTCATCTCCATATAGCTCGGCCGCTCGAGTTGAACGTCGCAGATATCGGCCATGAACTGCATAAGCCAGTCATTGCTCGCCATGCCGCCATCCACCCGCAACGTCTCGACGCGGGCGCCATCAGCAGCAAACGCATCCAGCAAATCGCGCGCTTGATAGGCACAGGCTTCCAGCCCCGCCCGCACGATGTGCGCCGCGCGCGTTGAGCGCGATAACCCCGTGATTTCACCGCGTGCATCGGGGGTCCAGTGGGGTGCGCCAAGGCCCGTGAAGGCGGGTACAAAGAAAACGCCCTGCGTGGATCCAACATCTCTGGCCATCGCCTCACTGTCTGCGGCGGATCCGATCAGGCCCAATTCGTCACGCAGCCATTTCACCACCGTACCGGCATTGAAGATGGCGCCTTCCAGGGCGAAGGCGGATTGGCCTTGCCCTGTGTCATAGGCGCGCGTCGCCAAAAGTGCATGTTGGGACCGCGGCCGCGCATCTCCCGTATTCGAAACCAGAAAGGCCCCAGTCCCGAGTGTGATCTTCCCTTGTCCTGGCCGTAGGCACCCCTGTCCGACCAGGGCAGCCTGTTGGTCTCCAATGGCCGAAAGGACCGGAAGCGAGCGTCCGAAAAGCTCCGGATCAGTGTCCCCAAAGCGTCCTGCGCTGCTCCTGATCTCAGGCAAGAGGCTACGCGGCACACCGAACAGATCGCACATCGGCCCAGACCAGGTATTGCGCTCCAAGTCCATCAAGGAGGTCCTTGCGGCATTGGTCACGTCTGTGGCGTGGACCCGGCCACCCGTAAGGTTCCAAATCAGCCAAGTCTCGATGGTTCCGAAAGCATATTGCCCCCGCTCCAAGGCTTCTGTCGACAGGTCATGGGCCTTGATCAACCAGGCGATCTTGGTGGCAGAGAAGTAGGGATCGATCAGCAGGCCCGTTATCGACTCAACCTGCGGCCCATGGCCTTCTACCCTGAGATGGTCGCATACGGGCGCGGTTCGCCGGTCCTGCCAGACAATTGCGGGCCCAACGGGCACGCCCGTTTCGCAGTCCCAGAGCAGTGTGGTCTCGCGCTGGTTGGTAATCCCAATAGCCACAAACTGGTCGATTCCGCCCGCCGATTGAATTGTGGCGTGGGCGGCGTCCAGGGTCGCTTGCCAGATTTCCAACCCATCCTGTTCCACCCAGCCATCCTTTGGATAGGTCAGGTTGAGTTCGCATTGACTGAGCGCTGTCTCTTTGAAGTCATGATTGAAAGCGATGGCGCGTGTGGACGTGGTGCCTTCATCAATCACCAGGATATGATCGCCCATCTTGAATCTCCCAGATTATCTTCTTCCAGCTTAAAGCTTGGCGACACAAACGAAAACGCCCGCACCAGAACTCCGGCACGGGCGTCTCCAAAGTATAAGCTCTCTTAGACCTAGAACGTCTTGCGCACCGACACGCCATAGGTTGCCGGCTGGTTGGGATATGCGTTTATCGTGCCGGCCTGAATCACACCCGGGAATGCGCTTAGAAAGTACTCATCGTCGAAGATGTTCCGGCCCCACACCCGGCCAGACCAGCCGTTTCCAATATCGAGCCCGAGCGAGGCATTCACGACATTGATTTCCCGGTTCACGCCGGGAATGTTGTCAACAATCTGGATGTCATCTTCGTACTGATACTCGCCGCGCACAAACCCGCTCCAGCCATTGGCGAAGGTGTGCGTGTAAACGGCTGATGTGGACAGGCTGACTGTATGGATTCCGGCCGGTTGTTCGTCCGTCAAATCGACCTGGTTGGCGCCCACTGCCGGAAGGTTAGGGTCAATCGGGATACCGGTTTCGACAAAGTCATCATAGACCGGATCCAGGAAGGTGCCTGCAAAGGTCAGCGTGAGTGCTTCTGTCGGCGACCAAATGCCATCAACTTCCAAGCCCAACACCGATTGCTCACCCGCATTGACAAGCGAAAATCCGGTCCCGGTGAAAAGGTTTGATTGGAAGCCCTCAATCGTCTGGTCGAATACTGTCGCGTTAAAGGCAAAAGTATTGAACGCCGCTTTCAAACCGAGTTCATAGACCGTGGCCTCCTCAGGACCCGCAAAGCGGGTACCAAAGGTCTGGTTGGGCTGGGTAAGCCCGGCTGCGGTGAGGGCGGCGGCATCAGATGCGAAGGGACGGCTGTCGCGTGAGAGGTTCCAGGATGTAGACTTGAAGCCCGTTCCAGCCGACGCGTACACGTTGATGTTGTCATTCACGTCATAGGCGGCACGCAGGGTCCAAGTGACTTCTTCATCGCTAGACGATCCGGACTCAACGGAATTGGGAAACGCGAGGAAGGGTGGCTGAAACTGCAGCGCCTGAAAACCGAGGAGCGGGTTCTGCGCTGGATCTGTCAGGTCCAGCATGGCAACGCCTGCCTGAACCTGGGCTAGGGTACCGGCCTGGAGTTGCGCGAACGCGTCAGGCATGGCCGCAGCAAATGCAGCGATATTCTCATCTGACGGTTCCAGACCCGTAGTAGCCTGGAATGCCCCTGGAAAGGCATCAGTAAACCCGCCTGCCACAAGGATTTGGGCGCCTTCAGCACCCGTCAGATCAACCGCCGAGAAGGGGAAATCAACGACAGAAGAGCCCGTTACATCTTTTTCATCGCTGGTGAAGTTCAGGCCACCTGTGAGGGTCAGCTTATCGGTCACCTCAAAGTCAACCTGTCCAAAGAGAGAGTAGGCCTGGTTATCTTGGGTGAACGTTTCTTCGGTGCCCGTGGTAGCACTGAAAAACGTTCCATCCTCCACGCCCAGCGCCGCTTCCAAACCAGACAAGGTCCCAAGTCCACCAGCTAGGATATCGACATAGTTGCGAATGTCCTCGCCGCTGCCCAAACCTGTAAACTGCTCAATGTCTTCATCCAGGTAAAAGATGCCTGCTAGCCAGTTGAACGGTCCATCATAATCAGAGGTCACGCGGAATTCCTGGGTCAATGTCTTGATCAGCGTGTCGCTAAACGCTGAATTGACAATGTCCAGGCCGGTATAATCGACCTCACTGTCATAAAAGCTGTCATTTTCGCGATAGGCAGAAATTGACGTCAGCGACAGATCACCCAAGGAATATTCAACCGTCGCGGAGATGCCTTGGTCGGTCAGTTCGTTGATCGGATCTTCGTTGAAGAAAACCGTATAGGAAAACGGATCGGCTGGATCGTTTAATTGGCCACCAAGCAGTTCAATTGCGGCCGCTGTGGGTCCGTTCTCGACATTCGTCGTCGTACAGCAGATCTCGTCCAATTCGCTGTAGTCCGCAATAAAGCGGATACTGAGGTTATCAGACGGCTCCACGAGAAGCTGTCCGCGGATATTCCAACGGTCCCGGTCATTGATGTCTTCGCCGCCTAACAGGTTCTCGGTGTAGCCGTCGCGCTGGTTGAAACCGCCGGAAATCGAATAAGCAACTTGTTCAGAAATCGGCGCCGTGAAATCGCCCCGGGCGAAGACTGAATTGTAATTGCCAACACCCGCTTCCAGACTTCCGCTGGTTTCAAAGCTCGGCGCGCTGGTCACCACGGAAATGACACCTGCCGACGCGTTCTTGCCAAACAGTGTTGATTGCGGCCCGCGCAAAACTTCGACACGCTGCAGATTGGGTAGATCTGAAATCGCCGCTGCAGAGCGAGAACGGAACACGCCGTCGATAAAGACACCAACCGATGGTTCGATCCCGGCATTGTTGGCTCCGTTGCCGAAGCCGCGAATGACGAAATTGGTCTGGGCAGAATTCTGCAGCTGGCCAACCCGCAAGGACGGCACAAGGCTCTGCAGATCGTTAAGGTCCAACACTTGTGCCTGATTGAGGACTTCTTCATCAACCACGGAGACCGCCACCGGCACGTCCTGCAAGGTCTGCTCTCGCTTGGTGGCCGTCACAGTAATTGTATCGAGTGTGCGCGACGCGGTTTCTTCCGCCTCCTGAGCCAAGGCGAGCGGCGCGGCAAGGCTACCGAGCAGCAACGCACTGGTCGACAAAAGTTGGATTTTCATGGGGACTCCTTGATGCATTTCCCTATAGCGCCATTGGCTTAATCCACCTGGACGTGCCTTTTTTGGCGTCTCTCTCTAAATTCCCAGCGCCGTTTTATGCGTCTTGGGACACGATGCCATCTGAAATAGGATTAAGAGAGTCGGGACAACTCACGAATGCAGGCTGAATTGACATGGCTTGAATGTGAGACATTTATGCACCATCCAGCACGTCAACGCTGTTGCAATTCCTGCAGGAGAGAAGCAGCAAAGTCACTCAAAGTGTCATCCCTTGCGCCCATGATAACAATACGGTCGCGGGGTTGGGCCAATGCCAGGACGCGGCGCCCACACGCCTCGCGTGTTGCCAACGCTTCAGCTCGCTTTCCTTGGGCATTTATATCACCCGCCACATCTGCGCTTGAGACAGATCGGTCTACCGTACCACCGAAATAGACTGGCTCCGGCAACACGAGCACATCATCGCTTTCCAAATTTTCCGCGAACGCGCTGGCGAGTTCCCCGCGCATCTTGCGAAGCGGACCAAACCCGTGGGGTTGGAACACGATAAGCAGTCGGCCCGGAAAATCCCTCAAGGTTTTCAGGGTGGCGGCGATCTTGTCTGGGTTATGGGCGAAATCGTCAATAACCGTTACACCCGCAGCCTCTCCAACGATCTCGAACCGCCGTTTGATACCGGCAAACCGAGACAGCGCTGCAGCGGAATCCGCGAGGTCTACCCCGCACATACGGGTTGCACAGATCGCAGCCATGGCGTTTGAAATATTATGGCGCCCCGGAACACACAGTTGGAGAGGCACATCCACCCCGTCCCTTTGAGTGAGCTTGCACGAAATAGACGTGGGACCCGGCTCAATCGTGTGGGCGAAAAGATCGACTTGTTCGTCGTCAAATCCATAAGTCTGTGCAGCACATGACTGGATCGCCAGGGCCGCCACCTCACGGTCGTCAGCGTTCAGCACGCCAGCTTCTGACTTCGCCAGATAATCGCCAAACAACGCTCGCAACTCATTCATGGATTTGTGATCCAGAGAGACATTATTGAGGACAGCCACAGTGGGGTTATACATCGCGATCGAGCCATCGCTTTCATCCACCTCGCTCACGAATATATCCCCCTGCCCCACCAGGGCGCTGGCGAAGGGCACACCTGGGCCCATGAAATTCTTCATCACAGCGCCATTCATGACTGTTGGCGCAAGGCCCGACTCGCTCAGGATCCAGGCGATCATCGCCGTGGTCGTCGATTTTCCGCTGGTCCCGGCAACGCCGATGGATTTCGGGGCGGCATTGAACAGTTTCGAAAGTAGCTCAGCCCGCGAAACCCTTCGACAACCATAGGCCAGGGCCGCTGCCACATCCGGCACAGTGTCTTCAATAGCAGCGGATGCGACCAGCACTTGGTCACGCGAAACAAGGCCCGAACCGTCCTGTGGAAAAAGCGCGATGCCTTGGCTGCGAAGCCAATCGAATTTCTCCGGTGTGCGGCCCTGGTCAAGCGCGCGGTCTGAGCCCGATACATCGGCCCCCTGCCCGCGCAGGATCATGGCCAGGGGCAACATGCCTGAGCCACCTATCCCGCAAAAGAAATACTGTTTTTGATCCATCATGGAATCCGACATACCCTGACTCCTATGACGCGAGATAGGCAAAATTCAGACACGAAACGGCGCATCGCTGTGGTGGCACCGGCACGGGCTTTGGACCCGGTGGTCGCCAGGAAACTCTCAAGCCTTGCGGCCCAAATTGCGCCAACCCTGGACATCCAATTTGACCCCCAATGCTTCGCCGCAGCTGGTCATTTCGCCGGCGACGATGTCACGCGCCAGGATGCTCTGGTGAAAGCCGCCAACGACCCAGAGGTCGACGCGGTATGGTTTGCCCGCGGCGGCTATGGCTCCATACGCCTGCTCAGGGGGCTGAAGGAGCGGCTCGGCCCGGCCGCACGCGACAAGACGTATCTGGGTTACAGCGATACGGGCGCTCTCCTCGCTTTGCTTTATGACGCTAAGATTGGCCGGAGCGTCCATGGACCGATGCCAAGCGATCTTTCGCGTAAGGGAGGCGAAGCGGCCATCCAGCGGGCGCTGGACAGCCTTTCGGCTTCAATCGCGCCACCTTCCGGGGACACCCCTGAATTAGCGTTCAATCTGACTACACTCGCTGCAATAAATGGCACACCTTTCATGCCCGACCTTTCAGGTCACATCCTGCACCTGGAGGATATTGGCGAGTATCACTATCGATTGGACCGGGCGTTCGCCCAGTTGGCGCTGAGCAACTGGTTCTCGAAATTGGCTGGTGTGCGCCTGGGCCGATTCAGCGAAATCCTCGAGAATGACATCGATTTTGTAGACACTGCAGAAGCGATCGCCCGACGCTGGTGCGCAGAAGTGGGCGTGCCCGTCTTGGGTGCCAGCCCGATTGGCCACGACACCGAAAATGGGATCTTGGCGTTTGGCTGATGAGGTGATCCTCTTTCAGGGTGGGTGGTGCGATGATGCATTTGGATAATGCCAGCATAGAAAACGCCCCGGTGGATTCCAGATTGAGGCGCCACTGAAATACGTTAAGATAAACCGGACCCAGGCTAATTCGGAGAGCCGATCGTGTCGCTGTCGATATTCGTCATCGTTTTGCTTGGCTTAGGCTTGGGATTCGCGGTCGCCTGTTTGATTGGTGCCCGCCGCATCTCGAACTTCCCACTCAAGATTTTACTGGCGATCTTCGCGTCGGCAATTCTCAGCGTCGCAGCGTGGTGGGCGTGCGGCTGGACGACATATGAGTTTACCTCGAACAATGAAGGTGCATTGATTGTTGCGTTCATCGGAGGGTTTGTTGCGTTTGGCGGGACCATGTGGATCGGTTTGACGGGCAGCCGGAATACCGAATCCAAGCCCCAGGCCCATCCAGAGACCCGGCAGGCATCAGCAACGGCGCCAGCAAAGGCTTCGGCAAAGCCCTTCACTCCGCCGGATGTCTTTATCTCTTACAAGCGCGACGAGCGACCGGAAGTCGAAGAAATCGCCAGGCGCCTGAAAGACCTGGATGTTTCTGTCTGGTTTGATGCCGAACTCAACTCTGGTTTATCCTTCGACGCTGAAATTGATCGCAATATACGCGAGGCCAAGTGTGTCCTGGTCTGTTGGTCACCTGGCGCTGTTTCCAGTGAATGGGTGCGCGGCGAAGCCACCATCGGCCGCCAGCGCGGGGTTTTGGCGGCGTCCATGTTGAAGCCATCGGACTTGCCCGCCCCTTTCAACCTTATCCATGCCGAGGACTTAACCGTTGGATCGAGTGTCGAAAACCCAGGGTGGCTAAACCTGCTCGGGCGCATCGGCGATCTTATCGGGCGCCCTGGCCTTGCTCGCTTCGCCGCGTTCTCGGTAAGCGGAGACAAGTCGGCCATCGCAGCCTGGCTCGCCGAGCACCCCAACGATCCGCTGTTTGACCGGGCCGTAAACATGCTGAAAACAGGCTAGGGCCCTTTCCGGCCAATTTGCACCGTTTGGCGGGGCGTCTCCGACCTAAGCTGGAACAGCTGTGCCAAGCATCTTCGCCATTCGCCCGGTGATAATCTCATTGGCTTGTCCCATAATGCGGTCGACCAGCGCCTGGCAGGTTGGAATATCATTGATCAAGCCCGCGACCATGCCGCATGACCATGCGCCCGCATCCATGTCGCCTTCGCTCATAATCCGCGGATAGACACCGGCCACTTCAGGCAGGATATCCTGAATGGTGAGCTTGTCGCCCAGGGCAACTTCCTTCTCCAAAAGGCGCTCAACGGCCGCATTGTTCATCACCCGCTCTGTATTGCGCAGGCCGCGCATTACAAGTCGAGTATCCAACTCGCTGGCCGCAACAATGGCGTCTTTGACGTTCTGGTGCACAGGCGCCTCCTTCGTTGCAATAAAGCGTGTGCCCATATTCATGCCCTCTGCACCCATAGCCAGGGATGCCACAAGGGAGCGTCCATCGGCCTGGCCACCGGAACTGACAAACGGGATCTCCAGCTCGTCATGGGCGCGCGGCAGCAAGATCATGTTTGGCACATCATCCTCGCCCGGGTGCCCGCCGCATTCAAACCCATCCACGGAAACGGCGTCACACCCGATGTCCTGGGCCTTCAGAGAGTGACGCACCGAGGTGCACTTGTGGATTACCTTGATACCGGCATCCTTGAGTGCGGGAAGGACTTGGGCCGGATTGCGCCCGGCCGTTTCGACAACTTTAACGCCGCCCTTGATAACCTTGTCGACGATGGCGGGATAATCAGGCGGTGTCAGGCTCGGCAGGAAGGTGATGTTCACCGCAAAGGGTTTGTCCGTCATGTCACGGCACTTTGCGATTTCATTTGCCAGGTCTTCCGGCGTTTTCTGCGTCAACGCCGTGATCGTGCCCAGACCCCCGGCATTAGAGACGGCCGCCGCCATTTCCGCAAAGCCAACCCAATGCATACCACCCTGGATGATTGGATGTTCAATGCCGAACATTTCCGTAATCTTGGTTTTCATCAGTATCCTCCCAAAGGTCCTTCTCGGATCCAGAAATTGCTATTTTCGGAATGATGACCGCAGCCCCCGTCAATCGCAAGCCCAACCGTAGCGGTAGGCCGCCAGCGCACTCCCTCGCAGGCGCAATCAATTTTGCGAACAGGAATGGTGCGGTCGAGAGGACTCGAACCTCCACGGATTGCTCCACAGCGACCTCAACGCTGCGCGTCTACCAGTTCCGCCACGACCGCACACTGTTTAAGCAAGCGTCGGTGAGGTGATCCGTCGCCAAGGCAGCTGCTATAAGGCGACCTGCCCCCTATGTGAACCCCAAAATACGCTCTATATGTGCTTGGGTGACAAACGCTTTACCCCCCATCGAGTGGATCATCTCAGATGCGACAGTGGACTATCTTTCGGCCAAGGCCTGGATGGAAGCGCGGGCAAAAGCAATTCGCAATGCCGGTGCCCGTGAGTGCATCTGGCTTTTGGAGCACCCCTCGCTCTATACAGCTGGCACAAGCGCCCGGGCCGGCGATCTTCTGGAGCCCGATCGTTTCCCTGTTTTTGAGGCGGGGCGCGGTGGAGAATACACGTATCATGGACCGGGCCAGCGCGTCGCCTATGTGATGCTCGATGTTGCCCAAAGGGGCCGTGACGTGCGCGCCTTTGTGAAATCACTGGAAGCCTGGATTATAAAAGCGCTGGCCGAATTCAATATCGACGCCTTCACAAGGGGCGGCCGGGTTGGGGTTTGGGTGGACCGCACCCGACCCGGTGGCACCCTGCGGGAAGACAAGATCGCTGCGATTGGAATCCGCTTGAAACGCTGGGTCAGCTTTCACGGAATCTCATTGAACGTCGAACCGGACCTAAGCCATTTCAACGGGATCACACCTTGCGGGATTGCCGATCCACACTTTGGCGTGACGAGCCTGGTCGACCTCGGTCGCCCGGTCAGCCTTATGGAGACCGACGCGGCCCTGAGACGGGCCTTCGAAGCGGTGTTTCACGCCGAAACGGTCGACGCGCCCACTCCAGATCTTCGTCAGCCGGCCTAATCGCGCGAAGGGGCGTTATCGATTTCAAAACGCGACTTGATGGTTCCACCACCGGAGGGCAATCGTCCCACCCATAGAAGACTCCACAACATCACGAAGAAGGATGGCAGTGCCCAAAAACCGATAGCAGACTCAATACCCGTATTCACGGCATAGCCTCGCTCGCTCGTCTCAGCCAGATCGATATCCGGTAGCTTGCCGCGCCATTCCCTTCTGATACGACCTATTTCTCCATTCAAGCGGACTTCCGGGCTCGCATTTCCTCCGCCGCGTCGCCCCCGTGATTCGCCTTGGTCTTCAATCGCTCCATCGCCGCTCTCACGTTCAGCAGCTTCTTCTTCGCGCTCTTCGATCACGTCTTCTAGCGCGCTCTCAATCGCACTTTTCTGGTTGTCACTGAGGGGCGTTGAGACACCCAGCGCAGCGACAAAAATGGACGGGTCTGACATGAACCTTTCAACGATCCAGTCCACCACCGGTCCGTCTGTCTCCGAGCCCGTATTCTGCAACTGTCTCAATTCAGATTGCAAAATAAGTTCGCGGGCAAACAATTTCGCGGCCCCATCGCGCTCCAATTCCACTGCAATCAACTTAGTCGACATGCCCTGCTCTTCCAGCGCCGCTGCTTGACGGGCAACGCCGTACTCCTTGGCGCCGCTTTGGATGCCGATAAAGAGGCCGACAATCAAAGCCACGGCGGGTATGGCCACGAGAAACGCCCACAAAGGGGACCGCTTAGCATCCGCAAGGCGGCGAATATGCAAGACGATCGAAGCCAAGATAGTGAGGACAACAAGGATGAGAAAAGCCCAGGGCGGCGGAACGAGCGAGCCGGCATTCTGCGCACCAGCAGCTGCAAACACCATTGCGAGCAGGGCAAACCCCAAGTACCAGATGACACGGGCGAAAAAGAGTGCTGTCCAGGCTCGTGTGAAGTGAAGCCGTGAGGTCTCCCCAAGGGGATTGGTCAGACTCTCAGCCCAACTCATCGCGGAGGGGAATTCGCGCGGATCAGTAATCCAGGGACGCTTCGGGTCCATCGGAGTCTGGCTGGTATTGGAAGGGGATGTATCGCTCATCGCTGAGGCCTTTGCTGGCACTAAAACGTATCGGATGCGGCACCGCCTTGGGGCAAGCCGAACGCATTGGGGCCGGGGTCGGATGTCAACCGCGCTGCAATGAAGCCCAGGATCGCATTGGTTGCGATCAAGCTTACCAGAGCGGTGAGGATGCTCTCTTGTGCAATTTCAGGTGCATACTCCAGCGCGTCCATCCACTGACCTTGTTCGATCAGCAGGGTCATGTCCTCTTGTAGCGCGGCGGCGCCTGGCGACAGGATCGGAAGCAGTACGGTTTGGAAAACACCTTCGAGCACGAAATAGCCGACGAAGAAGAGGAGGAAGAACCAGGCCGATTTACCAGAGTCGTGCAGGCGTTTTCCGTAAACGCAGAGATAGCAATAAGGCGCTGCAAGCGTGAACAAGCCGAGCAATTGGCCGAACGGCCCGGCATATGCGCCTGCCACATTGATAATGATCATGGCCGCCAGCAGAACCACCACACCTCGCCAGAAGGTGCGCGGTCCAATGCGCCCATTCGGACTGAACAAAACAGACATCATAGCGATGCACCTTTTTCATCTGGACCAATGGTCCCTTTATTTTTGATCTCTGCCTACGCGATGGCCCGGCAAGAGTCCCAGATTGAGCCCCTAACCCGCTTTCAGGATATTATCAATAAACGATAAGACTTAAATCCACTCTGCGGCAGATATCGGCGCCTGAGTCGTGGCGATCTCCTTGCCACAAACGAAGGCGCCGTCCTGCTCACAAAGAGCCATAGCCGTCTGAAGCCAATCGCGGACACTTTTGACGCGCACGAAGATCGCGCTGCGTTGTTCGACCGGCCTGTCGCTGCGCACACTGGCCAGCACTCCCATTACTACGGGCTCCCCATCAATGCGTGTGTACAGCGGCGAGCCACTATCGCCCACATCGGGCCCGCGGCCATCGATCCTGGCCGTTACCAGAACCGATGACCCAACGCGTTCAGGCGCAACCGGGCCACCCTGTAGAAAACGCGAATTGCCATTGTTGCCCCATCCCGCGATGTAGAGCTCGCTCAAATCTCCACGGCGAAGACTCATCTCACTGCGCTCGATTTTAACAATCTCAACCGCTTCGAACGGTGTCGTATCGGCCACATAGAGCAGCGCAATGTCATTGGTGAACCGAAGCCGGTCAATTCCAAAGTCGTGGTGGCAAAGGGCGCCGGTTACGGGAACAGGGCTGACGCGGTCGCTGTTGACGTCAACATCGGGCGTGATCAACACAAGGTCGATCACCGGCGCGCCCATGACCGAGGCGTCCAAAATACAATGGGATGCTGTCATGAACCAGTGCTCGGAAATCCGCGCCGCGCCGCAGTGTTCTCGCTGGGTGCCCAATTCGGATTTCAGCTGCTCAAGTTTAACAAGCCCTGGATAGTCAGCCAGATCGGGAAAACGCCAGGCTCCGTTCGGAGGGGGCGTGCGGACATCGCGCTGGAGGGACGCGCGCTCCGCGCCATCGGGAAACGCGACGGTCTCATCAAAGCATGTGCGCAAGTCCAGGCTGGCGAGTGTCGCTGCACTGTAGCGGTCTGCGCCGTCCGGCAAGGCCACGGCCGGCGCCATTACATCATTCGTGGGCGCCAGAACCGTATCTATGATGGAGGATGTCGGTTCAGTGCGGGCGGCGTAGATGCCTGCAGCAGCAGCAGCCGCGATCAGCAAGAGTAAGACCAGGAAAACCCGCATGCGAAACCCCCAAATCCGCTGTCGTTGCGGATGGTTAACCCATGCGGGAATGAGCAGCCAGCCTTATTTCCCGATCCACTTGAAGTCCTGGTCTTGCCACCAGGGCCAGAAGCTTGGCATGCCATCAGACACTTTGACCGGATAGCTGGGCGTACGCTTCTCCAGGAAACTCATCACGCCCTCCTTCGCATCGGGGCTGCGCCCTCGCTCATAAATTGCGGCACTATCGACGATATGGGCTTCCATCGGGTGATCTGCGCCGAGCATGCGCCACATCATTTGGCGGGTCAGCGTGGTCGATACGGCGGCTGTGTTTTCGGCGATCTCAAGGGCCATGGCGCGGGCCGCGCCCATGAGCTCATCGGCAGGGTGGATTGAGCGCACAAGCCCTCCATCAAGTGCCTCCTGGGCGGGAAACACGCGGCCGGAATAGCACCATTCCAGCGCTTTGGAGATGCCAACGAGCCGGGGCAGGAACCAGCTCGAGGCCGCTTCCGGATTGATGCCACGACGATTGAACACGAAGCCGAACCGCGCGGTTTCCGAGGCGATCCGGATATCCATGGGCAGTTGCATTGTCGCCCCGATGCCAACGGCCGCGCCATTGATTGCGCCAATAATAGGCTTGAGGCTGTCGAACATACGCAGGGTCACGCGGCCGCCGCCATCCCGCTGAATGTCAATGTCTGCGGTGCGTCCAACCTCGCCATCGCTCGCGCGCGCATCAAAGTCGAACGTCTTGGCGCCCTCCGACAGGTCGGCCCCGGCGCAGAAGGCGCGCTCGCCCGAGCCGGTCACTATGACCGCGCGGATATCATCATCGGCATCGGTCTGGTCGAACGCGTCGATCATCTCATACATCATCTTGCCGGTAAAAGCGTTCATCTTCTCCGGCCGATGCAGCGTCAAAATGGCGACCGGGCCATCCTTCTCCAATTTGATCTGTTCGTAGTCCTTGATCGTTTCCATGGGTTTGTCCTCCTTGCGGTCTGTGTTCTCAAATGCCATTCACTGGCACTGACGCTAGGTGCGTCAAGCAAGGCCATGACAGATCATGGCGGTCCCGCTATTAGCAGTCCATGTTCGAATTTCCCGCGCCGACCACACTGGCCATTCCTTTGTTTGTGATCAGTGTGATTGGAGAATGGATTTCGGTGAGGACGGGGCACGCGGCGGGGCGATATGAAACCGTCGATGCCATCACATCGCTCGCGATGGGACTGGGCAATGTCGTGGTGAACACCCTGACGGCAACGGCGTCGCTGTGGTTGATGATGCTGGTTTGGCCCTATCGCGTGTTTGAGATGCCGGTGACCTGGTGGAGCTTCCTGATGGTCTTCATTCTGTATGATGTTGTCTACTACTGGAAACATCGCTTCGCACACCGCATGCGCTGGTTCTGGGCTGAACACATCACCCACCACTCCAGCACCCACTACAATCTGACCACGGCGTTACGCCAGCCCTGGTTTGGCCCGTTCACGGGTTTGATCGTGCTCGGCTGGCCCATTGTGCTGATCGGATTTCACCCGGCCTTTATTTTCTTCGCTGGTGGGCTGAACCTGGTCTACCAGTTCTGGATCCACACAGAGGCCATCGATCGGATGCCAAGATGGTTTGAGGCGGTCATGAACACGCCCAGCCACCACCGCGTGCACCACGCCACAAATCCGCGCTATCTGGATCGCAATTATGCCGGGGTGTTCATTATCTGGGACAAGATGTTTGGGACTTTCGAGGCCGAAACGCGCGCCGAACCCTGTACCTATGGGATCGTGAAACCGGTCAGCAGCCATAATCCCATCATCGTCGCTTATCATGGAATGGCGGATCTCTTGGCCGATTGCTGGCGTGATGGCCTCCGGCCGCTGACCTGGGCAAGACGATTGATCAATCCGCCCGGCTGGTCTCCCAACGGCAACCATGAACGCAGCGAAGACCTCAGAGCGCGGTGGGCGAATGGGCGCCCTAGTCCGACCCCGCAAAGCGTTTCCGCACCCGCTGAATAGCGGCGGGCACCGCATAGCGGTCCACGTCACGCCCCGCTTCGGGAACCAATTCGAAAGCCGCTTCCACGTCCGATTTGCGGGCATCCCACCCGATCCTGGACGCCGAATGTGTAGTGATCAGGAAATCGCCCCGCGCCACACCCTCTATGGTTGACCGCGCGACGATCTTTGGATCAAGCCCCTCAGCCATCATGGCACGGCCCATGGCATTGGCACGGTCACTCGCATCCGGGCTTTCGCCTATCGCCGTCGCCGTCAGGCCTGGACACAGGACACTGATGGAAACCGTTTCGGGCAGTTCACGGCGCCACACATCGGCCAACCCCAGCACCGCATGCTTGCTGGCGGTGTAAACCCCCGCGCCGGCATGTTGAAAGCCAAGCGAGTGCTCTGATCCTGTCAGGCAAAGACGGCCAGGCCGGTTTTCGCCGACCATCCGTTTCGCGAAACTCCTCAACGTCGCCCATGCGCCGACAAGGTTGACCGAGAAGCACGCATGAAACTGTTCTGGCGTCGCTTTCAGAAGGGATCCAGACGCAGGCACGCCGGCATTGGCATAAACCCAATCGACTCCATCTGCTTCTTTCCATGCCTTATCTGCAGCCTGCTCAACGTGGTCTGGGCATGAAACATCAACGCGTGCCGTGATGACCCCTCCTGTCGCCAGCGAATCCAATCCGGCGTCATCGCAGTCCCAAGCAAAAACCCTGTCGCCGCGCTCAAGGTGAGCCTCTACGAGGGCGCGGCCAATCCCGCTCGCCGCGCCGGTAATGACGACCGTAAGCGCCATGTTTATCCTCCCGTTTTCTGACACGCTAGTCCCCGCCACGGCGCCCGCATAGGGGGTTTCCCGGATTGCCGGCGCGCTGTCCTTCTTTGAAGGTTGCACGCAAGCGGGACAGGCCCGCACAAACTGGGAAAGTCTGCCGTGTCCGAGATCGCGCATGAAACACCGACGCCAAAAACGGCTCAGGATGCAGCCACGTCAGACAAAGGCTTCAAGCTACCAGACGTCGCGACGATTGGATTCGATGCCCCGATTGACTGGCTCAAGGGCGGCTGGGCAGATTTCCAACGTGCGCCGTTGCCATGTTTGATCTACGGGATTGCGCTGGCGGCCGTCAGCGCATTCATAGGATGGGGGCTTGTTTTTTCCGGCCAATTTGCCTGGGTCTTTGTCCTTGCCGGGGGCTTTTTCATTATCGGCCCCATGGCGGCCATGGGCCTCTATGAAGCCGGGCGGATGCTGGAAGACGGCCAGACACCGACCCTGTCCGAAATGGTCTTTGTCAAAGGCGCGTTCCGATTAGACCTGGCCTATCTCGGGCTCGGCCTGTTCGTGATCTACTTGCTCTGGACGCGCATTGCGCAGGTCGTTTATGCGCTGTCGACCACAACGTTGCACCGCTCGCCAGCAGAATTCCTGACATTCATGTTCACCGACCCAAACGGGCAGGTCATGGCGCTCTCCGGTACGGTGATTGGAGCCATCATCGCCTTTCTCGCATACGCTATGGTGGTGGTGACTGCGCCCATGCTGCTGGACCGGAAAAACGATGTCTTTGTAGCCGTCATAACCTCTTTCAGGGCGGTCACCCGTAATTTCGGTCCAATGGTGCTATGGGCCTTCCTCATCACCGTCCTGACGGCCCTGGGCATCGCAACGGCATTCTTCGGCTTGATCATTGTCTTTCCGGTGCTGGGCCTGGCCAGCTGGCGCGCCTATCGCACGCTCGTTCCGGGAGAGTAGACAGATCTGCCCCAGGGGCTAGGCTTTTCCCAAAGACAGCAAAAGCTGCGCACCGAGGAGGACGCCTACCATGCACCCAAGCCACTTCGCCAAAACCCATCCCGACAAGCCCGCCTATGTCATGGTGGGCAGCGGTGAGGAAGTGACCTTCGCGCAATTGGAGGCACGATCCAACCAAACCGCTCACGCGCTGAGAGAAGCGGGCTGTAGCGCTGGTGACACCATAGCGCTATTCGCCGATAATTCGCCGCGTTATTTTGAAATCTGCTGGGCCGCCCAGCGCTCGGGGCTTTATTTTGTCTGCATCTCTTCGCGCCTGACCGGGCCGGAAGTCGCTTACATTCTCTCAGACAGCGGCGCCAAGCTTCTTCTGGCTGGTGCACCCCTTGGCCAGGCCGCGATCGAAGGCGCCGATGACGCCGGCATTGCCACGCGCTGGTCTATCGATGGCGATTTGCCCGGTTTCGAGCGCTTGGAAACGTTACGCGCGGCCTATCCGGACACGCCCATCGCCGATGAAATGGCCGGCACGGACATGCTCTATAGCTCTGGCACAACCGGGCGCCCGAAGGGCTTGCGCCCACCCCTGGTGCATGGCGCTCGGATCGATGATGATACGGTGCTGAGCCAGATTGCAAAGGCGCTGGCCAGCGTCACCGAGACCACCCGATATCTCTCGCCGGCCCCGCTTTACCATGCCGCCCCCCTTCGCTGGTGCATGGCGATTACGCGGTCTGGTGCCACGCTTTGGATCATGGAAAGATTTGACCCCGAAGCCTTTCTACAAGCAGTTCAGGACCACGCCATCACCCATACTCAAGTCGTGCCGACCATGTTTGTGCGCATGCTTAAGCTGCCAGATGCCGTGCGCACATCTTATGACGTCACCAGCCTGGAATTTGCTATCCACGCCGCAGCGCCCTGCCCTGTCCCTGTCAAAGCGCAGATGATCGACTGGTGGGGACCGGTCATTGACGAGTACTATGCTGGCTCTGAAGGCAATGGGATGACGTGGATCAAGAGCCCAGAATGGCTTACAAAAAAGGGCAGCGTCGGCAAAGCGATCTGGGGTGATCTGCATATCTGCGACGATGAGGGTAACGAGGTTCCCCCCGGCGTCGAGGGCCAAGTCTATTTCGGTGGAACACCTGCGCCAACCTACCACAATGCGCCGGAGAAAACCGACGGTGCGCTCAACCCTAAAAACAAGGACTGGTCCAGTCTTGGCGATGTGGGAAAGGTCGACGCTGACGGATACCTGTTTCTCACGGACCGGAAGGCATTCATGATCATCTCTGGTGGGGTGAATATCTATCCACAGGAGACCGAAAACATCCTGATTACCCACCCCAAAGTCGCCGACTGCGCCGTTATTGGCGTGCCGGATTCCGATTTCGGTGAGGCCGTAAAAGCGGTGGTGCAACCCATGCCCGGTGTGCCCAGCGACGACACCTTGGCACAGGAACTTATGGCTTTTTGCCAGGCCAATCTTTCAAAACTGAAATGCCCGAAGAGCATCGATTTCGACCCGGAATTACCACGCCATGCAACAGGCAAGCTCTACAAGCGTCTCATACGCGACCGTTATTGGGGCAATACAGAAAGCCGGATCGTCTGACCCGGCTTTCGCAATATTTTTATGTCCAGGCGCTTTAAAAGCCCCAGCTGCCTGGATTGGCGATCGGCTCACCCCGCGACAGTGCCTGCATACCCTTCACGCATCGCACGATATACCAAATGATCGCAGCAAGCAGAACAAAGATGCCGATCACTACAAATGTGAGGATGATGCCGATCAGCGAATAGAGAAGGCCCTTCCAAAAGATATTGATCTGGTTGTTGTAGTGGCTGGTCAAAGTTGGATTCGCACCATCCTTGCCGATATAGGCCATGATAACACCGACCAGGCCTGTCACGCCGACGACGATAGACACCAGATAAAGAATATAGATCAGGTTGGCATTGCCTTGTGTGTTTGGATCTACTGATACTTGTGTTGGATCACTCATGGTCCTTGTCTCCCGTCAGACCGGCTAAAAAATGCTACGAACGCAAGGGAATGCCTTGGCAAATCACCCCGCACACGCAACAATCGAGCTAGCAAAAATCTTTGGAGGATACCATGGCAGACCCAAAAACCGTTCATTTTAATGATCTTGAATCCCTTGCGGGCACAGAAGTCGGCGTCAGCGACTGGCACACCATCGACCAGGACCGGGTCAACATGTTCGCAGAGGCAACCGGCGACCACCAGTGGATCCATGTGGATGTGGAGCGCGCCACCAAGGAACTCGGTAGCCCAATTGTCCATGGTTACCTCACCCTGTCGCTCCTGCCGATGCTCAGTCCTGAAGTGCTGCATGTCGATGGCACAACGCGCGGCTTGAACTATGGCGCCAACAAGGTGCGCTTCACCAACATGGTGCCCGTCGGCTCCAAACTGCGCATGCGTCAGGTGTGCAAGGAAGTGAACCCTAAGGCTGGTGGGAAGCAGATGATTTCTGAGTGCACCATCGAGATTGATGGCCACGACCGCCCAGCCTGCGTAGCCGAAACCATTACCGTGCTCTACGGATAGCCGATTTCGCCACCAGGCCGATGCAACCGCGCCATCGGACTGCCACAATAGCTTGCAAATTGGTCATGTGAGCGGCCAGCACCATTCGGGCAACGGGCCGCGCAATCAATGAGGGATATCATGACGCTCAAGACCGCCGCGATTGCAGCGATACTGTTTGCAGGTGCGATTCAGCCCACCTTCGCCCAAGACGCCAGCGCGATTAATTTCGGCAATGATTCCGGCGCATGGGCGAAAGATGGCGAGTGCGATGACCCCCGTTTTGTCGGCCAGGGCGTTGCGAGTGTAACCGAGGAATCCGATCGGTTTCGCGACGCCACCGATTGCAGGGCTCTGTTTGAAAAGGGCGTTATCCAATTGGATGAAGGCGCCGATCTCCAGCCACCGCCCCTTCGCGTGGATGGCATCCAGTTTGGCTCGGACGTATCAAATTGGGCGCGCGACGGAGAGTGTGATGATCCCCGATTTGCGGGCAACGGCATGGCCTCACCACCATTACAGTTGGACGATGCCTATGCTGACCGGAGCGATTGCTTGTCGCTTTGGCAATCTGGGTCCTTGACATACAATGCCGACTGGCGCGCAGAGGTCTCCCCGCCGCCAACCGCCCGGGAAATTGATGCCATAGACTTCGGCGCAGACACATCAGACTGGGCAATGGACGGAGAGTGCGACGATCCCCGTTTTGAAGGACGCGGCATGGCGGCTGAGCCCATTGCAGACGATCTTGAAGCCGACGCGAGTGACTGCCGCTATATGTTCATGACGGGCCTGATTTCACTGATCCAGAAATAAAGGCTTCCGGTCGAGAACTTCGTGCAGCGGACAAGGTCTTGTCCCGTCGCCGGTTGTCCGGTTTCAGGCTCGCCCCACATCTGCACCTGACTGGGGCAAAGGAGGCCGCTGAATGTCTGCAAAAGGCAATACGATCCAACGCAATGACCGCGAGTGGCGCGAACTGCTGACGGAAGAAGAATTCTATGTCGGCGTCAAAGAGGGCACCGAGCGCGCCTTTAGCCCCGGCAATCACAATGATGAAAAGCGCACGGGTCTGTATCACTGCAAAGGATGTGGAACCGCGCTCTGGTCATCGGAACACAAATTCGACTCCGGCACGGGCTGGCCCTCCTACTGGCAACCGGTCTCCGAAGGGGTCGTCAAAACCAAGACAGACTTTAAACTGATTTATCCCCGCACCGAATGCCACTGCGCCACATGCGGGCTGCACCAGGGGCATGTCTTCAAAGATGGTCCGCCACCCACTGGCGAACGCTGGTGCATTAACGGAGTCGTGTTGGAGTTTCGCCCCAAAGACTAACGCGCGCACTGGACAAGACGACGGAGTCTGTGCCCCGATATGGGCAAAGAATTCTGGAGACGACACCCATGCGCAAACCATCCGTGCTCGCCGGCATTATGGCCGCGGCCCTGCTGACAGGATGCACAATGATCAACACGCCATCGGACGCCAGCGCGTCTGCTTCCACCATTGAGACCACGCCGAGCCTTCCACCCGGACCCGCCGCAAAGCGCGAGCTGGTCACAATAGAACAGGTCGGCCGCACACGGGTTGATCCCTACAACTGGCTTAAGGACGAAAACTGGCAGGAGGTGATGTCGGACCCGAGCGTCCTGCGCGCCGACATTCGCGAGTATCTTGAGGCAGAGAACGCTTACACCAAGACCCATCTGGAAGAGCCCACAGCGGCCCTACGCGAGACGCTGTTTGCCGAAATGCGCGGGCGCATCAAGGAAGACGACAGTTCGCTTCCAAATGTGGATGGCCCCTATGCGTACCTGACCCGCTACCGTGAAGGTGGCGAGTATCCCATCATTGCACGCAAATCGGCAGACGACATCTATAACACCGACGCGCCGGACAAGATCCTGCTGGACGGCGATGCGATGGGTAAGGACAAGGCTTATTTCAGCTTCGGCGGTGTCGGGCATTCCCCAAACCACCGCTATATTGCCTACAGCTTCGATGACCAGGGCAGCGAGTATTACGACATTCGCGTGCGTGACACTGGCACGGGAGAAGACCTGCCTGACGTGATCGAGCGTACGGCGGGCGATTTTGTATGGTCTGGTGATAGCAATACGATTTTCTGGGTCGAGCGAGACGACAACAGCCGTCCCGTGGCGGTCCATGCGCACACACTCGGCGAAGAAGGGTCACGTGAGATCTATCGCGAATCCGATCCTGGCTTTTTTGTCGGGGTTTCCAAGAGCCAGTCTGGCCAATTCATCTTCATTACGGCCAACGACCACACCACGTCCGAATGGCGCTTTTTCTCTTCCTATGACTCCGATCCAGATCCTCGCATGATCGCGCCGCGCGAGACGGGTGTTGAATATAGCGTTGGCCATTGGAACGATCAGTTCGTCATCTCCACCAACGCCGATGGCGCCGTGGATTTCAAACTCGTGACAGCGTCCATTGCTGCGCCCGGACGATCGGGTTGGACGGATCTTGTCCCCCACAGACCCGGAACGCTGATCCTTGGCATGGATGCCCTCGCTGGCCATCTGATCCGCCTGGAGCGGGAAAATGGCCTGCCGCGCGTCGTGGTGCACGAAAACGCGACGGGCGAAGAACATAATATCGCCTTTGACGAGGCAGCTTACGATTTAGGGATGTCTACGGGCTACGAGTTCGACACAACGATGATCCGTTTCGACTATGCCAGCCCTTCGACGCCGGACCAAGTCTACGATTATGATCTGGCGACACGGGAGCGCACTCTGCGTAAGACGCGCGAAGTGCCATCCGGTCACGACGCCTCGACCTATGTGGTCGACCGCATCATGGCACCGGCCCATGATGGCGAGACGGTGCCTGTCACCCTTCTGCGCCACACCGATACGCCGGTGGATGGCTCTGCACCGCTGCTGCTCTATGGTTATGGCTCCTACGGCTATACGTATCCAGCCGACTTCCGCACATCGCGGCTCAGCCTGGTGGATCGAGGCTTCATCTACGCCATCGTCCATCCCCGCGGCTCCATGGCCAAAGGCTTCCAGTGGTATCTGGATGGCAAGCTCGAGAAAAAAGAGAATACCTTCAAGGACTATATCTCCGCAGGGCGTCACCTGGTGTCCGAAGGATACGGATATGAAGGCGGTGTTGTCGGGCTTGGTGGCTCAGCCGGCGGCCTGCTCATGGGCGCAGCCGTCAATATGGACCCTGAATTATTCGCCGGAATCATCGCCGCGGTGCCCTTTGTCGATGTGATCAACACTATGAGCGACGAGAGCTTGCCGCTCACCCCGCCAGAATGGCCCGAATGGGGCAACCCGATCACGTCGGCCGAGGACTATGACACCATCATGGCCTACAGCCCCTATGACCAGGTCAGCGAGATGGCCTACCCGGAAATGCTGATTACAGGCGGGCTGTCAGATCCGCGCGTGACCTATTGGGAGCCGGCCAAATGGGCCGCCAAGCTGCGCCACGAGGCCCCCGAGGCCGGGCCATACTACCTGCGGATCAACATGGAGGCAGGCCATGGCGGCGCCTCTGGCCGCTTCGAAGGCCTGAAGGAAACCGCCATCGAATACGCGTTCGCCCTCAGGGCCGTGGGGCTTGCGGAGTAGCCCCACGGCGCAAGTGTTTGAGGGGCGCAGGGTTTTCGCCCGTACTCCTAAATGCTTGCTTCGATGGCCGCGAGTGTTTCCCGTCTCAGGAGGCGCTTATTGCCAGCATATGAGCTTGATGGAAGCTGGGCCAGTTGTCCGGCCACGGCCATGGCACTGTCCATCAATGCCGCCGCTTCGACCACCTGATCGACATAGCCAATCTCTATGGCGTCTTCTGGGCTGAACAGACGTCCTACAATGGCGGCTTCGGTTAGCCGATCTTGTCGCACACGGGCGAGCAAGAGCTGCAAAGCAAACTCGGGGAGCACCATATTGATGGCTGTCTCATTGGCTCCGATCTTGAAATCGCCAGCCGTGGCGATCCGATGGTCGCAGCATTGGGTTATGAAACACCCCATGGCGATCGCATGTCCTGAAACGGCTGCCACCAGCGGCTTCTTCAAGCCGTAGAGGCGAAGGGCGAGCTTCCCGCCATCGTTGACCAGGTCGCGGACGGCCTCAGCGCTTTCGGACTGGAAATACTTCAGGTCAAACCCGGCGGAAAACCTGCCCGGCAGTCCCGTCAAGACGATGGCCTTCACCGTGCTGGTGGCTTCGGCTTCATCAAGGGCGGCATGGATCGAGCTGAGCATAGGCGGATTGATGGCGTTTGCCTTGCCATCATTCATGGTGATGAGCGCGGTCTCGCCCTGGATTTCGATGGTTGCTGACATTGTATCCTCCGTTTGCGGCCATTGGCACGCCATGGCCCAAGGTCAGTCAAGCGGGGAAGTCCTGGTGATCACATCGGGGAGACTGCTTGGGCTCACATACGTGTTTCCGAAGCGCCAGAATGGAACAATGCTACGCTAAAGCGGCGTGAGTGTTTTGCCATCCAGCCCGCCCATGCGACAGACTTCCATCCATTCATCCTCCAATACGGGTTGGACCGAGAGGCGCATGCTGGTCACCAGGGCCATCTCAGACAGTTTTTCACTTGCTTTCACTGCCTTGAGCGTGACGGGCTCGGGCACATCGACCAGGGCGCGAATGTGGACGCAATCCCAGCGCGCATCATCGGTCGTGCTGTCTGGGGCGCTCTCGGCTGAAACTTCGACCACACCGACGACTTCCAGGCCCTCATTGGAATGATAGAAAAAGCCACGGTCGCCAATCTTCATCTCGCGCATATTGTTGCGGGCCTGGTAGTTTCGAATGCCGTCCCACTCCTCACCCGCCTCACCCTTGGCTTTCTGCTGATCCCAGCTCCATTTGAAAGGTTCGGACTTGAACAGCCAGTAGCGCATGGGGGGCTCCAGAATCAGCGGTTTAAGCGCAAAGCTAACCTCTCGCCGCACAGCTTCAAGCCATGCTAGGGCGCTGGTATGACGGTCATCCTCTTCAACAAGCCTTTCGGCGTGCTGAGCCAATTCACCGATAAGAATGCAGAAGGCAGCCCCCGGGCAACGCTTTCTGATTTCATCGACATACCCGGCGTCTATCCTGCAGGCCGCCTGGACCGGGACAGCGAAGGCCTATTGGTCTTAACCGATAATGGTGCATTGCAGGCGCGGATCTCTTCGCCCAAATTCAAAAAGCCGAAAACCTATTGCGCCCAGGTCGAAGGCATTCCATCGGCAGATGCGCTCGCACAGTTGGCGTCCGGCATCACACTTAAGGATGGCGAAACGCGACCCTGTGAAGCCGCATTGATTTCCACTCCTGAATGGGTTTGGCCAAGAACACCGCCTATCCGCGTGCGGAAATCTGTTCCCGATCACTGGATCAAACTGACGCTCACTGAAGGCAGAAACCGCCAGGTCCGGCGCATGACCGCTGCTGTCGGACACCCCACCTTGCGGCTTATACGATGGTCGGTCGACGACTGGACGCTTGATGGGCTGGCGCCCGGCGAGTGGCGGATATTAACCAATCGCTAACCAAGCCAAAGGAAACCCTAACCCAGCCCGTGCAGAATGCATGAGGAAGGGATTCGGAGATGGTCTTTTACCGCGACCTGCGCAATCGACGCCTTTTCAGCGAGGCAGAATCCGATTGGGTCTCGCGGCGGCTACTGGATGTGCGCGCCCAGTTACGCGAACCTATTCCGACCGGCGTGCCACGGCGCACACGCGAAGGCTCCATCATCATCGGCACATGGAATCTGCGCGACTTCGACAACAACAAATACCGCCACGGCCCGCGCCGGCGCGAAAGCCTTCTCTATATTGCGGAGATCATCGCCGCCTTCGATGTCTGCGCGCTGCAGGAGGTGAACGAAGACCTCGAACCCCTGCGCCAGATCATTCGGCTGCTCGGACCCGACTGGGACTTTATCTCCACGGATGTGACTGTTGGCGCCAGCGGTAATCGGGAACGCATGGCGTTCGTTTATGACACGTCCAAGGTCAGTTTCCGAAATGTCGCGGGCGAAATCGTTCTACCCAAGCACGCGCTTCTGCCGGACGAACAGCAGTTTGCTCGCACACCGTTCCTGGTCTGCTTCCAGGCGGGTTGGTTCAAATTCTCGCTCTGCACCGTCCACATTTACTTTGGCTCCAACTCAAAAAACTCGGAGGGCTATCGCCGGCGGGTCAATGAGATTGAGTACATTGCCGAAGAGATGGCCAAACGAGCGGACCGCGAAGACGAAAACTATATTCTACTGGGCGACTTCAATATCAAAAACACCATGGACGAGACCATGGCCGCCCTCACCAAGGCCGGTTTCATCCTCCCACCAGAACTGTTTCCTTCAAATATCCTGGGTACAAAATATTATGACCAGATCGCCTTTCGGACTCGAAAGGATGAGGTCACTTTCCTCTCCGCCGGTGCGTTCAACTTTACAAACTCGCTGTTCAAGCGTGAGCATTATACTCACTACGCTTCGGTCTTGCCGGCTCGCCACCGGGACCTGAAGCATGACGGCGCGCCAAAGGATGCGGGGAAAGACAAGGACTACTTCCACAAGCGCTGGATGACCTGGCAGATGTCAGACCATATCCCGCTCTGGGTTGAATTGGCCATCGACTTCTCCGACGAGCATCTGCTCGCCAATGTCTGCGAAGGCTGTGAGGATGTGCCCGCCCAGCATGAGCATGTTGGCGGCGAGGAAGATCTAAGCCTCTACCATGGCGAGGCCCCGCGCTTGCCGGATGAAGCATCACCGGCAGAAGCGCCACCAAAAGAAGACAAACCCAAACGGCGGCGTAAGCGCAGGAAGCCCAAAGTTGCCAGTAAGGAAAAGGTGGGTACAGCTCGACCAAACCCCCGCCTTACCATTGGAGAGGCCTGGCAGATCTTCTGGTTCGTCGCCACGGGCAAGGCCGACCGGGTGCGAAGGCTGCGTAAGGCGCGCGAACGCGAATCCAAGGCTGACAAGTAACCGCGTCAAACCGGCCTGGATATGCAGCCCCCCATCCAGCGCAACGAAGGCAGCCCGCGCGATCTTTATGCACCGCGCCTGGGTGCAGGGCTGCCTTTCGACCAAGCCCATTCTATTCAGCCCCATTTCACGCTAAGCGCATTGGAATGAGCAGCGCACCTCTCACGCGCAGGCGCACCCTTGCGCTGGCTTGGCCGATTGTTCTGGCGCAGGCCGCAACAGCCACCACGGGCATTGTCGACACAGCTGTCATGGGCCGGTTTGGAGATGCATCGGACTTGGCTGGGGTGGGCGTGGCCGCCGTCGTGTTCAGCTTTCTCTATTGGGGGTTTGGTTTCCTGCGCATGGCCACAACGGGCCTCACAGCCCAGGCGGAAGGGGCGGGTAACCTGCCGGAGGTGCGGGCCATCTTGTTGCGGGCGTTGGCGATGGGAGGCGGCCTGGGCCTCGTCATCTTGCTGACCTTCCCCCTGGTCTCGCGACTAGCCCTGACTTTATTCCAGGCCGAGGCAGACGTGGAGGCGCTGGCGGCGTCGTATTTCTATGCGCGCATCTGGGGTGCGCCGGCGGCCCTGATGGGCTTTGTCGTCACCGGTTGGCTCATCGGTACAGGTCGAACGCGTGCGCTGCTCGCCTTCCAGATTGTCATGAACGGTGTCAATGCCGGTTTGGACGCCGGATTCGTTGCCGTACTTGATTGGGGCCCAGCCGGGATTGGTGCGGGCACAGCTATTGCGGAATGGGTCGCACTGGGCTTCGGGCTATGGGCGGTGCGCGATGGATTTGGGCCGCGAACTCGCCTCCTCGATCGCACCGCCTTGAGCGCGCTTTTCTCAGCGAACAGAGACATCATGGTGCGAACACTGGCCTTGCTGACCTCCATCGCCTGGTTCGTGAATTCCGGTGCGCGCCAGGGTACGGCCGCGCTTGCGGGCAATGAGGTCCTGCTCCAATTCATCGCCGTGGCGGCATTCGTTCTCGATGCCTTTGCGTTCGTTGCGGAAAAGGAGGCCGGCGCAGCCTATGGCGCGGGAGACCGGCGCGCCCTGTTCCGCGCCATACAGATCACCAGCGAAATCGCCGTGGCCCTCGCCTTTGTGTTTTCAATGGCGTTCTGGCTCGGCGGTGGATGGGTTATCGAGACATTTATCATCGACCCATCCGCACGGAATGCGGCGCTTGCCTACCTTCCATGGTGCGCCGCTGTGCCCCTTGTCGGCGTAGCCGCCTGGCAAATCGATGGTGTGTTTCTCGGCACCACACAGGGCCCAGCGATCCGAAATGCCGCCCTACTGGCCATGGTCGCATATTTGTCGACGGACCTGCTGCTAAGGGACAGTTATGGCAATGCAGGCGTCTGGACCGCATTCTTGCTGAACTATGCATACCGTGCCGGCGCCCTTGCGCTCCACTGGCCCCGGCTTATCCGGCGACTTCCCCAAGCGTCAGATCATCCAGAATCTGCCTGACCAGACCTGGGCCTTTAAGAGCGAGGGCGCTATACAGCTGAACAGCCTGCGCACCTGCCTTAAGCTTTGCCCGCACGTCCTGCGCGCTGGATATCCCGCCCACGCCGATCAGGTCCAGCTGACCATCAACTGCCGAGGAAAAGGCCGATAGCACGTCTGTGCTCATCGCCATCAAAGGCGCGCCGGAGAGCCCACCCGTTTCACTGGCATATCGGCTCTTCAGAGTGTCAGGCCGCGCCAGCGTGGTGTTCGACACGATCAGGCCATGGAGGTAGGGCGCCGCCATGGCCACGTCGGCAATCTCGGCGATGGCCGTGTCGTCCAGGTCCGGTGCAACCTTTAGGAAAACCGGGATGAAACCCAGTTTAGACCGCAGCGCCTGTCCCACCTCTCCACAGCGGCCAAGCAGATCCTCCAGCGCGCCTTTGTCCTGAAGGCCCCTCAGGCCAGGCGTATTCGGCGAAGAGATGTTGAGGGTGATGTAATCGACATGGGACCAGACGGCTGTCATGCCTGCTACGTAGTCGCCAATGCGATCTTCGGAGTCCTTGTTGGCGCCGACATTGGCGCCAACAATGCCCTGGCCCGTTTGACGCCGGGAGAGCCGCAAGGCGAAGGCTTCAAGACCGTCATTGTTGAATCCCATACGGTTTATGACAGCGCGGTCTTCAACCAACCTGAACAGGCGCGGCTTAGGGTTCCCAGCCTGAGGGCGCGGCGTCACCGTTCCACATTCGACAAAGCCGAAGCCGTAGTTCAGCATGGCTTGGAAGGCTTCGGCATTCTTGTCGAAGCCCGCCGCAAGCCCGACCGGATTGGCCAACTCCAGGCCAGACACAGGCAGTTTCACGGCCAGCGAGCGCCGATGGGGCGCGTGCGAGGGCACACCAACGCCTTGCCTCAAGGCTTTGATCGTAAACGTGTGCGCTGTCTCCGGCGGGAGCATTCTAGCCATTCCGGCTGCAAGGTCAGAGATGAACATGGTGCAGACTTCCTGTTTGATGCCTTCCGCACATGCCTATCTTCGCAGGCGTAATCCAGCCTACCTGGCCCTATCCGTACGTGTTTTCCCCCAAGGGATGAATCTAGCGGCCTCACATCCTATGATAGGTTGATATTCCTATTAATGGCGATTAAGCAAGACGAAACTGGAGGTAAAACACCCAAATGCGTCATCAGGATATCTGGCGCGGCATAGACGGACTGGCGCAGCAAAACAAGCTGACTCCATCGGGATTGGCGCGTTTGGCGGGTCTGGATTCGACCGCTTTTAATCCTTCGAAACGGGTGGCGCGTGATGGACGCCCGCGATGGCCATCAACGGAAAGCCTGGCCGCCGCCCTTGAGGCCGTTGGCGCCGGAGTTGATGATTTCGCTGCCATTGTGGCAGGTCGGCGCGGGCCGAGCGCCCCCCTTTTGGGGTTTGCCGAAGCCGGCCGAGACGGCTTCTTTGACGATGCAGGCTTTCCTGAGGGCGAAGGTTGGGACGAGGTGCGGTTTCCCGGCCTCGGCGATGAAGCGGTCTATGCATTGGAGATATCCGGTAACAGCATGCAACCTGCCTTTCGGCCAGGAGACAGGATTATTGTTGCGCCGGGCGCCGCGCTGCGCCGGGGGGACCGCGTTGTGGCCAAAACCAGTTCCGGGGAAGTCATGGCCAAACAACTCGGCCGCCAGTCAGAACGGCGCGTGGAACTTTTGTCGTTGAATCCAGACTTCGAGACCTTGGTGTTCAAACCCGAAGAGATTCAATGGCTCGCTCGGATTGTATGGGTCAGCCAATAGCGTCTAGAATAACACCGGCAACGTGACATCATCCTCAAACACCAGTGAGGCCGACTGGTCTCCCTGGCGGATCGTGACGAATGTGCGTTGATCAGGCCAGATCTCATGCAACGCGCCATGGCGAACCGAGAAGCCGGTGGTTGAACTGGGCATCGGTGCTTCCTGGTAAATCCATATATAGCCACCATCGATTTCGGTCCCGAGCACCGCAAACGCAAGGGCCTCTCCTGATGCGCCGACAAGATCAAAGCGCGAACCGATATAGCTGGCAAACGCCGCGCGCGCGACAGGATCGCTTAACAGCTCCGGCCGCTCGCCTTCGGCCAGTGCCACGGCATGTTCTGCATCATGGAGCGAAAAGCGGTGAGCCACTTCCACGAAGCCTGACCGCGCATTGAACAAGACTTCAGTGGTTGCCAAGCGTTGCTCATGGGCATTGCCAAGCCCGTTGGGCAAGCCCACCAAACACAGTGCCACGATCAGCGCGCGGATCATTCTTCTTCGCTCTCCTGGGTCTCGGCATCATCGGCCTCTTCCTGAACGACAGCCTCGGTGTCACTGTCGATGTTTGTGTTGGTGTCGGTATCCGCTTCGGTGGCGATCTGCTCCGCTTGAAGCTCTTCAGCCTCGGCCCGTTCTGGTTCTAGGGCTTGGGCATCGACCGCGTCACCTTCAGGCGCTGCGTCCTGCTCTGTCTCATCGCCCTCCCCCCCGTCGCCGGCCACGGTGTCTTCGTCCGTGCTGAGCTCGGTCTTGATGTCCTGCATGATGTCGCGGCGCATGTAGCTGCCACTCCGCTGGAACTTGTAGGCCTCAACGCGCGATGGAATAAAGCGGCGGGGATAGTGATTGTCCTCGATATTGGAGTCGCCAGTCTCCCAATCTGGGTCGAGCACGACCTGGCTGAGCTCCGTGCCCTGATCGAACACCAGGAGCTTGCGTACATGGCGTGGATTGCGACGCCAGATCTCGGCCGGGATGTACATTTTCTCCATGGTGCCGTCGGCAAACTCAAGCCCCAGGATAATCGGCATCACCAGCCCGCCATGGTTGGAAAACTCCAACACGTAATAGGCTTTGTCTTCCTGGATCGCACGGGCGAAGGTCGCGCGCTCGTTCGGCTCTAGCCCATCGAGAAAGCTCTGATAGGCGTTGCGCTCCTTATTCGTCACCGTGAAGATGTCATTCTCGTCGTAAAAGTCTATGACATCGGGGTTACGCTCGACCCAGGGCGCCAGCCCATCCTGGGCGTTCAAGGTCACACCAACCGGTGTCGGCTTGTCTGCCTCTTGCTGGCGCGCGCGGGCATAATCTATGTCGGGATCCTCGGTATCGAGACGCAGTTGGTAGACGCGGTCAATCGAAATATCGACGTGGTCGGTTGTGTAGAACCAACCCCGCCAGAACCAATCCAGATCGGTTCCAGACGCCTCTTCCATGGTGCGGAAGAAGTCTGCCGGCGTGGGACGTTTGAACTTCCAGCGCCGCGAATATTCGCGGAAGGCAAAATCAAAACGCTCGCGGCCGAGGATCGTGTCACGCAGCACGTGCAGCGCCGCCGATGGTTTGCCATAGGCATTGGGGCCCAGTTGGAGCACGCTTTCGGAATTGGTCATGATCGGCACCTGGTTGGTGGAGGTCATGTAGGGGATCATGTCGCGCGCCAGCGAGCGGCCCCAAGGCATATCCGGGTCCCACTCATAGCCCGCAACACTGTCCAGGAAGCTGTTCAGCCCCTCATCCATCCAGGTCCATTGGCGCTCATCGGAATTGACGACCATCGGAAAATAGATGTGCCCGATCTCGTGGATGATCACACCAACAAGGAACACCTTCTCCGACATGGTGTAAGTGCGAGAGCCGTCGTCCTGGAGCGTGGTGCGCGGTCCGTTGAAGGTGATCATGGGGTATTCCATGCCACCAACGGGGCCGTTAACCGACTGTGAGGTGGGATAGGGATAATCAAAGGCGAACCGGTTATAGACATCCATCGTGTGGATCACGACCGGGGTGGAATACTTCTCCCACAACTCGCCACCCTCCTTCGGCCAGAAGGACATGGCCATTACCGTCTCATATTCCGCGCCGGGCTGTTGGAAACCCTGGGCATCCCAGGCAAACTTCCGGGAGCTGGCCCATGCGAAATCTCGCACATTCTCGGCCTCAAAGACCCAGGTACTTGTTCCGGTGGGGTTGGAGCTTTCGTTTTCAAGCGCCTCTTCAGGCGTCACGATCAAGACCGGTTTATCAGCTGTTTCAGCCGCTTCCAGACGCTCGATCTGCTCATCGGTCAAGACGTCTTCCGGGTTCTCCAAGACCCCGGTTGACGAAACGATATGGTCGTTGGGCACGGTGATCTCGACCCGGTAATCACCAAATTCCAACGTGAATTCACCGCGACCGAGGAACTCCTTGTTGTGCCAGCCCTCATAGTCGCTGTAGGCGATCATTCGGGGGAACCACTGGGCGACGAGGAAAATGTCGTTGCCACCCTCACGGTCATCGTCTGGAAAGTGCTCATAGCCCGAGCGCGCTGACATGCTGTCGCCGTCAACCAGATTGTATTCCCATTCAATCGAGAAATCCAAGGAGAGGCCCGGCGCAAGCGGCTCATCCAGATCGATACGCATCAGCGTTCCGACAATAGTTCGGTCCATCTCCTGGCCGTTTTCGTCCTCAACGGAGGTGATGTCATAGCCGAAATCCACATCGTCCATGGTCTGCATGCGAGCCAGCGTGCTCAAGCTCAAGCGTGGGCCACCCGAACTGCCCGGTGAGGATGTGGTTTGTCCCGCTCCGCTCATATCGCCGCCAAATGTGGCGGTGGTGTTGAACATGCTGTCAGTATCGAAGCGGTTCTGGTCGAGTTGCAGCCAGACGTAACGCAACGTGTCCGAAGAATTGTTTGTATAGCTGATCCGGGCCTCACCGGTCAGGCGACGGGCCTCTTCATCCAGTTCAACTTCAATGTAGTAGTCAGCGCGCTGTTGCCAGTAGCCAAAGCCGGGCGCCCCAGACGCCGTTCGGTAGATATTCGGTGTTGGCAGGACTTCATCAAGCTGACGGAATTTGTCTTCAAAATCGCCTTTGGTTTGCTCAATCCCCTGGGCAAACGAAGCGTCCACCCAAAAAGATGCCGCCAGCGCCGCACCGGCAGCCCATCTCCAACCCGACATACTGTTTCCTTTGCATAGACCATTATTCGCCCTGACCAGTGGACAGAGCGCACAGTCGTCCGTCAAGCCGGTTCACCTGGAACGTGCTTGCATTATTGCATGGCCCACGGCACACCCCTCTGCATGGATTGGGATAAGCTGAAATCTTTCCACGCTGCCGCGGAGTCTGGCAGCTTGACAGCCGCTGGTGATCGGCTGGGAATCTCCCAATCGGCCGTGTCCCGCCAGATCGCCGCACTTGAGGAACATCTTAGCGTTTCGCTGTTCCAACGCCACGCACGCGGTCTGGTTATGACAGATGCGGGTCACACACTTCACCGGTCGACTGTGGATATGGCGGCGGCCGCGGCGACGGCGAATTCCGCGCTTCAAGACCAACAAAACACGCCCCAGGGCGAGCTCGTGGTTACCGCGCCCGTGGCATTTGGTTCAACCTGGCTGGTCCCGCGCCTGGGTAAATTCATGGAAACCTATCCGGATCTCCAGCTGGATTTGCGCCTGGACGACAAGGAGTATGATCTCCTGAAACTGGAGGCAGAGTGTGCCATCCGGCTGTGGGCCGCTGACAAAGCCGATTTGATCCAGAGGAAGTTGGCGTCGGTGGAGACGTCCCTTTATGCCGCGCCGAGCTACCTTGAAAAATTCGGGGCGCCTCAGGTGCCAGACGACCTCGACGACCATCGCGTCATCGGGTTTCGCCAGGAGGGTTTGCCCTCGCAGATGCGGATCATGAATTTTGCCCGACAACTGGGCCGCGATGACGACTTACCCCGAACGGCGTCACTACAAGTCAATAATGTGTTCGCAATGCTACGCGCAGTTGAGGCCGGCCTCGGTATCGCTGATGTGCCGGACTATATGGCAGGCATTGTTCCGGGCCTTGTAAAAATCCTGCCGCAATTTACCGGGCCTGGATTCGATCTCTATTTTATCTATCCGAGTGACCTTCGTCGCTCCAAGCGAATTGCGTCCTTCAGAAATTTTCTCACGGCTGAGATTGAGGCTTTGCGGAAGTCCGACGACGTGAATCAAAGTTAACGGCGCAAGCCAGCTATTCATATAGACATAACTTAACCGTGATTGCCCGGTTGTATTGCAAGGCTACTCAACTATATTCCAATCATAAGAGCCGCGGTCCCCGGCCTTACCCAGTCTCCTCCGATTGGGCGTTTCCTCCCCAGAGGGACCAAACTTTTAGCCGGGCGCCTTCAATGGCAGCCCGGCTTTTTCTTTCGGAGATCAGGGCCCTTTCCCGCCCATTTGCGCCGTTTAGTCGTTTGATTTTTTCGTCAGGGCCAGGCGCGTGGCGTTCGGCGATGCGCGCATCGTCAGGCGGTGCGTGACGACGAGCCTGGCGAAAAAGGCAAGCGGCTCGCAGGGCGCTCGATACACTCCGCCAAACGATGCAAATTGACGAAAAATACCCTAGATACTCGAGCGCAGCATCCAAGCGGTTTTCTCGGCAACGGCCGCCCGCTGTCCGAGAAGATCAGCGGTAACATCGTCTTGGGCCGTTTGCGCAATCTTCAACCCAGCCTTGGCCGTTTTAGAGACGACTTCATGTCCCCGCATCAGATTCACAACCATCGCTTCGGCTTCAGGAACGCCATTGTCCGGTTTAATCGTGGCCTCTGCCAAAAGGCCTTCCGTAGACCCCGGCGCAAAGTGGCCAAGCGCTCTGATACGTTCTGCAATCTCGTCGAGGGCGTGCCAGAGCTCGGTATACTGCCCCATGAAGAGGGCATGGAGTTCTGAAAAACGCGGCCCTGTGACATTCCAATGGTATCCATGGGTTTTCACATACAGCGCGTAGGTCTCGCCAAGCAGCCCTTTCAACGCCTTAACGGACTGCTCACGCTGTTCGTCTGCCAATCCAATTTCAATGGTCACCATTCATCTCCTTGCACTCATTTCGATAGGTCAGAGATGGCGATGTGTGGGCCGGGGATCCAATCAAAAGCAAAGGCGTCACCTATTGGTTTTATTGATGGCTCTATAGTTCAAGAAAGACTTTCACAATATTTTTGAATGCGCTCCAGCGCCGTTTCCAAGGCCTGCGTGGAGGTGGCGTAGGAAATCCGAAACGCTGGCGACAGACCGAAAGCTGCGCCATGGACCACGGCGACTTTCTCGCGTTCCAAGAGGTCTTCAGCGAAGTCCTGATCCGTTTCGATCACGCGCCCGGACGGGCTTTTGCGGCCGATCACACCGGAGCATTCTGGATACACATAAAACGCCCCATCCGGCGTCTGGCACGTGATGCCCTTGGCGGCGTTGAGGCCCTCAACAACAAGATTCCGCCGCGCTTTAAACGTTTCATTGCGCGCCTCCAAAAAGCTGTGATCGCCTTCCAATGCCGACACCGCTGCCCACTGGCTGATCGAACACGGATTGGACGTCGACTGGCTCATGACCTTTCGCATTGCAGTAATCAGCCACTCCGGCCCACCGGCATAGCCAATTCGCCATCCGGTCATGCTGTAGGCTTTGGATACACCGTTCATCGTCAGAGTATGATCGTACAGTGAAGGGGTCACTTGCGCGATCGTGGCATAGTCGAGCCCATCATAGAGAATGTGCTCATACATATCGTCGGTCAGAACCAAGACGTGGGGATGGCGTTCAAGCACTGCGCCCAGCGCGGCGAGTTCTTCATGGCTGTAGACCGCCCCGGTGGGGTTAGACGGTGAGTTGAGGACAAGCCATTTTGTCTTGGGCGTGATTGCCGCTTCCAAGGCCTCCGCTGACATTTTATAGCCGGTATTGGGGCCACACGCCACGATCACGGGCGAGGCGCCACAAAGCCGCGCCATTTCTGGATAACTGACCCAATAGGGCGCCGGGATCACAACCTCGTCGCCTTCGTTCAGCGTGGCAAGAAAGGCATTGATCAAGACAGCCTTACCTCCCGGCGAGACATTGACCTGTGAGGGCTGATAATCCAGGCCATTGTCGCGCTTGAACTTGGCGCAGATCGCAGCCTTCAATTCGGGAATACCGTCTGCGGGTGTATAAGTCGTCTTGTTGGCCTCGATGGCGGCAATCCCTGCAGCCTTGATCGGATCGGGTGTCGGAAAGTCCGGTTCACCCGCGCCAAGGCCGATAACATCGTGGCCTTCGCGCTTTAGTTCGGCTGCTTTGGTCGTCACGGCGATCGTAGCTGAAGGCTGTACGCGCTGAATGGCATCTGAGAGCTGCGGCGCTGTCATGATCATGATCCTGTATTGTGTATTCCGGCAGGCATATCGAACACATTCAGCGACGAGTTCCAATGAGTTTTACCGATTGCCTTAAGCGCTCGCTAAGCGCGCTTTGGTATCTTCATGGCTTCAAAAGTGGCTCCAAGGCGCTTTAAGGACGTGAATGATGGCGGTGAATGCCAACATACGCACTGCAAAACGCGACTTTGACGCGTTCCTGACATGGATTCATGAAACCCTGGCAAGCATGACGCCTGCCCAACAAGTGCTGGCCATCTGTATCTGTTTTCTCATTCTGATCTGGCTCGCTTTCTTGCGCCCCAGCGAGTATGATGACGATGAAAGAGCGATGGGCCGTCAATTCAATATGGCACTCGGAATCGTTTTGATCTTCGGGCTTGGCGCCGGATTTTTCCTGACCCCAAATATCGCAAGCCTCGGCAACCTCTTGGGCTAGAGCCCTTTCCCTTGAATTTGAGTCGTCTGAGCGCTGGATTTTTGTGCCAGGGCCACGAGCAGACCGGAACAGCAAGCGATTATGCTGGGAGGATTGCGACGCTTCATTGGCGCTAAAGGCCGGTGATCAGGCGGCTCAAATTCAAGGGAAAGGGCTCTCGCTCTCGAAACACGGGGCAATACGCAATAAATAGGCGCAATGCCCAAATCGTCTTCCAACGCCATGACCCCAAAGCGTGGCATTGAGATCATCAAGGACAATCTCTCACGCCTGCCCCCGCGGCCGGGCGTTTACAGGATGTATGGCGAGGACCAGGAGGTTCTTTATGTCGGCAAGGCCAAGAACCTGAAGAACCGCGTGAGCAACTATACGCGTCTTGGCGGCCACACCCAGCGTATTGCCCGGATGATCTCCCTGACCGCCGCCATGGAATTCGTGGTCACCGAAACCGAGACCGAAGCCCTCCTTCTCGAAGCGAACCTGATCAAGCGCTTCAAGCCGCGCTTTAATATCTTGTTGCGCGACGACAAGTCGTTTCCCTACATCCTGATACGGCGTGACCATGAGGCTCCGCAAATTCTCAAATATCGCGGCGAAAAACGCGACCGAGGTGACTATTTTGGCCCGTTTGCCAGCGCAAACGCTGTCATGCGCACCCTCGACACACTGCAAAAGGCCTTCCTGCTGCGCACCTGCGAGGACAGTGTCTATGCCGTTCGTTCGCGCCCTTGCATGCTCCATCAGATCAAGCGGTGCTCAGCGCCTTGTACGGGTGAGATCAGTGTAGAGGACTACCGGGCGCTGGCGGATCAGGCGGCTGACTTCCTGCGCGGGAAGTCAGCTCATCTCCAGGACCAACTCGCCAGCGAGATGGACGCAGCTGCGGTGGAGATGGAGTTTGAGAAAGCCGCGAAACTGCGTGACCGGATCCGAGCACTCAGCGTCGTGCGCGCCAGCCAGGATGTGAACCCGGACGGGATCGAGGAAGCCGACGTGTTTGCGTTTGCCCGCGATGGTGGGGCGTCCTGCGTTCAGGTGTTTTTCATTCGCGCAGGCCAGAATTGGGGCACGTCTGTCCATTTCCCACGCCATGAAGACGACCAAGGTGATGCTGAAATATTCGCGGCATTCCTCGTCCAATTCTATGACAAACGCCCTGCCCCTCGCCTTATCCTCACCAACCAGGTTCCGGACCAATGTGCGTTGATCGCCGATGCGCTCGAACTGCGTACGCCTCACAGGGTGGAAATCAAAACACCCCAGCGTGGCGGAAAACGCGATCTTGTTGGCGAAGCCCATCGCAATGCACGCGAAGCGCTGGCCCGCAAACTGGCAGAGGCCGCCAGTCAGGCACGCCTGCTGACCGAATTGCAGCAAACCTTCGAATTACCCGGCGCGCTCCAGCGGATCGAAGTCTATGACAACTCCCACATCCAGGGCAGCAACGCCGTCGGTGGCATGGTGGTCGCGGGGCCCGAAGGCTTCGACAAGCCCCAGTACAGGAAGTTCAACATCAAGGATGAATCGCTGGAGCCCGGCGACGATTACGGCATGATGCGCGAAGTGATGCGCCGGCGCTTTTCCAGGCTATTGAAGGAATCGGACGAAGCAGGAAAGCCGATGGATGAATTGCCCACCTATCCAAACCTGGTGCTGATCGATGGCGGGTTGGGCCAGCTTTCCGCCGTAACGGAGACGCTAGCGGAGCTTGAGCTGACCCCAAACGACATCAATCTCGTCGCAATCGCCAAGGGACCAGACCGGAATGCAGGGCGCGAAAAGTTCTTCCGGCCCAACCGGCCCCCTTTTCAGCTGCCGCCCAATGCCCCGGTGCTCTACTATCTCCAACGCCTGCGCGATGAAGCCCACCGCTGGGCCATCGGCGCCCATCGAACCAAAAGATCAGCGGACATCAAGAAAAGCCCGCTCGACGAAATCGAGGGGATAGGCCCGGCGCGCAAAAAGGCGCTCCTGCACCGCTTCGGCTCAGCCCGAGGCGTCGCCCGGGCCAAACTGTCGGACATTTCAGAGGTGGAGGGTATTAACGCAGCCCTTGCCGAACGGATCTATGGGCATTTCCACTCCGGCTGATCAGCCGCGTTGGTCGGATGTATCGGCGAAGTCGCGCGCGGGTGTGCCAAGGCTCTCAATGGCTTGATCAATACTCCCAGATCGGTCCAGGAGGGCATCGATCTGGGCGCGCTGTTCGATCGCCAACCAAAGACCTTGAACCTGAACATCGACCACTTTCCATGCGCCACCACGGTCCATCAACCGCCAGCGCACCATCTCTGGTGTGCCGCCCGGCATCGACACGCGCGTGGTGACGATGGAATCTCTGGTGGAGCGGTCCACCGAGCCGGTCATCGCGATGTTGGCGCCCGTGAAACGATGGGCATAGCTGTCAAATGTGGATTCCAGAAACCCTTTGAACGCGTTGGCATAGGCAGAGACCCTTTCGTCGGCCAGGCCGCGCACGTGTCGCCCCAGAGTAAACCGCGCGATCGCATTCGTATCCACCAATTCAGTCAACTCGTGAGCATCCAGTTCGCCCGCGGCAAGCTCGAGCGCGGCATTCGAAATAACGGCTTCCGCTTGGGGATCTGCGAAGGTGGCTTGTGCGGTAAACAGAGCGATTGCGCTCATCAACACTGCGCGGAACATGGAACACCTCCTACCGATCTGTTTCAGTCGAAAGCATAATATATGCCGCCAATGTGGGGATCAGTACGTAAAATTACCTAATATGTTAATTTCCAGTTAAGCATAAATCCACAGGACGTGTGCGCAGACGATAAAACAACAACTTGTGAGACTCCAGCGCGTCAGTTCACATTCAACGTGTATGGCAAAAAGACGTCGAGCGTCGAAGCACTTATTCGCTGGTCCATGAAATGCCTCGCCAAAACTCGATCATAGTCTCATGAATGCGGCCTTTCAAATAGAGCCGGGTCCCTTGGTGAGCACGCTCAAAGTGCTTATGGTCAGAGGTGTGCAGTCACATGACGTCTCAGAATCCGCACCAAGCCGGCTCCTGCGTTGGGCCGGGTCACCTTGGCTGATACCCGTTCTTTTTCTCGCACAGGTCGCTGAGACAACCTTCTTCCCATATCCCTATGAGGCCGTATTCATCGCGCTTTGCCTGGCCTGCCGAAGTCAAATCTGGGTCTACGTTCTCATTACGGCACTTGGCAGCGCGGCTGCCGGCGCGATCATGTACCAGCTCGGCGCGCACTATGCCGATGCCTTGGCGGCACGCGTGGGTGCACAAGACCTGCTGGCAGACTACATGGCCCGCTTCGCAGAACGCGGGGCTTCCTTTGTGTTCCTGGGCGGGATTACGCCAGCACCCAGCTACATCATCAATATTGCAGCAGGCGCCAGCGGATATTCGTTCCCAGTGTTTCTGGCCGCGTTCACCACGAGCCGGCTACTGCGTTTCGCCATTCTAGGATCGCTGCTTTACATCTTCGGCGACGACCTGGCGCGACTGTGGGACCGTTTCCCGAAATGGATACGGCGAGTGGGATTGATCATCCTGCTCGCCGCCGTCACATATTGGTTTGTCTCAGGCCTCAGTGAATAGCCGAGCCTACTTGCGCCAGACGGACGCCATGGCTGGGTCTTCTTCCTCACCGGTATATTTGCGTGTTTCAGCGCGGCCTACGACCATGTGGTGCACTTCGTCTGGGCCATCGGCCAGACGAAGTGTACGCTGACTGGTATACATGCGCGCGAGCGGCGTCCATTGGGATACACCGGCAGCACCGTGCATCTGGATCGCTTCATCGATGATCTGGCACACCTTCTCGGGCACCATGGCCTTGACCATCGAGATCCAGACACGGGCTTCCGCATTGCCGAGCACGTCCATCGCCTTGGCCGCCTTAAGAACCATCATGCGCATGGCTTCAATCTCGATCCGCGCACGTGACACTTTCTCGATATTGCCACCCAGCTTTATCAGGTCGCGTCCAAAGGCTTGGCGGCCCATTCCGCGTATGACCATGAGTTCCAGGGCTTTCTCTGCCGCGCCCAGTGACCGCATGCAGTGGTGGATGCGGCCTGGGCCGAGGCGGAGTTGGGAGATTTCAAAGCCGCGGCCCTCGCCAAGCAGCATATTCTCCTTCGGCACGCGTACATTGTCGAAAACGATATGCATGTGGCCGTGGGGCGCATCATAGTCGCCAAACACTTTCATCCCATCCAGGATCTTCACCCCAGGCGTATCCGTTGGCACCAAAATCTGGGATTGCTGCTGATGCGGCGCCGCATCAGGGCTCGTCTTGACCATCGTGATCATGATCTTGCAGCGCGGATCACCCGCGCCCGAAATATAGAATGTCTCGCCATTGATAACCCACTCATCACCCTCAAGCACTGCTGAGGTTGATATGTTCTTGGCATCCGAACTGGGAATGCCCGGTTCTGTCATGGCAAAGGCCGAGCGGATCTCGCCGGCCAGCAAAGGCTTGAGCCAACGCTCTTTCTGCTCTGGCGTTCCAACGCGTTCGAGGACTTCCATATTGCCGGTATCGGGCGCTGAGCAGTTCATGCTTTCCGACGCAAGCGGGTTCTTCCCCAGCTCGGCCGCGATATAGGCGTAATCGAGGTTCTTCAAGCCTTCGCCGGTTTCAGCATCGGGGAGAAAGAAATTCCACAGCCCTTCGGCTTTCGCCTTGTTCTTTGCCTTCTCCAAAGCTTCCAGCTGCCCCGGTGCATAACTCCAGGGATCGGTGTGGTTTTTGCCCAGTTCCACAAACTCGGCATACATCGGCTCGACGGTCTCTGCGATAAACCGCTTTACGTGCTCGAAGAGTGGCCGGGCTTCTTCCGACATACGAAGGTCGAATAGGTCTTCGTTCATCTCGCCGACATTCGGATCAGTATAGGGCATTCACTCGTCCTCCCGGGTGCGGATTGGCTGCTTTCCGTTTGCGTCAACGTACGCTGTATCCTTTGATGTGTAAAACACGAAACGGTCGCACGGCGACCTTTCCTACTTTTGCGCGTGTTGCCCTATGGTCAGCCTCTACCGATCGTGGCGAAACTCTCTGTTGGGCGCTCACCAGACGTATCGGTGCCGCTTATGATCAACACCTCTCACGACACTTTGAGAGAATCTCTGCGATCCATGGGGTGGACTTCTGTTTGGCCTCGTCACCACAAGGCATCCGCATACCGGTCTCGACACCCGCATTGGTGACCATTGGGTCTGTTGGCGCCTGGACGCCACCCAAGCCCCTCAAAGCGCGCCTCAGAATGCATGGCTCCCTATTCCAAGGCTTCACGACCCATACACCCCCTTAGAGCATGGAAAGAGGTTTCACCGGCAACGCACCGGCCAACCGCCCAGCGATCTTTTCCGGGTCGGCGCTCGGTCCCATCTCCGAACCGTGTTCCAAGCCAGTTGCGCATTGCTGCGTCTGCCTTGAACGCCCTCGCAGTCGAAAGATGAATCATGCTTATCAGAAGCCATGACCACCCTTGCAGGCCTCATAATCCTCGCGGCAAGCGCCGTAACCGCTTTCATCTCGGGCATTTTCGGCATGGCGGGTGGTATTATCCTGATGGGCGTCCTGATTGCCCTGCCGTCGGTGACAGTCGCCAGCGCCATGATCATCCACGGCTCGATCCAAATGGTGGCCAATGGCTGGCGTGCATGGCTTATTCGTGATCACATCGATTGGGTGGCCACACGGCGCTATGCGATCGGCGCGGGCATTGGAGTGGCAGGCCTGTTTACAGTTACATGGGTGCCTAACAAACAGCAGGTCTATCTCGTCCTGGGACTCTTGCCGCTCCTCATCTGGTTGCCCAAGGAACGCTTCCATCTGGACATCCAGCGTCGCCGAGACGCCCTCGGCGCCGGGATTGTCGTGCAAGCGCTGAATACAATTGCCGGCGTTGCAGGCCCTCTGCTAGACTTGTTTTTCGTCAACAATAACATGACCCGCCAGGAGATCGTGGCGACTAAATCCGTCACCCAAACCCTGAGCCACCTTATCAAGGTCGGGTTCTGGACCGTGCCGGTTGTAAGCGCGGCCGGTTGGGGTGCAATGCCGCCGGTCTGGTTCATCGCGGCCGCCATTCCTATCGCCATGGCCGGCACATGGGTCGGCGGGCGCGTGCTCGCCATCATGGATGACGTCAATTTCAAAGCCTGGATGAAGTGGTTGGTAACGGCGATTGGCTTGGTCATGCTCGCTCGGGCGGCAGGATTGTATTGATCCACCAGGCCAAAGAGACTATCTCACTGGAATGGATTTTGGACGCCGCCAACGCACAACGCGAACTCGCACGGGCGCGTAACCCTGCCTTCGAGGCGGGCCCTTCGGCCTTGCGCGCCCACCAAGCCTTTCACCTTATTCCTTTGATTTCACCGGCTCGACGCGCTTTGTCTGTGGGCAATATCCATCAGGCGCGTTAAGCGGTCCGAAACCTACGCTGAAGACAAACGCATCATGATCGAAGTCTCCTTGCCAGACGGCTCCAAACGCGAATTGGAAGATGGCGCCTCCGCCTTCGACCTGGCGCAATCCATATCCAAATCCCTCGCCAAAAAGGCGCTTGCCGCGCGCGTGAATGGCGAGCTGCGCGACCTGACCCGCGAATTGCCGGGCGGGGCAGCCGTCGAAATCGTGACCGAAAAAGACCCTGAAGGCCTGGAGCTAATCCGCCATGACGCGGCCCACGTGCTCGCACAAGCCGTGCAGGACCTGTTCCCCGGCACCCAGGTGACCATTGGCCCCGTGATCGATGATGGCTTCTATTACGACTTCCATCGCGAGGAACCTTTCTCAACCGAAGACTTCGAGAAGATCGAAGCCAAAATGGCCGAGATTGTTGACGCCGATTATCCATTGGTCCGCGAAGTTTGGGATCGCAACGAGGCGATCGCGCACTTTGCTTCAATCGGCGAGGCCTACAAAGCCGAACTGATTTCGGACCTGCCCGAAGATGAGGTGATAACGATCTATCGCCAGGGTGACTGGTATGATCTCTGCCTTGGCCCGCACCTGCCCTCCACGGGCAAGATTCCCAAGGCATTCAAGCTTATGAAGCTGGCGGGCGCCTATTGGCGCGGCGACTCCAATAATGAGATGCTGCAGCGTATCTACGGCACGGCCTGGCGCAATGAAAAGGACCTAAAGGCCCACCTCCACCGCCTGGAAGAGGCCGAAAAGCGCGACCACCGCAAACTCGCCAAGGTGATGGACCTTTTCCATATGCAGGAGGAAGGCCCAGGTTCCATCTTCTGGCACCCCAAGGGCTGGACGCTGTTCCAGATGCTGATTTCCTATATGCGCCGGCGCCAGGACGAGGCCGGCTATGTGGAGATCAATACGCCGGACCTGCTCGACTATTCGCTTTGGGAAACGTCGGGACACGCCGAAAAGTTCGGTGAGAACATGTACTCCACGGTGATGCCGGATGAGCGCAAATATGCACTCAAACCCATGAACTGCCCCGGCGGTGTGCAGGTCTACAACCATGGCCAACGCTCTTACAAAGAGCTGCCATTGCGCATGGCCGAGTTCGGCAAGGTGCACCGGTATGAGCCGTCGGGCGCGCTCCATGGCATGATGCGCGTGCGCCACTTCACGCAGGACGATGCCCATATCTTCTGCACACCAGATCAGCTCCAGCAGGAATGCCTGACGGTGGTCGACCTGATCCTCGATATCTACAAGGATTTCGGGTTTGAGGATGTACGCATCAAATTCTCAGACCGGCCCGAGGCTCGCATCGGCGATGATGCGGTGTGGGACAAGTCCGAAGCGGCGCTCAAGAATGCCCTCGAAGCCACGGGTCTGCCCTATGGCTACAATCCGGGTGAAGGTGCCTTTTATGGGCCAAAGCTCGAATTCGTTCTGCGCGATGCCATCGGCCGGGATTGGCAGTGCGGCACGCTGCAGGTCGACTTCAATCTTCCTGAGCGTTTCGATGCAACCTATATCGGTGATGATGGCGAGAGCCATCGACCGGTGATGCTTCACCGCGCCCTGTTCGGCTCGCTGGAACGGTTCACGGGTATTCTCATAGAGCACTATGCCGGCGCCTTCCCCATGTGGCTGGCTCCGGTGCAGGTCGTGGTCGCAACGATTACGTCTGAGGCCGATGAATACGCCGTTGAGGCGGCAGAAGCACTGCGCAAAGCGGGTCTGCGCGTGGAAATGGATCTTCGCAATGAGAAGATCAACTACAAGGTCCGCGAACACTCGCTACAGAAGATCCCGATCATCGCGGTGGTCGGCGCCCGGGAAGCGGAAGAGCGGAAACTCGCCCTTCGCCGGTTCGGCTCCAAGGCTCAGGAGATTATCACGCTGGACGACGCCGTTGGCGCCATTGTCAAAGAAGCGCTTCCACCGGACCTACAGCAAGTCTGACCAGCCTAGGTCGCGCTCGGCTCCAAACAGTCCTCAGCCTGCCGCATCATCGGCGGGTTGGGGCGATGCGTTTAGAAGCGTATTCCCACCCTCCGTCACATAGGGCCGTATCAATGATACGATTTGCGCGATGCCCATTTGCCGGAACGTTGCAGCGTCCATGTCTTCCCCGTATCGGATGCTTGCATAGTCCAGCCAATATCGACCCACCAGGAAACAAGATACGGCAAGGGAATGGACATCCACGCCATCTAAATCGATCAACCCCAAAGCGTCCGCTTGGTGCAGCCTGTCTTGCGTTCTTTGTTCCACATTCTGGTAGATCCGTTTCAGTCGCGCACGACTATCCTCGCCGTCTTGCACGACGGCAATTGGGTCCCTGAGCAGATATCGAAAGTCCCAAAGCAGATCGAACATGCCTAGTATTGCATCGACAACTTCAGAACGCGCCGTCGCCATAGGCGACTCCAAGTGGTCGTTTAGTCGAGCTTCAAGCACATCAAGGTGGGCTAGGGGCAGATCTTTCTTGGCTTTGAAGTGGTACCAAAGCGTGCCGTCCAGAACGTCCGCAGCTTCCGCAAGCTGAGCCGTGGTGACCCGCTCGAAGCCGAAAGCATTGAAAAGATCGAGGCTGGCTGAAAGAATGCGGCCCTTGGTTTTAATCCCAAAGGCCGCGCGTGTGTCTTCCGAGTGTTGGGTGATCGACATGGCAGGCGAGGCATCTTCTAGGCTTGTGTTGCAGCCTCCGATGAAACGGGCCGCTGGGTTTTGCGATCATATACCTGCTCTGCCTTCGGATGTAAGGTGCCGAACATTCTATCCCAAATCACCGTGTAGAGGCCGTAATTGCACTTGAAGGCACGGTGGTGCTGGTTGTGATAAGCAGACGTGTTCAAAATGTACCCGAGAGGGCTCTTGGCGATAAATCGCGGCATGATCTCATAGCCCAAATGGCCATAGACATTAAACATCAGCGAAATCAATCCGACAATAATCAGCGCCGTGGGGTTCATCGGGAAAACCATGACAAGGGCGATAAAAACAGCAATCTCCAGGAACGCCTCGATGGGATGGAACGCGAAGGCTGCAAACGCGCTCGGGTTGGTCGAAACATGGTGCGTGCTGTGGATCCTTTCATAGAGACCCGGCGTATGGATGAGCCTGTGCATCCAGTAGAAGTAAAAATCTTGTATCAGCAGAGCCATGGGGATCTGCAAGCAGAACCAGGCCCAACCGAGCGCATCGGGCTGCTGGTAGATCCGGGTCCACCCTGCTTGAGTCAGCAAGAAGATCAAACCGATCACCAAGGTAAAGATGAGCACGCTGGACATGGAGTGAAATATCTCACGCTTGATCTGTTCGCGTGTGAACGGAATCGGTTGGAGTCTCCGGTGCGGCGCAAGCTTGCCGACAAGCTGGCCGATACCAAACCCAATGGCTGTAAGAAGTCCGTATCGCGCCATAACGAGCACCGCCACGGCCAGGGCAATCGCTAGAATTCGAAAGGCCAATGGCCAATCTGCAACCAAGGGAACAAGAAAGTCAGAAATCATTGAGCCGCTCCTGATATTTGGGCACGTACCCAATATTTGGGTGCACGCCCAAATTGTCAAGCCCTTTCGGATCGGCAAAGGCTGTGCCGACGCGCAAAAAGAGTGCGCTGAGGGCGTCTGGGGCGCGGGTGCATCTCAAATTCTGTCGGTCGCTTGAGTGGGCTGCAAAACGCTAACCGCGACGACGGTCTCTGCGATTTTCATGGTGGTCAGCAACAATCTTCCCAGAAATATTGTTCGTGTAGAGACGTGCTGGCCCAACGGCCGCCATTCAGAACGTGCACCCGCTTGCTGGACCGGCCCCGCGAGGCAGGCTAGCCAACTGTGATGCAAGAGGTTTCCTCCAACAACAGCGCATCCCGAAACGTGTCCTTCCCCGCGGTCTTCGCAGGTTTGATGGTGCTCTGGCCGCTCTTGGCACTTCTGGGCGCTCAGGGGATGACACCCCTGTTGGGCTTGGTCGCCATCGGCGCTGTCTTTTTTCGACCCGCAGCACCCAGACCATCGTTTCTGTTGGCAGCATTTGCCATCCTTATAATTTGGGTTTCGGCGTCCACGCTCTGGTCTCCAGCACTGGATACGCCGGTATTTTCCGGCAGTTTGGCGGACGGTAATTTCGCTATCAAGTTCAGCGCCTTGCGCCTTGTGGGGATCGCGTTAGCGACTGGGGTGTCGATTGCGGTGCTCCAGTCGTCCAAGGCCTATCCTAGGCATGCTGCCACGCTTCTTGCCGGTATTTTTGGTGTTCATCTGGCGATGCTTCTGGCGACACCGCCCTTGCTCGATCGGGGGTTGGCCATGGCCTATGAGACCCAGATCGAGGCCCAGCGCGACGGTATGCAAAATGTCCTGCGCTTTGCCAACGCTCTAGCCTTGGTCTTGCCGGTTTTGCTGGCTGCGGTTTGGACGCGAGGCGGCTGGGTGCGCAATGTGGGAGTGTTTGCGATTGCACCTGCGGTGGCCGTCTTCGCATTCCTTGGAAGCGCTGCGGCAATTCTAGCGGTTGTGCTGACACTGCTCTTTGTTGGCCTTGTCATCGTGTTTCCGCGCAGTGGTTTCCGGGTCATCTACACCGGGATTGCTGTAATGGTTATGGCGGCCCCTCTGCTGGGACGGCTTGCAGGCCTCTTCGACACTCTGAATCTGAACTTGCCGCTGTCCTTTCAATCCAGGGTGTGGGCCTGGCATGCCGTCACAGAAAAAGTGTCTGAACGCCCCATCACGGGCCACGGGCTTGAGGCAGCATCAACGTGGCGTGAGACCTATCTCACGCGGCCCGAATGGTTGGCCGATGTGGTCTCTAGGGGCGGTGTGGAAGCGGCGTGGACACGCTATCCACTGATACCCAGCCACCCCCATAATATGGCACTCGAAATCTGGGCTGAAACCGGCCTGATCGGCGCCATTCTAACGGCAACCACGCTCATCGCCCTGGGGTTTCGTCTACCCCCACCAGCCGCCATGTCGCAGCGCTTGAAGATGGGAGCCGCAGGACTCACGGGCGCAGCTTTGGCTATCGCCAGCGTGTCCTACAGCGTATGGAATGAGGCATTCTGGGCCTCGCTCGTCCTTGTCACCATGGCCCTGATCATCCTGGCGCGAGCAGAACGCGCGTGACCTGGCGCGCAGTCACAGCGATTGTCGTAAGCTACCATACAGGCCGGCGGCTGAGAGACTGTCTCTATGCCCTGAAATCAGACCCCGAAGTCGATGGAATTGTCGTCATCAACAATGGGAACCCAGCACCAGACACCGAATGGCTCGATCAGACCGTTGCGCAATGGGATACAGTCGAGGCTGTTATGAAACGAGAAAATATTGGCTTTGGCCCGGCCTGCAACCTGGGTGCGAGTTTGGCGCGCGGTGACTTTCTGGTCTTCGTTAATCCCGATGCCATGGTGCGCCGGGGCAGCGTGTTTGCCTTACAATCAGCCTGTAAGGGTCAACCCTCCCCCTGCCAGGTGGGTGGCAAAATCTTCGGGGCAGACGGCATTGAGCAGCGCGGTGCCCGGCGCCGGGAGCTGACCTGGGCAAGCGCACTCGGTCTGCGGCGCTGGACGCTGGAACACACGCCCGCGCCATCAGCTCCCACCGCAATGGACGTCGTCTCCGGTGCCTTCTTTGCCATGCCAAAGTCAGATTTTAATGCGATAGGCGGGTTCGATGAGACCTACTTCCTCCATGTGGAGGATATCGACCTGAGCCGAACCGTGCGCGCCCAGGGCGGCAGCGTGCTCTATCAGCCCCTGGCGGCAGCGCTACATGATGGCGCGACATCGGATGCAGACAGCAGAACAGTCGCCAGGCACAAGGCAGACAGTTTAACCTATTATTTCAGGAAGTGGGCGCGCACGCCCAGCGATCGTGCCTTGAATTTTCTACTGTTACCCCTCCTGCGCTGGCGCATAATTCACAGAGCGCGCTAGGGCCCTTTCCGGTCAATTTGCATCGTTTGGCGGGGTGTCTCATTCGTGCTGGCTAGGAGCACAGCGGGCCGCTTGCGTTTCCGCCAGGCTCGTCGTCGCGCACCGCCTGACGAGGCCGAAGTCGGATCGCTCATGCTCTATCATGTCGCCTTGCCCGCAGGAAGCCATACGATCACCAAAACCCAAGCATCCTAGGACCCGTACTCAATCAGAATGGCCGGGATTGGCCCTGTTTAAGACGGACGCTGGTCTCGCTCCGAAAGACTTTTTCTGGTCTCTTGAGGGGCGGAACAGTCATCGTAGCCTGACGGACTTCGAGACGGACGCCCTTTCACGAGCAGCGCTCAGTCGACCCTCGATAATCAGTTCAGCCCAGCCTGACACATCAGGCCCTCAATGAGGTTGACACCACCCGGCCAGGGTGACCTTATGAAAAAAGTGAGCGGGGGCTTTCTACCCTGAAAAGAAATGTCCCGGCGCTGGTGACGCAGCGACCGGGACGGATCATGCGCATGTGGAGATGCGGCAGTGACCGAATTCATGTATGCGCTTTTGCGCAGCTTTACGCAAGACCTCTTCGCATGTGCATGGTCAATTTTTGGGGCGCGGTTATCGTATTGTCTTGACGCTATGGGGGGGCCATGAGCGTCCTCAACCTTTCCGGCTTCAAGTCCATGTCCCTGTTGCGTCAGGCGGAAGCAGCGGAATGTGGCCTGGCCTGTATCGGCATGGTGGCCGGTTATCACGGGTTCCGAACAGACCTCACGACCCTGCGCAGTAAATTCCCGATCTCGCTGAAAGGCGCCACGCTCAAGGACGTAATCGACATCGCTGGTCAAATGAACCTCGGCGCGAGGGCCGTGCGCTGTGAGCTTGAGGAACTCAGAGACCTGCGCATGCCTGCCATTCTCCATTGGGACATGAACCATTTTGTTGTGCTCAAGCGCGCAACGAAGAAATCGATCACGATCCTCGATCCGGCATGCGGATGGGTGGAGATGAAGCTCGAAGATGCCAGCGAGCACTTTACCGGTGTGGCGCTGGAGCTGACCCCAACCTCTGGCTTCAAGCGCAAAAAAGAGCGTAACCCCGTCAAGCTCTCCAGCCTTGTCCGGCTTGATGCAACGGTCTGGAAAGCAATCGGCCAGGGCCTTGCTTTGTCAGCGTTCCTGCAGATTTTTGTGCTGCTCACGCCCTACTACATGCAGCTCGTCATCGACGAGGCGATCCTGAAGAGCGACCTCTCGCTGCTTGCGGCCATCGCCATCGGGTTTGCAGCGCTGAAGATCTTCGAAGCGCTCACCACCATCATCCGCGGGCTCGTCTTCCAGTTCCTTTCAAACATTCTGAGCTACGATATGGAAGCCAGCCTGATGAACCACATGATCAAGCTGCCGCTCTCCTATTTCCATCGCCGTCATGTGGGCGACATCCAGCAGCGCTTTCAGTCGCTTGTTCCGATCCGCGACCTCATCGCCAATGGCGCCATTGCAGCCCTGCTTGATGGCGTCTTCGCGATCTTCCTGGGTATCGTGATCTTCTTATACGATGCTATGCTCGGCTTTGTGGTGGTGGCGTTTATTGTCGTCTATGCGGTGCTGCGCTTTGCTTTTCTGTCCCTTTCCAAGCGCCTTTCGGGTGACCTGCTCGTGGCCGATGCCAAGGAGAATACAAAGTTTCTCGAGACCCTGCGCGCCATGCAGGCTATCAAGGTCGCGGGCATGGAGACCGAGCGCGAGTCCGTGTGGCGCAACCTCGCTGCCGACACGCTGAACGCTCAGATACGCGTTGGCAATGTGAACATCGGTTATGGCGCGATCAGCCAGACGCTCATGGGCCTGTCGAACATCCTTGTCGTCTATATGGCGGCCCAAGCCTCCATTGGCGGGGCCATGACCATCGGCATGATCACGGCCTTCATCGCCTATAAGGGACAGTTCGAGCAGCGGCTCATGGCGCTGCTTGAGCAGTGGGTGAATTTCCGCTTGCTGGATGTGCACCTGGAGCGCGTGTCTGACATCGCGCTGGCCAAGCGTGAACCGGGCCTGCATACCCCCTCAATCGGGCGGGCGTTCACCGGCGCAGTGGAACTCCAGAACGTCTCCTTCCGCTACGGCCCGTTTGAGCCGCTCATTCTCCATGGGGCGAGCCTGAAGGCTGAGCTCGGTGAGTTCATCGCCCTGTCGGCCCCCTCTGGGGCGGGCAAATCCACCCTATTGCGCATCATCCTCGGCCTCTATGAGCCCCTTGGCGGCAAGGTTCTCTTTGATGGGCTGGAAGCCAGCAAGTGGGGCTTGGCAAACCTGCGCAAGCAGATGGGCGTGGTCATGCAGGATGACACACTGCTGGCTGGTTCCATCGAGCAGAACATCTCCTTATTCGACGAGCATCCTGACCAGGACCGCATCCGCTGGGCCGCGGAGAGCCGGGCGGTTGAGAGGTGCT